>DATNNN010000239.1:0-8417 GCA_035601815.1 Xanthobacteraceae bacterium | reverse complement strand
GAACTTGTGGCCGGCCTCCTCGAACAGCTCGGAAGCGTAGAGCAGCGCCTTCGACGGGATGCAGCCGACGTTGAGGCAGGTGCCGCCGAAGGTCTTGTCCTTCTCCACCACCGCGGTCTTGAGGCCGAGCTGTGCGGCGCGGATCGCGCACACGTAGCCGCCGGGACCGGAGCCGATGACGACGAGATCGTAGGGCATTCAAATCCGGTGTTAGATTAAGTGCGGCCCGTATTCAAAGACTTCCTTGTTCGCGCCGCAAGAGGCTCACGTGTTACATCCTCGACAGCAGGCTTTGATCTTTCCTTCAGCACTTCTAAAAATTTGTCCAACGCGGGATGGCTACCCGCGCCAAGCTTCTCTCGAAAGCGCGCCATTGCAGATCTGGCTCTGGTCGGATCGTAGAGGAAACTAAATTCTCTCTCGATGACTTGCTTGTCCGCCACGCCACTCGACCACGAAACCAGAATCGATTCAATCATGTTCAAATATCGAACGGCAATATACCGGATGTAGAGCAGGTAGCGTCCATCAATAATGTATTCTTTTTTCGACTTGTCGAGCATTCCGCCCAATTGTCGCTCAATTTCTGGAAATCGAAGCTCGAGAATATTTATCAAATGATCCTTATGCTTGGCCTCAATTTCTAACTTCGTCAAATTTACAATCGCAGTACATTGCGTGTCGTCCAAAGTCTCAATTAAGCGAGTGACGCTACTGGTTTCCGGTGCCGTAAAGTTAGACCATTTAATGCACATTTCGATTGCATATTGCCGCCTCGACCTTTCATGATCGGCCAGCAATTGGGCGCGCGCATACAGAATCGTCACGACAGCGGCGATCATACTGAGGAGAAAAATAACTAGGGTCGCGACTTCGGCCCAGTTTGGGCTGTCTATAGCGTGAATCAGACGCTCGAATTGATCTGGATTCATCCTCTTTGCCCCGGCTTGATATTACCGGATATTACCGGGCACAATTTATAATTGAGCAACGCTTACAAATCTAGCACCAGCCGCGCCGGATCCTCGATGATTTCCTTGACCCGCACCAGGAAGGTGACCGCGTCGCGGCCGTCGACGAGGCGGTGGTCATAGGACAGCGCCAGATACATCATCGGCCGCGCCACGATCTGGCCCTCCCGCACCACCGGCCGCTCCTCGATGCGATGCATGCCGAGAATGCCCGACTGCGGCGCGTTCAGGATCGGCGTCGACATCAGCGAGCCGTAGATTCCCCCGTTGGAGATGGTGAAGCTGCCGCCCTGCAGATCCTCGATGCCGAGCTTGCCGTCGCGCGCCTTCTTGCCGAGCTCGGCGATCGTCTTCTCGACGCCGGCGTGCGAGAGCTTGTCGGCATCGCGCACCACCGGCACCACGAGGCCTTTGTCGCTGCCGACGGCGACGCCGATGTGGTAGTAATTCTTGTAGACGATGTCGCCGCCGTCGATCTCGGCGTTGACCGCCGGCACATCGTGCAGCGCCTGCACGCACGCCTTGACGAAGAAGCCCATGAAGCCGAGGCGCACACCGTGCTTCTTCTCGAAGGAGTCCTTGTATTCGCTGCGCAGCCGCATCACCGCGCTCATGTCCACGTCGTTGAACGTGGTGAGCATGGCGGCGGTGTTCTGCGCCTCCTTCAGCCGGAGCGCGATGGTCTGGCGCAGCCGCGTCATGCGCACCCGCTCCTCGAGCGGCGCGTCGGAAGACCTGCGCGCCATCGTCGGTGTGGCTGAAGCCGAAGCACCACCGGCGACCGCGGACAACATGTCGCCCTTGGTGACGCGGCCGTCCTTGCCCGAGCCGGAAAGAGTCGCGGGATCGACGCCGGATTCGGCGGCGAGCTTGCGCACCGACGGCGCGAGCGCGTCGCCGGCGGGCTTTGCAGGTGCGGGTGCGGTCTTGGCAGGTGCCGGAGCCGCGGCCTTGGGCTGAGCGGGCACGGCCGGCTTCGCCGCGGCCTTGCCGCCGGCGCTTTCGTTGATCGATCCGAGCACCGCCCCGACCTGGACGGTCTCGCCATCCTTGGCCGAAATCTCGGCGAGCACGCCGGAGGCCGGTGCCGGCACCTCAACCGTGACCTTGTCGGTCTCGAGCTCGACCAGCGGCTCGTCGGCGGCGACCGCCTCGCCCGCCTTCTTGAACCAGCGCCCGATGGTGGCCTCGGTCACCGACTCGCCGAGCGTCGGCACACGGATTTCAATTCCCATCACCCTCTCCGATACCCCTAACCTACCTCAGCCCAGCGCCTCGTCGAGGAACGTCTTGAGCTGCTTGAGGTGGCTCGACATGATTCCGGTTGCAGTCGACGCCGAGGCGGCGCGGCCGACGTAGCGCGGCCGCTTGCTCTTGGCGCGGGTCTGCTCCAGCACCCATTCCAGGTACGGCTGCACGAAAGCCCAGGCGCCCATGTTGCGCGGCTCTTCCTGGCACCAGATCACCTCCGCCTGCGGGAAGCGGATGAGCTCCAACACCATCGCCTTGAGCGGGAACGGGAAAAGCTGCTCGACGCGCATGAGATAAATGTCGTCGACGCCGCGCTTCTCGCGCTCCTCGAACAGGTCGAAATAAACCTTGCCCGAGCACAGCACGACACGGCGAATCTTGCCGTCGTCGACGAGCTTGATGCCGCGGTTCGGCTGCAGCTGCGCGTCATCCCACAGCACGCGATGGAAGCTCGTCCCCGGCCCCATCTCGTCGAGGCGCGACGCCGCGCGCTTGTGACGGAGCAGCGACTTCGGCGTCATCAGCACGAGCGGCTTGCGGATGTCGCGCTTCAACTGCCGGCGCAGGATGTGGAAGTAGTTGGCGGGCGTGGTGCAGTTCGCCACCTGCATGTTGTCCTCGGCGCAGAGCTGCAGGTAGCGCTCGAGCCGCGCCGACGAGTGCTCGGGGCCCTGGCCCTCGTAGCCGTGCGGCAACAGCATCACCAGGCCCGACATGCGCAGCCACTTGCGCTCGCCCGACGAGATGAACTGGTCGATCACCACCTGGGCGCCGTTGGCGAAGTCGCCGAACTGCGCTTCCCACAAGGTGAGCGCGTTCGGCTCGGCGAGCGAGTAGCCGTAGTCGAAGCCGAGCACCGCCACCTCGGAGAGCATGGAGTTCAGCACCTCGAGGCGCGCCTGCGGCTCGCGCAACGCGTTGAGCGGCGTGAAGCGCTCCTCGTTCTCCTGGTCGATCAGCACCGCATGGCGCTGCGAGAACGTGCCGCGCTCGGTGTCCTGACCCGACAGGCGCACCCGATGGCCGTCGAGCAAGAGCGAGCCGAAAGCGAGGGCCTCGGCGGTGGACCAGTCGATGCCCTCGCCCGCCTCGATCGCCTTGCGCCGGTTTTCCAGGAAGCGGGCGACGGTGCGGTGCAGGTGGAAGCCCTGCGGCACCGCGGTGATCTTGTGGCCGATCTCCTTCAGCGTCGCGGTTGCCACGCCGGTGTCGCCGCGGCGCGGATCCTCGAAGTCGCCGGCGGACTTCAGCCCCGACCAGCGGCCGTCGAGCCAGTCGGCCTTGTTGGAGCGATAGCTTTGCGCCGCCTCCACCTCGGCCTCGAGCCGGGTGCGCCAGTCGGCCTTCATCTTGTCGAGCTCGCCGGTGGTGACCACGCCCTCGGCCTCGAGCTTCTTGCCATAGATCTCGAGCGTCGACGGGTGCGCGCGGATCTTCTGGTACATCAAGGGCTGGGTGAACGACGGCTCGTCGCCCTCATTGTGGCCGAAGCGCCGGTAGCAGAACATGTCGATGACCACCGGCTTGTGAAACTTCTGCCGGAACTCGGTCGCCACCTTGGCGCAGAACACCACCGCCTCGGGATCGTCGCCGTTCACGTGCAGGATCGGCGCCTCGATCATCTTGGCGACGTCCGACGGATAGGGCGAGGAGCGCGCGTAGCGCGGGTCGGTGGTGAAGCCGATCTGGTTGTTGATGATGAAGTGGAGCGAGCCGCCGGTGCGGTAGCCCTTCAGGCCGGAGAGGCCGAAGCACTCCGCCACCACGCCCTGGCCGGCGAACGCCGCGTCGCCGTGAATCAAGAGCGGCATCACCGAAACGCGCTCCTCGGGCTTGTCGCCGTGCTGGTCCTGCTTGGCGCGCACCTTGCCGAGCACCACGGGATCCACGATCTCCAGATGCGACGGGTTGGGGGTGAGCGAGAGATGCACCTTGTTGCCGTCGAACTCGCGGTCCGACGACGCGCCGAGGTGGTATTTCACGTCGCCCGAGCCCTCGACCTCGTCGGGCGTGGCCGAGCCGCCTTTGAACTCGTGGAAGATCGCCCGGTGCGGCTTGCCCATCACCTGGGCGAGCACGTTGAGCCGGCCGCGGTGGGCGATACCGAGTACGATTTCTTTGACACCGAGCCCGCCGCCGCGTTTGATGATCTGCTCGAGCGCCGGGATCATCGCCTCGGCGCCATCGAGGCCGAAGCGCTTGGTGCCGGTGAACTTCACGTCGCTGAACTTCTCGAAGCCTTCCGCCTCGACAAGCTTCTGCAGGATGGCGCGCTTGCCCTCGCGGGTGAAGGTGATCTCCTTGTCGGGACCTTCGATGCGCGCCTGGATCCAGCTCTTCTGCGCGGCGTCGGAGATGTGCATGAACTCGACGCCGATGGTCTGGCAGTACGTGCGGCGCAGGATGGCGACGATGTCGCGCAGCGTGCCAAACTCGATACCGAGCACGTTGTCGATGAAGATCGGCCGGTCGTAGTCGGCTTCCGTAAATCCATACGAGCGCGGGTCGAGCTCGGCGTGCTCGCCGTTCTGCTGGATGCCGAGCGGGTCGAGGTCGGCGTGGAGATGGCCGCGCACGCGATAGGCGCGGATCAGCATCAGCGCCCGCACCGAGTCCCGGGTCGCCTGCTGCACGTCGCTCGCCTTCGGCTCGACGCCCTTGTGCTCCGCGCGCGCTTTGATCTTTTCGCCGACCGCCTTCTCGACGTCGATCCAGTTGCCGTCGAGCGCGGCGACGAGCTCGCCGTTCGCCACTTCCGGCCAGTTGGGATGCTTCCACGAGGCGCCGCGGGCGCTCTGGATGACGTCGGAACGCTCGTCCTTCAGCGCCTTGAAGAATTCCCGCCAGCCGGCGTCGACCGAGGCCGGGTCCTGCTCGTAGCGGGCGTACAGCTCCTCGATCCACCGGGCGTTGGCCCCGTAGAGGAAGGAGGTATCGAGGAAGGCTTGGTTCTGCTCAGCGCGCGACATCTGAAGGTGCACCCGGGCTTTGTTCTTCGGACTTGCAAATCCAGAGCCGCGCCGCCCGGAGGCCGCCGGCTCGGACTAGATATGGTCGTGATCTTGGACCGCCGCCAGTGGAAATTATCCTTGTTTTATCAAGCTTTGGTGACCTCGGCGAGGGTTTTGCCGAGTCGCGCCGGCGACGGCGAGACCGTGACGCCGGCAGCCTCCAGGGCCGCGATCTTCGATTCCGCGTCGCCTTTTCCGCCTGAAATAATGGCGCCGGCATGGCCCATGCGTCTTCCCGGCGGGGCGGTGCGGCCCGCGATGAAGCCAACCACCGGCTTCCTGCGGCCGCGTTTGGCCTCGTCGCTCAAAAATTGGGCGGCCTGCTCCTCGGCGGTGCCGCCGATCTCGCCGATCATGATGATCGCCTCGGTCTCCGGATCGCCGAGGAAGAGTTCGAGCACGTCGATGAATTCGGTGCCCTTCACCGGATCGCCGCCGATGCCGACGCAGGTGGTCTGGCCGAGGCCCTCGGCGGTGGTCTGGAACACCGCCTCGTAGGTGAGCGTGCCCGAGCGCGACACGATGCCGACCTTGCCGCGCTTGTGGATGTGGCCGGGCATGATGCCGATCTTGCATTCGCCCGGCGTGATCACCCCCGGGCAATTGGCGCCGACGAGCCGCGACTTCGAGCCTACGAGCGCGCGCTTGACCTTCACCATGTCGAGCACCGGGATGCCCTCGGTGATGCAGACGATCAGCGGCACCTCGGCGGCGATGGCCTCGAGAATGGCGTCGGCGGCCCCCGCCGGCGGCACGTAGACTGCGGAGGCATCAGCGTTGGTCCTGGCGCGTGCCTCGGCGACGGTGTCGAACACCGGCAGCCCGAGATGCGTCGCGCCGCCTTTACCCGGCGCGACACCGCCCACCATCTTGGTGCCGTACTTGATCGCCTGCTCGGAATGGAACGTGCCGTTCTTGCCGGTGAAGCCCTGGCAGATGACGCGGGTATTCTTGTCGACGAGGACGGCCATCAGCTCTTCCCCACCGCCGTGACGATCTTCTGCGCCGCGTCGTCGAGGTCGCTGGCGGTGAGGGCGTTGATGCCCGACTGGGCGATGATCTTCTTGCCGAGATCGACGTTGGTGCCCTCGAGCCGCACCACCAGCGGTACCTGCAGGCCCACGTCCTTGACCGCCGCCACCACGCCTTCGGCGATCACATCGCAGCGCATGATGCCGCCGAAGATGTTGACGAGGATGCCCTTCACCTTCAGATCGGCGGTGATAATCTTGAACGCCGCCGTCACCTTCTCCTTGGTGGCGCCGCCGCCCACGTCGAGGAAGTTCGCCGGCGCACCGCCGTAGAGCTTGATGATGTCCATGGTGGCCATGGCGAGGCCGGCGCCGTTCACCATGCAGCCGATATTGCCGTCGAGCGCGATGTAGTTGAGGTCGTACTTGGAGGCCTCGACTTCCTTGGCGTCCTCTTCGCTGAGGTCGCGCAAGCCGACGATGTCAGCGTGGCGGTAGAGTGCGTTGGTATCGAACGACACCTTGGCGTCGAGGCAGATGAGCTGGCCTTCCTTGGTGACGACGAGCGGATTGATCTCCAACAGGCTCATGTCCTTGGCGACGAACGCGGCATAGAGCTTGCCCACCAGCGCCTCGGCCTGCTTGGCGAGGCCGTCGGCGAGCCCGAGCGCGTAGGCGATGCGCCGGCCGTGATAGGGCATCGCGCCGGTGGCGGGGTCGATGGAGAGCGTGAGGATCTTCTCCGGGTGCTCCCGCGCCACCTCTTCGATGTCCATGCCGCCCGCCGTCGACACCACGAAGGCAACCCGCGAGGTCTCGCGGTCGACCAGCATGGAGAGATAGAGCTCGCGCGCGATCGACGAGCCATCTTCCACGTACAGCCGCTCGACCTTCTTGCCCGCGGGGCCGGTCTGGTGCGTGACGAGGACGGAGCCGAGCAGGCGCTTTGCCTCCCGCTCCACGTCGTCCAATGCCTTCACCACCTTGACGCCGCCCGCCTTGCCGCGGCCGCCGGCGTGGATCTGCGCCTTCACCACGTAGACCGGGCCGCCGAGCCTCTCGGCGGCCTTCACGGCTTCCGTCACCGACATCGCCGGGAATCCACGCGGCACCGGCACGCCGAAGCCGCCGAGCACTGCTTTCGCCTGGTACTCGTGGATATTCATGGGCTGAGCGTACGCGCCGCGCCGGGCGCGGCCAAGCTTGCGGTCACTTGCCGAGGTCGGGTGCGATCTTGATGCAGGCGTCGATCAGGCCCTGCACCGCCGCCACCGACTTGTCGAACATCGCGCGCTCGGCCTTGTCGAACTCGATCTCCACCACCCGCTCCACGCCCTTGGCGCCGAGCACCACCGGCACGCCGACGTAGACATTGCGCAGGCCGTACTCGCCGTTGAGGCACGCGGCGCACGGCAGCACGCGCTTCTTGTCCTTGAGATAGCTCTCCGCCATGGCGATGGCGGAGGATGCCGGCGCATAGAACGCCGAACCCGTCTTGAGCAGATTCACGATTTCGGCGCCGCCGTCGCGGGTACGCTGGACGATGGCGTCGACGCGCTCCTGGGTGGTCCAGCCCATCTTGATCAAGTCGGGAAGCGGAATGCCGGCGACGGTGGAATAACGGATGAGCGGCACCATGGTGTCGCCGTGGCCGCCGAGCACGAAGGCGCTGACGTCTTCCACCGACACTGCGAACTCGTCGGCGATAAAATAGCGCAGGCGCGCCGAATCCAGCACGCCCGCCATGCCCACCACCATGTTCTTGGGCAGACCCGATGACTTCTGCAGCGCCCACACCATGGCGTCGAGTGGATTGGTGATGCAGATGACGAAGGCCTTGGCCGCGTACTTGGCGATGCCGGCGCCGGCCTGGGCCATGACCTTGAGATTGATGCCGATGAGATCGTCGCGGCTCATGCCGGGCTTGCGCGGCACGCCGGCGGTGACGATGACCACGTCGGCGCCCTCGATCGCCTCGTAGGTCTGGGTGCCGGCGATCTTGGCGTCGAAGCCTTCGATCGCGGAAGCCTGCGCCAGATCAAGCGCCTTGCCCTGCGGGATACCCTCGGCGATATCGAACAGGACCACGTCGCCGAGGTCCTTGAGGCCGGCGAGTAGCGCGAGTGTGCCGCCGATCTGACCGGCGCCGATCAATACAATCTTCTTGCGCGCCATGGGGGACGTCTTGTGGGTGGGATCGCGACCGCGAAAGA
>DATNNN010000238.1:0-6047 GCA_035601815.1 Xanthobacteraceae bacterium | reverse complement strand
GCCGGCCGGCAGGCCGTTGGCCGGCACCCTAATCGCGATATCGGAGCGCGGCCTCGACCGTGCCGGCAACATCCTGGCGTTCCTTATCGGCGGCCCGACGCCGGGGACGTTCACGCTCCGCCGCAACGATGATTTCGACGTAACCGACGCCACGGTGACGGAGGGCGAGCTTCTGGTGCTGGAGCGCCGCTTCGGCTTTCTCTCCGGCGCCGGCATGCGCATCCGCGCGATCCCCCTCGGCGAGATCAAGCCTGGTGCGCTGATCGTGGGCCGGGTGTTGATCGAAGCCGACCTCGGCTACGAGATCGACAACATGGAGGGAATCGGCGTGCACAAGAACGCCGCCGGCGAGACGATCATCACGATCGTCTCGGACGACAACTTCTCGCCTATCCAGCGGACGATCTTGCTGCAGTTCGCCTTCAACCGGCGGTGAGCGAAGGCCGGCTCTAGCTCGCCGGCGCGAGCGTCTTCTCGATCTGGCGCTTGAGGCCGAGCGCCTTGCGCGACAGCTCCTTGTCGCGGGCCTTCAGCAGGAAGGCGTCGAGGCCGCCCCTGTGGTCGACCGACTTCAGCGCGTTGGCGCTCACGCGCAGGCGCACCCGCCGCTTGAGCGTGTCGCTGGTGAAAGTGACGTTGCACAGGTTCGGCAGGAACCGGCGCTTGGTCTTGATATTCGAATGGCTCACCTTGTGGCCGACGAGAACGCCCTTGCCGGTGAGATCACAACGCCGCGACATATGGAGGGTCCTTTCCGAAGGGGCAGGTCTTAGTGAGGGCTCACGCGAGCGTCAAGCTTGGGGCCACAGTTCCGGCATATTCCGTCCGCAACCCGGGGTATCTCGGTTGCTCACTTTCCGGTAGGATGGAGGTGGCGGAGTCGTTGAACGCCGCCACAAACAACAAATCCGCACACAGCCAGGCGTCATGTCCATCCGTCCGTTACACGCCTTTCTGGCACTCGCTTGCCTTGTCGCGCCCGCGCACGCTGACGGCAGGCTCGAGGCGAAATATAAGATCACGCTTGCCGGCATCACCGTCGGCACCGGCACGTGGACCCTCGATGTAAGCGAGGAAGGCTATTCCGGTTCGGCCAGCGGTAAGGTGGCCGGCATCCTGCAGCTCTTCGCTTCCGGCGAAGGCTCGGCAACCGCCGGCGGTCAGATCGCCGCCGGCAAGGTCGTGCCCACGAGCTTCACGTTGAACTCGACCCGCGGCAGCAAGACCGACAACGTCCGCATCGCCATGGCGGCGAACGTGGTGCGGGACTTCAGCGCCGAGCCGCCGCCCTCTCCCGGCGGCGACCGCGTGCCCCTCACCCCCGAGCACAAGAAGGGCGTGGTCGATCCCGGCAGCGCGGCAATCCTGCCGATATCGGGAACAGGCGATCTCCTCCGGCCGGAAGCCTGCAATCGCACGGTCCCGGTGTTCGACGGCCGGCAGCGCTACGACCTGGTCATGAGCTACGACCGGATGGAGACCGCCAAGGACGTCAAAGGCTACTCCGGAAAGCTCGTCGTCTGTCACATCGCCTACCGGCCCGTCGCCGGCCACCGCAGCGGACGCGAGGATCTGATAACGCTCGCCGACAACCATACGATCGAGGCTTGGTTCGGCCCGGTGGCCGGTAGCCGCGTGCTGGTGCCGGTCCGGGTTTCGCTCGTGACCACCTTCGGCCCCCTCGTGGTGCAGGCAACGCAATTCTCCGCCGAGGCGAGCAAGCGCCAGGCGTCGCAGCCGGCGACGCGGTAGTGGATCGTGCCGCTACACGCATTAACGGAAATTCGCCGGTGATCATGCCGAACGTTCACCAGCCGTCATACGTGTCGTGGGTGGACCGTGCCAACCCCCAAGCCGTAGACGCGAACGAAGTCGGACTCGGGCCGAGTCACCGATTCGGACGCGATTCGTTCGAGCCCCGTTCCGTTTCTTTCCGTCCGCTCTCGTCGCGGCCCAGAACCGTCGCGATATGGTACAGAGAGCGGTAACCGAGGGCGCAGCCGTGTAAAAATGTCCTCTCCCCTGTCCACGGCTCCGCCCTTTCGGCGCGGGCGCGGCGTTATCGCCGTGCTGGGGCCGACCAACACCGGCAAGACGCATCTTGCGATCGATCGGCTGCTCGCCCATTCGTCGGGGCTGATCGGCCTGCCGCTGCGGTTGCTCGCACGCGAGGTCTATAACCGCGCGATCGAGCGCGTAGGCGCCGGATCCGTCGCCCTCGTCACCGGCGAGGAGAAGATTAAGCCGGAAAACGCCCGCTATTGGGTCTCCACCGTGGAGGCGATGCCGCGCGACCTCGATGTGGCCTTCGTCGCCATCGACGAGGTGCAGCTCGCCGGCGATTTCGAGCGCGGCCACGTGTTCACCGACCGCATGCTCAACCGGCGGGGACGCGAGGAGACCATGGTGCTGGGGGCGGCCACCATCCGGCCGCTGGTCGAGAAGCTTCTTCCGGGCGTCAACGTGGTGCAACGCCCGCGGCTTTCGCGCCTGTCTTTCGCCGGCGAGCGCAAGCTCACCCGCCTGCCCCGCCGCTCGGCCATCGTCGCGTTTTCCGCCGAGGAGGTCTACGCCATCGCCGAGTTGATCCGCCGCCAGCGCGGCGGCGCCGCGGTGGTGCTGGGCGCGCTGTCGCCGCGCACGCGCAACGCCCAGGTCGAGCTCTACCAGTCCGGCGACGTGGATTATCTGGTCGCCACCGACGCCATCGGCATGGGGCTGAACCTCGACCTCGATCACATCGCCTTTGCTTCCGATCGCAAATTCGACGGGTACCAGTTCCGCCGGCTGTCAGCGGCGGAGCTGGCGCAAATCGCCGGCCGCGCCGGCCGGGCGCAACGCGACGGCACCTTCGGCACCACCGGCCGCTGCGAGCCGTTCGAGCCGGAGCTCGTGGAGCGCCTGGAGAGCCACGAGTTCCAGCCGGTGACGACCCTGATGTGGCGGAACGACGAGCTCGACTTCCGCTCTCTCGACGCGCTGCTCGCGAGCCTCGCCAAGAGCCCGCGCGAGGAGGGTCTCACCCGCGCGCCGGTCGCCGACGACGTGCTCGTGCTCGAGCGCGCCACCAAGGATGAGGATATTGCCCCGCTCGCCACGTCGCCGGCTGCCGTCGAGAAGCTGTGGGCGGTGTGCCAAATCCCCGACTACCGCAAGATCGCGCCGGCGGCGCACGCCGATCTCGTGTTCACGCTCTACGGCTACCTGATGCGCGAGGGCCGCATCCCCACCGACTGGTTCGCCCGCCAGGTGGCGTTCGCCGACCGGCCCGAAGGCGACATCGACACGCTGTCGAACCGCATCGCCCAGGTGCGCACCTGGACCTTCGCCGCCAACCGCGGCGACTGGCTCGCCGACCCGGAGCATTGGCAAGGCGTCACCCGCGCGGTAGAGGACAAACTCTCCGACGCGCTGCACGAGCAGCTGGCGCTCCGCTTCGTCGACCGGCGCACCAGCGTGCTGATGCGGAGGCTGCGAGAGAATACGGCCTTGGATACTGCAATCGGCAAGACCGGAGACGTGGTCGTCGAAGGCCACGTGATCGGCCATCTGCAGGGCTTCGAGTTCATCCCCGACGCCGCCGCCGGCGGCGCCGACGCCAAGGCGTTGCGCGCCGCGGCGCAGAAGGCGCTCGCGAGCGAGATCGAGGCCCGTGCCAAGAAACTCGCGGAGGCGGCCCATGAATCCTTCGTGCTTGCTGCCGACGGTGTGATCCGTTGGTCCGGCGAGGCCGTGGCCCGCCTTGTCGCGACCGACAACACGCTGGAGCCGCGCGTGCGCGTCCTCGCCGATGAGCAGCTCACCGGCGCCGCCCGCGACGCGGTACAGGCGCGACTCGATCTTTGGCTCAAGACGCATATCGAGAAGCTGCTCGGGCCGCTCACGGCGCTCGCCAAGGCCGAGGACGTCACCGGCATTGCCCGCGGTGTCGCGTTCCAGATCGTGGAGGCGCTCGGCGTGCTCGACCGCGCCGACGTCGCCGACGACGTGAAATCGCTCGACCAAACCGCACGCGGCAGCCTGCGCAAGCACGGGGTGCGCTTCGGCGCTTATCACGTTTTCCTGCCGGCGCTCTTGAAGCCGGCGCCGCGCGCGCTAGGCCTGATGCTGTGGGCGCTAAAGCACGGCGGACTATCGCAGAAGGGAGTCGATGCGCTGCCGGGTATCGCTGCGAGCGGCCGCACCTCCATCGCGGTGGACAAGGAGATCGCCAAGCCCCTGTACCGGCTCGTCGGCTACCGGGTGTGCGACAGCCGCGCCGTCCGCGTGGACATCCTCGAGCGCCTCGCCGACCTCGTCCGCCCGGCGCTGAGCTGGCGGCCCGGCATGCCCGGCGACAAGCCCGCCGGCGCCGTGGACGGGCGGAGCTTCACCATTACCGTCGCCATGACGTCGCTCGTCGGCTGCTCGGGCGAGGATTTCGCGTCGATCCTGCGCGCGCTCGGCTACCGCATGGAGCGCCGCTTGGCGCTACCGGAACCGGCGCAGCCGGCTCAAATCGAACCGCAGGCGGTCGCGACCGCACCGGCTACGGAGCCAGAACCCGCCGTCGAGCCGGCAGCTTCCGAATCTGCCGCCGAAGCGGCGCCGGATTCGATCGCCGCGGCCGCGCCTGCTGCGACAGCGGAAATCGTCGCAGCCCCGGCCGAGCCCGCGATGATCGAGGTCTGGCGTCCCGGCCGTCCAGCCGGCGCGCGTCACCGCCGGCCGCGCGAGCACGAACATAGGCGCAAGCCCGCGCCGGCACCCAAGCCCGAACCGGCGCCGCCGGTTCCGGCGGCGGCAGCCGGCGCTCCATGCGGTAGCCAAGCGCGCGCAGGATCGACGCGAAATCCACACCCGAGCAGCCGACGAGCGACGTCATGGCGACGGTAATGGTGAAGCTCCGTCCGTCCACGGCGCCGGCGGGCTTGTCGCCGGGCATGCCGGGCCGCCAGCTCAGCGCCGGGCGGACGAGATCGGCGAGCCGCTCGAGAATATCCACGCGGACGGCGCGGCTGTCGCATACCCGGTAGCCGATGAGCCGGTACAGGGGCTTGGCGATCTCCTTGTCCACCGCGATGGAGGTGCGGCCGCTCGCGGCGATACCCGGCAGCACATCGAGCCCCTTCTGCGATAGTCCGCCATGCTTCAACGCCCATAGCATCAGGCTGAGCGCGCGCGGCGCCGGCTTCAGCAGCGCCGGCAGGAAAACGTGATAAGCGCCGAAGCGCACCCCATGCTTGCGCAGGCTGCCGCGTGCGGTTTGGTCGAGGGATTTCACGTCGTCGGCGACGCCGGCGCGGTCGAGTACGCCGAGCGCCTCCACGATCTGGAACGCGACGCCGCGGGCGATGCCGGTGACGTCCTCGGCCTTGGCGAGCGCCGTGAGCGGCCCGAGCAGCTTCTCGATATGCGTCTTGAGCCAGAGATCGAGTCGCGCCTGCACCGCGTCGCGGGCGGCGCCGGTGAGCTGCTCGTCGGCGAGAACGCGCACGCGTGGCTCCAGCGTGTTGTCACTTGCGACAAGGCGGGCCACGGCCTCGCCGGTCCAACGGACCACGCCATCGGCGGCGAGCGCGAAGGATTCGTGGGGTGCCTCCGCGAGCTTCTTGGCACGGGCCTCGATTTCGCTCGCGAGCGCCTTCTGTGCCGCGGCGCGCAATGCCTTGGCGTCGGCGCCGCCGGCGGCGGCGTCGGGGATGAACTCGAAGCCCTGCAAATGGCCGATCACGTGGCCTTCGACGACCACGTCCCCGGTTTTGCCGATTGCGGTATCCAAGGCCGTGTTCTCTCGCAGCCTCCGCATCAGCACGCTGGTGCGCCGGTCGACGAAGCGGAGCGCCAGTTGCTCGTGCAGCGCGTCGGAGAGCCTGTCCTCCACCGCACGGGTGACACCTTGCCAATGCTCGGGGTCGGCGAGCCAGTCGGCGCGGTTGGCGGCGAAGGTCCAGGTGCGCACCTGGGCGATGCGGTTCGACAGCGTGTCGATGTCGCCTTCGGGCCGGTCGGCGAACGCCACCTGGCGGGCGAACCAGTCGGTGGGGATGCGGCCCTCGCGCATCAGG
>DATNNN010000237.1:0-8459 GCA_035601815.1 Xanthobacteraceae bacterium | reverse complement strand
CGAGCCTCGGGCGGCGCTGGACCACGCGCGTGCTCGTGCTGCCGGGCAAGCCGCTGGTGGGAACCGGACCCTATCGCTGGCTGCGCCACCCCAACTATTGGGTGGTGGCGGCCGAGATCGCGATCGTGCCGCTCGCCTTCGGCCTCGTCGGCTACGCGATCGTCTTCTCGCTCGCGAACGCGGTCATGCTGGCGTTGCGCATTCGTGTCGAGAATCGGGCGCTCGCGGAGGCGGCGCGTACCCGCTAAGGCGGCTCGGCACCCTTGCCAATAGGGGTGGCGCCGCGTATTTGTCCCGGCGCCGTCGGCATTTCACGAAATTTTGGGCTGCATGCGGCGCACGCACCGGTAGCTCAGCTGGATAGAGCACCAGACTACGAATCTGGGGGTCAGGGGTTCGAATCCTCTCCGGTGCGCCATCTCGCTGCTTCGTCAAAATCCTGATCGGCCGTTGCCTGCGCCCGCCGTCGGGCCCGCCGTTCGCGGCGGTTTGCGGCCGATTAACCTTTTGTTCAGCCTAATCCCACACTTTAGTACCCGCGCCAAATCATCACCTTGAGGTGAATTCGTGTGGCTTCACGTACACAAAAGTACGGCCGCGGCGCTCGCCCTGTGCGCGCTTGCCTTCACCTCGACGATGCCGGCCACGGCTGAGGACGGCGTCGCCGCCGACGCGATCCTCTTCGGCCAGGCGGCCGCGCTCGAGGGCCCGGCGGCGGCGCTCGGCCAGGGAATGCGATCGGGCATCCTCGCCGCCTTCGACGAGATCAACAAAAAGGGCGGCGTGCACGGCCGCAGGCTGAAGCTCATCAGCCTCGACGACGGCTACGAGCCCGAGCGCTCCATCATCCAGACCAAGAAATTGATCGAGGAAGAAAAGGTGTTCGCGTTGATCGGGCCGGTCGGCACGCCGACTTCGAACGCGAGCCAGCCGATCGCGACGGCGGCCAAGGTGCCCTTCATCGGTCCGTTCACCGGCGCCGGGTTCCTGCGCAATCCGCGGCTGGAGAACGTCGTCAATATCCGCGCCAGCTACGCCGCCGAGGCCGAGTCGTGGATCAAGCACCTCACCGAGGATCTCAAGATCAAGAAGATCGCGATCTTCTACCAGGACGACACCTTCGGCCGCGCCGGCCTCGACGGCGTGAAGAAGGCGATGGAGAAGCGCGGCCTGCAGCTCGCCGCCGAAGGCACGTTCGAGCGCAACACGATCGCGGTCAAGACGGCGCTCCTCACCATCCGGCGCGTCGAGCCCGAGGCGGTGGTCATGGTCGGGCCCTACAAGCCGTCCGCCGAGTTCATCAAGATCGCCCGCCGGATCGAGTTCAACCCGGTGTTCATCAACATCTCGTTCGTCGGCGCGAGCGCGCTCGCGAGCGAGCTCGGCCCCAAGGGCAAGGGCGTGATCGTATCGCAGGTCGTCCCGTTTCCGTGGGATACGAGTCTGAAGGTCGTGGCCGAATACCAGGCCGCGATCAAAGCCGTGGACGCCGCCGCCGAACCCGAGTTCGTCTCGCTCGAGGGCTATCTCGTCGGCCGCCTGACCATCGCAGCGCTACAGAAGACGGGGCCCAGCCCCACGCGCGAGGGGTTGCTCGCGACCATCAAGCAGAGCGGCATGTTCGATATCGGCGGCCTCGTCATGACCTTCGGACCGGAGAAGAACGAAGGGCTCGATCAAGTATTCCTGACCGTCATCCAACCCAACGGATCGTTCAAAGCCGTGCAGAAGCTGGCGATGTAGAGATGCCTGGGGGATCGGGGGCCAACCGGCGGCGCGCGGCGTTCGGTGTCAACGCGAAGCTTCAGCTCGCGTTCGGCGCGGTGGCGTTCCTGACCGTCGTCGCCGCGACCGTCGCCATCGTCTCCTTCTCCGCCACCGAGCAGAGCTTCCACCGCATCGCCGACCGCGACGTGCCGGTGATGACCGACGCGATGCGCCTGTCGCTGACCTCGGGCGAGATGTCGACCGCCGCCGCCCGCTTCGTGAGCGCCAAGGTCGCGGCCGATCAGAAGACCATGGCGGCGGTGATCGCCGCCAAGAGTGACGAGCTGAAGATCGTGATGGCGCGGCTCCGGGGAGCGGGCGGCGACACTCCCGCGTTCGCGGTCGTCGAGGCGGTGTCCAAGCGGCTCGATGCCAACCTGCGCGCGCTCGAGGCCGCGATCTCGGAGCGCTCGCAGCTGCGCGCCGATCTCAGCGCCGCGCTCGGCGCCGTCCATAAGGCCCACGCCCGCATCAGCGAGAAGCTGACACCGATCGTGGACGACTCCTATTTCGATCTCGTGCTGCAGACCGAGGAGGCCGCCAAGCGTCCGGTCCAGCCCGGCCGGGGACAGGCGCAGAACCTGATCGACGAGCTGCGCAACGCGCTCGCGATCACGGCGTACAGCCATCTGATCACGAGCCTGATCGGCGAGGCCTCGATCTCGGAGGAAGCGGCCTCGCTGGTGCCGATTCAGGAGCGCTTTGCCGCCGCCGCCGACCACCTCACCAGGGCCTCGGCGACGCTCGCCGACGGCGAGATCAAGAAGCTCGCCGCAGCACTTCTTGCCTTCGGGCAAGGCCCGGCGAGCGTGTTCGCGCTGCGCGGCAAGGAGCTGGTGGCCGACCGGCGAGCCGACCGCACCGTGACGGAGAACACCGAGATCCAGCGCGAGCTCGACGCCGCCGTGTCGGCGCTAGTGGTGGAAGCCGAGGGCGGCATGAAGCAGGGCACCGCCCAACTCGTCCGCGATCTCGACCGCAACCGTACCCTTCTCGTGATCGTCGCGATAATCAGCGTGCTGGTGGCGGCCGGAATCGGGGTGTTCTACGTCCAGCGCCGGCTGATCCGCCGGCTGACCTCGATCGGCGAGGCGATGCGGCGGCTTTCTTCCGGCGAGGTCGAGCTTGCGGTCCCGGCGATCAAGG
This sequence comes from Xanthobacteraceae bacterium, assembly GCA_035601815.1. Lineage (GTDB taxonomy): Bacteria > Pseudomonadota > Alphaproteobacteria > Rhizobiales > Xanthobacteraceae > DATNNN01. The sequence continues at coordinate 5,546 of DATNNN010000237.1, read as the reverse complement.
ATCGCGATGAGATCGGGGCGATGGCGCGCACGCTCGAAGTGTTCCGCGCCGGCGAGATCGAGCGCCGCGGCCTCGCCGGGCGCGAGCAGGCCGAGCAGGCGGCGCAGCGGGCCCGCGCCGCGCTGATCGAGGAGATGATCAACGGCTTCCGCGCCACCGTGACCGGGGTGATCGGCGCGGTGACCGGCAACATCGCGCGCATGGAAACCACCGCCCGGACGCTCTCGACCATCGCCGGCGAGGCGGACCAACAGGCGCGCGCAGTGTCGGTGGCATCGGAGGCGACCTCGTCGAACGTGCACGTGGTCGCCGCCGCGACGGAAGAGCTCGGCGCCTCGATTCGCGAGATCAGCGAGCAGGCGGCGCAGGCGAACGAGGTGGTGGCGCGCGCCGCCCAGGTGGCGCAGTCGACCGATCAGCTGGTCGGCCAGCTCGCCGACGGCGCCAACCGGATCGGCGACGTGGTGATGCTGATCCGCTCCATCGCCGAGCAGACCAACCTGTTGGCCCTCAATGCCACGATCGAAGCGGCGCGCGCCGGCGAGTCGGGCAGGGGCTTCGCGGTGGTGGCGGCCGAGGTCAAGACGCTCGCGCATCAGACCGCCAAGGCCACCGAGGAAATCGCGGCGCAGGTGAGCGCGATTCAGGGTTCGACCACCGAGACGGTGGAGGCGATCCGCTCGATCAAGAGCGTCATGGACGACATCCGGCGCTTCGCCGCGACGATCGCGAGCGCGGTGGAGGAGCAGAGCGTCTCCACCCAGGAGATCAGCCGCAACGTCCAGCAGGCGGCGGGCGGCGCCACCGAGCTCACCGCCAACATGACGACGGTGACGGTGGCGATCAAGGAAACCAACCGCTCGGCCTCCGAGGTGCTCGAGGCCTCGAGCGAGCTCACCTCGCAGGCGGGCAAGCTCGAGAGCGCGGTCGACGCGTTCCTGCGCAAGGTCGCCGCGGCGTAGAACGCTCCTTCGTCGGGACGCGCCGGGCCGGCTGAAACCCCGGCTTCCGCTGACGTTCTCCCGCTTGCCGGGGAGGCGACCTTCACTATACTTGATGCCAGAATAAGCGCGCCGGTAGGAATTCAAATCGTCGCGCGGTCACCTGGGGAGGAACGCATGACCAACCGGATTTCCCGCCGCCGCGTGCTCGAGCTCGCGGCTGGTGCCAGCGCCATCAGCCTGGCGTCGCCTTTCGTCCGTCCGTCGTTCGCGCAGACGGGCCCGATCAAGGTCGGCCTGCTCTTGCCCTACAGCGGCACCTACGCCCAGCTCGGCGAGGCCATCACGCGGGCGATGGAGCTCTACCTCAAGCAGCAGGGCGGCAAGCTCGCCGGCCGCGAGATTGTGTTCGTTAAGGTCGACGACGAATCCGAGCCGCCGAAGGCGCCCGAGCTCACCACCAAGCTCGTGCAGGGCGAGAAGGTGAACATCCTGTGCGGCACCGTGCACTCGGGCGTCGCCATGGGCATGGCCAAGATCGCGCGCGAGGTGGGCATCACCACGCTCATCCCCAACGCCGGCGTCAACGCGCTGACCCGCGAGCTCTGCGCCAAGAACATCTTTCGCACTTCCTTCGGCAACAGCCAGGTCGGGCTCGCCACCGGCAAGGCGATGATCGACGCCGGCATCAAGAAGGTGGTGTCGTTCACCTGGAAGTACGGGGCGGGCGACGAGTCCGTCGGCGGCTTCGCCGAGAGCTTCAAGGCCGGCGGCGGTCAGGTGATCAAGGACATCACCGTGCCGTTCCCGCAGGTCGAATTCCAGGCGGCGCTCGCCGAGATCGCGTCGCTCAAGCCCGATGCGGTGTATTCGTTCTTCGCCGGCGGCGGCGCCGCGAAGTTCATCAAGGACTACGCGGCGGCGAACCTGAAAGCGAGCATCCCGCTTTGGGGTCCGGGCTTCCTCACCGATGGCATCGAGGCGGCGGTTGGCAGCGCCGGCGACGGCGTCAAGACCGTCCTGCATTATGCCGATGACGTCGACAATCCGGAGAACAAGGCATTCCGCGCCGCGTTCCAGGACGCCTACAAGACGCCGGCCGATGTCTATGCCGTGGGAGGCTGGGATGCGATGCAGCTCCTCGACGTCGGCCTCAAGGCGGCCGGCGGCGACGTGGCGAAGCAAGACGCGCTGCACGCGGCCATGGAGAAGGCGTCGTTCAAGAGCCCGCGCGGGCCGTTCCGCCTGTCCGCCTCGCACAATCCGATCCAGAATTTCTATCTGCGCGAGCTGAAGGGCGGCAAGAACGTGCTGGTGAAGACGGTCGCGACCGATTTCTCCGACCCGACCACCGGCTGCAAGCTATCGTCGTAATCAGATCAATGCCGGGCGGGGGCCACTGGCCCCCGCCATTATTTTGCGCCACGCTCGTCCGAGCGCCATGGAACTCGTCTTCATTCAGATCCTGAACGGCCTGCAGTACGGGCTCCTGATCTTCCTGATCGCGAGCGGGCTGACGCTCGTCTTCGGCATGATGGGGATCATTAACCTCTCGCACGGCTCCTTCTACATGCTCGGCGCCTATCTCTCGCTCACGCTCACCGGCCTCGTCGGCGACGTCTTCGTCGCGCTGCTGATCGGCGTGCCGCTCGCCTTCTGCTTCGGCGCCTTGATCGAGTGGCTGTTCATCCGCCACCTCTATAGCCGCGACCACCTGCAGCAGGTGCTGCTCACCTTTGGGCTCATCCTCATCTTCAACGAGCTGCAGCGCATCCTCTGGGGCACGCGGCCGCACGCTGTGCCGATCCCGTCATACCTCTCGGGCTCGATCCCGTTGTCGGACGTCTTGAGCTATCCGGTCTATCGCCTGGCGGTGGCCGGCATCTGCGTCCTGCTCGCGCTCGCCATGATGTTCGTGATCCAGAAGACGAAAGTCGGCCGCATGATCCGCGCCGGCGAATCGAACCCGGAGATGGTGGAGGCGCTCGGCATCGACTCGCGCCTCCTGTTCCGCTTCGTCTTCGCCGCCGGGGTCGCGCTCGCCGCCGCCGCCGGCATGATCGCCGCCCCCATCGAGAGCGTGTATCCGGGCATCGGCGAGCACGTGCTCATCATCTCCTTCGTGGTGGTGGTGATCGGCGGCATCGGCAGCGTCAAGGGCGCTTTTGCCGGCGCGCTGCTCATCGGCCTCGCTGATGCATTTGGAAAAGTGTTCCTGCCGCAGTTCGCGAGCATGGTGGTCTATGCCCTGATGGCGGCCGTGCTGGTGGCGCGGCCGGGGGGCCTGTTCGGGCGGGCGTGAGGTGCTGCAATTTCCCCGCCGACCCGTCGTCATTCTGCTCGCGCTGCTTTTCGTCGCGGCGCTCTTGCTGCCGCAATTCGCCGGCATCTATGGCGTGAAGTTCGCGACCCGCGTCATGGTGCTGGCGATCCTCGTCGTGAGCCTCGATTTCCTCATCGGCGTCACGGGTCTAGTCTCCTTTGGCCACGCCATGTTCTTCGGCCTCGGCGCCTACGGCCTCTATTTCCTGTCGCCGATTTCCGATCCGGCGAACGCGCTCATCGCCTTTCCCATGATCGTGGCAGCCACCGCGCTTGCTGCGGCGGTCGTCGGCGCCTTCGCCGTGCTGACGCGCGGCTTCTACTTCATCATGGTGACGCTCGCCTTCGGCCAGATGCTGTTCTCGCTCTTCCACGACACGCGGCTAGCCGGCGGCTCCGACGGCGCCTACGTCAACGTCAAGCCGGTGATCGCCGTCGCCGGCACGACTCTCCTGGATCTAGGCCACCGCGTCAGCTTTTATTATTTCTGCCTCGCCGCGCTCGTCGCCGCGTACTTCCTCCTGCTCGCGCTCGCGCGCACGCCGTTCGGCCGCGTGCTGCAAGGCATCCGCTTCAACGAGGCGCGCATGAGCGCACTCGGCTTCAACACCTACGCCTATAAGCTCCTCGCCTTCGTCGCTGCCGGCGCCGTCGCCGGCTTCGCCGGCGCATTGTTCGCGGCGATCGACGGCTACGTGGCGCCCGATCTGTTCGGCTGGCGGCAGTCGGGGACTGCCATCATGATGGTGGTGCTGGGCGGCGTCGGCACCCTGTTCGGGCCGATCCTCGGCGCGCTCATGTACGCCGGCCTCGAGGAAGTGCTGAAGACCGCGAGCCTGGTTGGCCCGTGGGTGGCCGACCACTGGTCGCTCTATCTCGGCGCCGTGCTGATCGCCGCAGTGCTCGCGGCACCGCGCGGCATCGCGCAATTGTTCGAGCGCGCCGACGCTGTCGCCGCAGCTCCTGAGGCTGGGCAGATCGTGATCCGCAAGCGCGCGCCGGGGCGCGCCAAGAGCCTCGCGGTGGCGGGCCTCTCCCGTTCGTTCGGCGGCCTTGTGGCGGTGGACGGGGTGAGCCTCGAGCTTGCGCCCAACAAGGTGCACGGCATCATCGGACCGAACGGCGCGGGGAAAACCACGTTCATCAATCTTCTCTCCGGCGCGCTTCGCCCCAGCGCCGGCCGCATCCGCCTCGACAACGAGGACATCGCAGGCCGGCCGGCGCACCGCGTGGCGCGCCGCGGGCTCGGGCGTAGCTACCAGCGTACCAACATCCTGCTGCCGTTCACCGTGCGCGAGAACTGCCTGCTCGCGGCGCAAGCGCGCCATCCGGCGCCGTGGCGGCTCCGCCGCTCGCGCTTCGCGGCGGAAGAAGGCGCCGCCGTCGCCTTCGCGCTGGATGCCCTCGGCCTCGGCGCCCGCGCCGACACGCGCGCGCTGCATCTCTCCCACGGCGAGCAGCGGCAGCTCGAGATCGCCATGCTCATCGCCTCTGGCGCGAGAGTGCTGGTGCTCGACGAGCCGCTCGCCGGCATGGGGAATGAGGAGACCGGCCGCGTCACCGCACTCCTGCGCGAGCTCGCCGTCGATCACACCATCGTTCTCATCGAGCACGACATGGACGCGATCTTCGCCGCCGCCGACACGCTCACGGTGCTGGTTGAGGGCCGGCTCTTGGCCCACGGCGCGCCCGAGACGATCCGGAGCAATGCCGCCGTGCGCGAGGCCTACCTCGGCCGCTGGGGCAACCCATGACCCCCGCGCTCGAAGGCAGAAACCTTGACACCTACTACGGCCAGAGCCACATCCTGCGCGGCGTGAACTTCCGCGTCATGCCGCGGGAGACCGTGAGCCTGTTGGGCAGGAACGGCATGGGCAAGACGACGCTGTTGCGCACACTCCTTGGCCTCGTGCGGCCGCGGAGCGGCGAGGTTTTCCTCAACGGCGAGCCGGTGACCGCGACCCGCGCCTCGGCCCGCGCCCGCAAGGGTCTGGCGCTCGTGCCGGAGAACCGCGGCATCTTTCCCAATCTCACCGTGGAGGAGAACCTCACGTTCGCCGCGCGTCCCGGCCGCACCGGCCAGGCGTGGACGCGCGAGCGGGTCTACGGCCTCTTCCCGCGCCTCGCCGAGCGCCGCCGCCAGTGGGGAAACGAGCTGTCGGGCGGCGAGCAGCAGATGCTGACGATCGGCCGCGCGCTCATGACCAATCCCGAGATTATCCTGCTCGACGAGGCGACCGAGGGGTTGGCGCCGAAATTGCGCGACGAGATCTGGGCGACGCT
>DATNNN010000236.1:0-2605 GCA_035601815.1 Xanthobacteraceae bacterium | reverse complement strand
ACGATCCCGGCGCTCACCGCGCTTGTCGCCGAGATCGCCGCCCGGGCGCCGCGCCTGCGCCGGGCCGGCGGAGACGATGCTTAATGCCGTTAGGCCGTTGTTTCCTTTGCGCCCCTAGCATGGGTGACGAGCAAGCTGCCGGGCGCTATATACCCCTCGCTCCCGCGGCTCCGAATCGGCCGGCCTGGACCCTGAATGCCCCTCACCCTCCTCGATATCGGCCTCCTGGTCGTGATGCTGATTTCCGGCATCCTCGCCATGGTGCGGGGCTTCATGCGCGAGATCCTGTCGATCGCCGCCTGGGTGATCGCCGCCGGCGTCACCCTCTACGGCTATGCGCGGGCCGAAACCTATGTAAAGCAGTACGTCACCAACGATCTGGTGGCCAAGGGCATCGCCATCGGCGGCCTGTTCCTGCTCACGCTGCTCATCGTCTCGATCCTGACGGTGAAGATCTCCGATCTCGTGCTCGACTCGCGGGTGGGCGCGCTCGACCGCTCGCTCGGCTTCCTCTTCGGCCTCGCCCGCGGCCTCGTCATCATGGTGGTGGCCTATCTCTTCTTCGTGTGGCTGGTGCCGGCCGCGGCCCAGCCCGACTGGCTGAAGAGCGCCCGCTCCCGCGTGGTGCTGCAGGCCACCGGCGACTGGCTGCTCTCGGTCTTACCGGACGACCCGGAGACCGCCATCTTGAAACGGTTAAGGAAGCCGCCGGCCGAGGAACCGCAGGAGCCGCCGCCGGAACCGCAGCCCGGCAAGAGCGGCTCGCGCACCTTGAATTCGCCGCGAGTCGCCGATACGCCGGTCGAGTCCGGATACAAGCGGAACGACCGGCAAGGATTCGAGCAGTTGCTCGAAAGCACACGCGCTCCGCGCTGACCGGAGAATGGGAATGAACATGGGCCGCATTCAGCCGACCGCCGAGGGGCACCGCGCCCACGACGACCGGCTGCGCGAGGAATGCGGCGTGTTCGGCATCTACGGCCACCCCGACGCCGCCGCCATCACCGCGCTCGGCCTGCACGCGCTGCAGCACCGCGGCCAGGAAGCGGCGGGCATCGTCTCCTACGACGGCACCCGCTTCCATTCCGAGCGCCGCCTCGGCCTCGTCGGCGACACCTTCTCGCGGCGCGAGGTGATCGAGCGCCTGCCCGGCGACAACGCCGTGGGCCACGTGCGCTATTCCACCACCGGCGAGACGGTGTTGCGCAACGTGCAGCCGCTGTTCTCGGAGACCGGCGGCGGCGGCTTCGCCATCGGGCACAACGGCAACCTGACCAACGGCCTCACGCTGCGGCGCCACCTCGTGCACGAGGGCGCCATCATGCAGTCCACCACCGACACCGAGGTGGTGCTGCATCTGGTCGCCCGCTCGCGGCGCAACCGTTTCGTCGACCGCTTCATCGACGCGCTGCGTTCGATCGAGGGCGCCTATGCCTTCGTCGGCCTCACCGGCAAGAAGCTGGTGGGTGCGCGCGATCCGCTCGGCATTCGCCCGCTCGTGCTCGGCCAGCTCGATGGCAAGTACATTCTCGCCTCGGAGACCTGTGCGCTCGACATCATCGGTGCCCGCTACGTGCGCGACGTGGAGAACGGCGAGGTCGTGATTATTTCCGCCGACGGCCTCGAGAGCCACAAGCCCTTCCCGCCCATGCCGGCGAGGCCCTGCATCTTCGAGTACATCTATTTCGCCCGGCCCGACTCCATCGTCGGCGGCCGCAGCGTCTACGACGTACGCAAGAACCTCGGCCTTGAACTCGCCCGCGAGCATCCGGCGAATGCCGACGTGGTGATCCCGGTGCCGGACTCCGGCGTTCCCGCTGCCCTCGGCTACAGCCAGCAGTCGGGCATTCCCTACGAGCTCGGCATCATCCGCAACCATTACGTCGGCCGCACCTTCATCGAGCCGAGCCAGCAGATCCGCGAGCTCGGCGTGCGCCTCAAGCATTCGGCCAACCGCGCCGCCGTGGCCGGCAAGCGCATCCTCATGATCGACGACTCGCTCGTGCGCGGCACCACCTCGATCAAGATCGTGCGCATGATGCGCGAGGCCGGCGCCCGCGAGGTGCACTTCCGCATCGCGAGCCCGCCGATCACCCATTCCGACTACTACGGCATCGACACGCCGGAGCGCGAGAAGCTCTTGGCCGCCACTCACGACGTGGAAGGCATGCGCCAGTATATCGGCGCCGACTCGCTCGGCTTCCTCTCGCTCGAGGGCCTCTACCGCGCCATGGGCGAGGACAAGCGCGATCCCATGCGGCCGCAGTTCACCGACCACTGCTTTACCGGCGACTACCCCACCGCGCTCACCGACCGCACCGGCGAGGTGGCGCCGAAGCAGCTCTCACTCTTGGCCGAGGCGAGCTGACTGCCTTCCCTGCCTGCAATGAATAAGCCGCTCGACGGAAAGATCGCCCTTGTCACCGGCGCCTCGCGCGGCATAGGTCGCGCCACAGCGCTTAAGCTCGCCAACGCCGGCGCGCATGTGGTCGCGCTTGCGCGCACCACGGGCGGCCTCGAAAAGCTCGACGACGAGATCAAATTAGGCGGAACCGCGACGCTCGTGCCGGCCGACCTGCGCGACTTCGACGCCTTCGATCGTCTC
>DATNNN010000235.1:0-7948 GCA_035601815.1 Xanthobacteraceae bacterium | reverse complement strand
CGCTACGGCGGCACGGAGAATCTCTATGGCTACGACGAAATCCGCGCCTTTCGCGCGGCGCGCTCGCCGCTCGACCTCGCCCGCAGCCTCGAGCGCACCGTCATCACCACCTACGGCCGCGATTTCGCGACGACGAACACGCTGTTCCGGCGCGAGACCATGGCCGGCAAGGTCGGCCGCCAGAGCCAGACCTGGATCCGCACGCCCGCCGGCTGGCGCGTGGCCGCGGCGCACGTGAGCGTCATCGCCGGCTAGCTATGCCGATTTCTTGTGGATCGCTTCGCGGGTGCCGGCCGCGGGCCTGGTGTCGCGTTCGATCGGCGGCGGCACGGGCAAGTCCGTGGCGCCAAGGGTAAGCCCGGTGGCGGCGTGGAAGGCGCCCGCGATCGAAGCGACGAACGCATCGCGGCCCGCGGGCGCGATCAGCGTGATGCCGAACGGCGCGCCGTCGGGCCTGAGCGACGCCGGAACGGCGACCGCGCACAGGTTCAGCAGATTGACGAAGTTCGTGTAGGTGCCGAGCCGGCTGTTGAGCCGCACCGGATCGGCGAGGACCTGCGCGACCGTGTAAACCGTCGGCGCCGACGGCAGCGCCAACGCGTCGACGCCGCGAAAGGTGGCGTCGGCCACCCGGCGCAGTCCCTCGAGCTTATAGAACGCGGCGAAGGCGTCGGGCGCGCTCAGCCGCGCGCCCTCGACGATGATCTCGCGCGTGACCGGATGGATCGCGTCGGGCGACGAAGCGAGAAGATCGCGGATGGTGAGGAAGCGTTCGGCAAGCCAGGGGCCCTCGTAGAGAAGCCGCGCGGTCTCGTAGAACGGCTCGATGTCGAACTCGACCACCTGGGCTCCCAACCCTTCGAGCCGGCCGAGCGCCGCCGTATAGGCGTCCGCCGCAAGGCGATCGCCGAAGAATATGCGCTCGCCCGGCGCGGGCACGCCGATGCGAACGCCGGGCGGCACGGTACCGAGGCCGCCGAGCGGAATGGAGCGCGAAAAAGGATCGTGCGGATCGTGGCCCGCCATCGCCGCAAGCGCGGCCCAGGCGTCGGCAACGGTGAGCGCGAATACCGAAACGCAATCGAGGGTACGGCAGGCCGGCACGACGCCGGCGGTCGACAGCATGCCGAGGCTCGGCTTCAGGCCCACGATGTTGTTGAGCATGGCCGGCACGCGGCCGGAGCCGGCGGTGTCGGTGCCGAGCGCCACCGGCACGAGCCCGGCGGCGACCGCGGTCGCCGAGCCCGAGCTCGACCCGCCCGGAATGAGATCCGCGCGTAGCGGATTGCGCGGCACGCCGTAAGGCGAGCGCGTGCCGACCAGGCCCGTGGCGAACTGATCGAGGTTGGTCTTGCCGACGATGAGTGCGCCGGCGGCCTTCAGACGCGCGACGACGGTGGCGTCGCGGCCGGGCGTGTAGGCGTAGGCCGGACAGCCGGCCGTGGTCGGCATTCCGCCGACGTCGATGTTGTCCTTCACCGCCACCGGCACGCCGTGGAGCGCGCCGCCGGGCGCAAGCTTGCGCGCTTCGGTCATGACCTCCGATTTGTCGCGAAGCGCGATGAACAACGCCGGATCGGCGTAGGCCGCGATCCGATCGAAGGCCTGATCGATCAAGTCCGTCGCCTTGGCGCCGCTGCGGTACGCCGCGACCATCGAGGCAAGGGTGGCCAATTTTCTCTCCCGGCGCTGCGCTATCGCCATCCATTGCATACAAGCCCCGTTCCAGCCCGCCAACGGCCCCAGGTGGCTAGGAAATCGGCAGTGCTGCACGACTCCTGTGCAGCCTCCGCTTCGCCTCGTTGCCGGCGGCCTCGGCCGCCCATGGGCGAATCACTGTGCCGACCAATGAGATGTCGGCCCTCCTGCGATGCCGAAACCATGGCCCGAGCCTTGCTTTGCGAAGGCCGCGGCCGGAGCGAACCGGCCCGGGGGCATGATGGCGCGGGTTACCATTCAGGCGGAGCCGGAACCGCTGTCGATCAATCTCGACAAGACGGCGCTTATCGTCATCGACATGCAGCGCGATTTCCTCGAGCCCGGCGGCTTCGGGGAGACGCTCGGCAACGACGTGTCGCTGCTCAACCGTGCCGTCGACCCCTGTAAGAAGATGCTGGCGGCCGCTCGTGCCGCCGAGATGCTAGTGATCCACACCCGCGAAGGCCACCGCCCGGATCTTTCCGACGCGCCGCGTGCCAAGGTCGAGCGCGGCCACCCTTCCAAGCGTATCGGCGCCCCCGGCCCCATGGGCCGCATCCTGATCCGCGGCGAAGCCGGCCACGACACCATCCCCGAGCTCTATCCGCTGCCGAACGAGCCAGTGATCGACAAGCCGGGCAAGGGCGCCTTCTACGCCACCGATCTAGACGCGCTGTTGCGCAACTTCGGCATCGAATACCTCCTCGTTTGCGGGGTTACCACCGAGGTTTGCGTCAACACCTCCGTGCGCGAGGCCAACGACCGCGGCTATCGCTGCGTCGTGCTCGAAGACTGCTGCGCCTCCTATTTCCCGGAGTTCCACCGGGTCGGCATCGAAATGATCAAGGCGCAGGGCGCGATCTTCGGCTGGGTTTCCGATTCCAACGCGGCGCTTGCCGCAATTTCTTCCGGCACGCCGAAATTCCTGCGCGCGCTCGAATCTTGATCTTGAGGAGAACACCGATGGCGACGGCAAAGAGCGATTTTCGTCCGGCGCTATGGACGCCGGGCGACTGGAACGCGTTCTTCGGCTTCGGCACCAACATCCTCGTCAACATGCTGGTGCTGACGGCGCTGTTGCGCTTCGTATTGAAGATGCCGGACTCGCTGGTCTTCGGCCGCATCCTGCCGGCGCTCGGCCTGATGATGTGCCTGTCCACGCTCTATTACGCCTGGCTCGCCTACGACCTCGCCAAGCGGACCGGCCGCAACGACGTGTGCGCGCTGCCTTCGGGCGTGAGCGTGCCGCACATGTTCATCGTCACCTTCGTCATCATGCTGCCGATCCAGATCGCCACCGGAGACCCGGTCAAGGCGTGGGAAGCGGGCCTCACCTGGGTGTTCATCCAGAGCTTCATCCTGATGATCGGCGGCTACATCGCGCCCTACATCCGCAAGGTCACGCCGCGGGCGGCCCTGCTCGGCACGCTTGCCGGCGTCTCCATCGCCTTCATCTCCATGCGCCCGGCAATGGAGATGTACATGACGCCGATTATCGGCATCACCTGCTTCGCCATCATCCTGGTGAGCTGGTTCGGCGGCATCAAGTATCCGCGCGGCATTCCCGCCGGTCTCGTCGCGATCCTGGTCGGCGCGATCATCGCCTGGGGCTCGAATCTATTCGGCCTCAACATCGGCGGCATGAGCACGCAGAAGCTCGCCGCCTCCGTCACCGGCATCGGCTTCTCAGTGCCGATCCCGGCAATCGGCCACGTATTCTCTGGCTTCCAATTCCTCGGCGTGATCCTCGTCACCGCCATTCCCTTCGGCGTCTACGACCTGGTCGAAGCCATGGACAACGTGGAAAGCGCGGAGGCCGCCGGCGACGCCTTCCCGACCACGCGCGTGCTCACCGCCGACGGCGTCGTCAGCCTGATCGGCGTCCTCATGGGCAACCCGTTCATCAACGCCGTCTACATCGGCCATCCTGGCTGGAAGGCCATGGGAGGCCGCATCGGCTATTCGGCCGCCACCGGCGTCATGGTCATCGCATTGTCGTGGCTTGGCATCATCTCGATCCTGCTCGACCTCATCCCGGTGGTCGCGATCCTGCCCATCCTCCTCTACATCGGCATGCTGATCGGAGCGCAGGCGTTCCAGACCACGCCCAAGAGCCACGCGCCCGCGATCGTGCTCGGGCTGACGCCGCATCTCGCCGCCTGGGCCAAGGTGCTGGTGGACGGGGCGCTCGGCGCCGCCGGCACCAACGCCGCCGCCGTCGGCCTCGACAAGCTCGCCAACGTGGGCGTGCTTTACAAGGGCCTCGCCGTCATGGGCGACGGCGCCATCCTCACCGGGCTCGTGCTCGCCGCCGTCGGCGTGTTCATCATCGAGCGGGAGTTCACCAAGGCCGCGGCCTTCGCATTCGCCGGCGCCGTGCTCACCTATTTCGGCTTCATGCATGGGCCCGCTGTCGGCATCGGTGGCGGCTTCGGGGTGACGCCGGCGATCGCACTCGCCTACGCGGTGATGGCGCTGTTCCTGCTGGGTTGCGATCGCTTCAAGGTGGCGGCGCCGGTGGGACGGGCGCGGGCGGTGCCGGCGGAGTAATCAGGCTTTCAGCATCCTTAGCTCGCGAGCGCGGTGATGGCCGGCTTTTCGAGGCGGCGTGGGAACATTGCCAGTATGTCCCGCGCGGGGCACGGGCGGCTGAAGAAGTATCCCTGCAGCTCGGTGCAGCCGAGCTTGCGGACTTCATCCAGTTGCTGCTGGGTCTCGACGCCTTCGGCGGTCGTGACCATGTTCAGGTTCTTGGCAAGACCGGCGACCGCCTGGACGATGGCCGCGGAGTCGCCGTTCGGCAGACCGCTGATGAAGCAGCGATCGATCTTGATCTTGTCGAACGGGAAGCTGCGCAAATAGCTGAGCGACGAGTATCCCGTTCCGAAATCGTCCATGGAGATCTTCACGCCGAGCTGCTTCAGGCGATGCAACGTCGCCAGCGTCGACTCCGTGTTGTGCATCAGCACCGATTCGGTGATCTCGAGTTCCAGACGGTGCGCCGGCAGGCCCGCGGCCGCGAGCGCGCTAATGACGACTGGAACCAAGCTCTTGCTCATGACCTGCGTCGGCGAGAGGTTCACGGCGACGCTTGTGTTATCCGGCCAACAAGCCGCATCGGCGCACGCCTGGCGCAGCACCCATTCGCCCAGCGGAAAGATGAGCCCGATCTCTTCGGCGACGGGAATGAACTCGGCGGGGGGAATCATGCCGCGCTCGGGATGGTTCCAGCGCAACAGCGCCTCCAAGCCAGGAATGGTGCCGTCGCGTAGGTTCAGGAACGGCTGGTAGTGCAGCTCGAACTGTCCGGCGGCGAATGCCTTGCGCAAAGCGATCTCGAGCTCGCGCCGCGCCCGCATGCGCGCGTCCATCTTGGGCTCGAAGAAGCGATACGTGCCCGGGCCGTCGGCTTTGGCGCCGTAAAGCGCCATGTCGGCGTTGCGCAGAATCTCGTTCGGCTCGGCCCCGTCGTCCGGCGCAATCGCGATACCGATGCAAGTGTCCACCACCATCTCGTGCCCGTCGATCTCGTAGGGCGCCTTAATCGCACTGCACACGCGGCGGGCAAGCGTTTCGGTGTCGATCGGCTGCGCGATATGCATCTGGATGATGGCGAACTCGTCGCCCCCCACCCGCGCGACCATGTCGGACTCGCGCACGCAGCTGCGCAGCCGACTCGCGACGACCTTCAGGAGCTCGTCGCCGATGTGATGGCCGAGCGTGTCGTTGACGTTCTTGAAGCGGTCGAGATCGAGGTAGAGCACCGCCCGGCGCTCGTCCCGCTGCAAGCTGACGAATGCCTCCGCCAGGCGCTCGCGAAACGAAAGCCGGTTCGGCAGTTCGGTGAGCGAGTCGTGGCGCGCCATGTAGGCGATCTGCGTTTCGGCGCGCCGGCGCTCTGTGATGTCCTCGTGGGTCGACACCCAGCCGCCGCCGGGAATCGGATGATAGAGAACGAACGTCGTGCGGCCGTCCGGCAACTCCGCGATCTGGCTCCCGGTCTTTCCCTCGGCCACGTCGGCAAGGATCTTCGCGACGTATTCCTCCGGATTGCCTTGAAAAGAGCCACGCACCTTGCGCTCGTTCAGAAGGTCGACGAGGGCGACGCCGGGCTTCACCAGTTCCGCCGGCAAGTCGTACATATCCATGTAGCGCTGATTGCTGATGACCAAATGGGCGGAGGCGTCGAACAACAGCAGCGCCTGGGACATGTTGCTGAGCGCGGCGTCGAAACGGAAGTTTTGCGCCTTTAGCTCAGATTCGCGCTCGCGTAGCGCCGCGGTCCGCTCCTCTACCTGCAGCTCCAGGCTGCGGTTGAGCTTGTCGAGCTCCTCGATCATCAGTGAGATCGAGCGGTCGGTACGGCGCCGGTCGCGATCCGATTGTTCGTAGGCCGAACCCACGAGTTCGCCGAGCAGCGCGAGGTCGACCCTTTTGCCGCCCCGAGTTGCCTTCGCCAGTTGTTTCGCAAACAGCTTGTGCAAGCAATCCTACCCCGCGACTTCCGCGAGCGTGGTCACGGTCATGGTCTGATTGTGCAGCTCGCAAACGCCCGACGTCGCGTGCGGCGAGATCTCACCATAAGAATAGAAGCCGAGCCGCGGCATGCCGGCACCGAGTTCCATGCCCGCGGCCTCCACCTCATCCGAGGTGCGCTGACCCATCAAGAGCCGCCGCCCGATACAACTCACGAGCAAGGCGACCTCGTCGCCTGTCGTTTCGCCGCCGAGTCCCGCGCGCGCCTGTCGCGCCGCATCGGCTGAGCCCGCCGCCAGCCGGTCGAAATTGCCGCGCATCAACTGTGCCACCCAACCTTGGGGAACGTCGCCCGCGAAGGTGAGCGAGCGCGCCTCCCGATCGACTGCGAGGATTGTTCGCACCAGAGCCGTTTGCGGCCGTGCCGGATCGCGGACGAGGAGCGGAAACAGAAGTCCGGTGCCGGGCAAGCCTTTCGCTTCGTCTTCGCCGAGATAGCGCTCATAGAGGTCGAGCGCAGGTTCGCCGTCGAGTTCGTAGAGCACGTTGCCAACCGAACGGGTAACAGAGCGCCGCGGGCCGAACTCATCCCAGCCGCCGGCAGTACCGTGTCCGATCCTGATCGCCGAGCCATAGAAACCGACGGCGGTAACTGCATGATTTTTCGGAGGGCAGTCGCCGCCGACCAGCGTCTCCTCGAACCGCGCGCCGTCGCCCGCCAAGCCGCCGGTCAGTGGAACGTCGTTACCGATAATACTGGTGATGCCGGCAACGAGCTTGCTGCCGTTGATGTTCAAGCCGTCCGACAACACGAACACTCCGGCGAGGTCGTCGGCCGCGAGCGCCCGGCCGATCGCCTCGCCGCACGCGTGCGAATGCGCGGCGTCCGGCGCCGGCGCCGACGCGAGTCGAAGCGGCGTGTGATCGAAACTCAGCGCCGCTGCGAAGATCTCGTCGTCGGTGACGTCGTCGTTGGAAATCTGCCCGCCGGTACTGCATCCCATGATGTGCGCATCGGGGAACATGGCGCGCAACTCGTGGTAGCGCGATCCCGACGCCAGCGCCTCGCGCGCCCCGAAATACAGAACGAGATTCGCGTTCCGCGGAGACGTGCTTCCATTAAGCGGAGACGTGCTTCCATTGTGCCAGCCCGTGGGCTTGCTCCACGACAGTTGTTCGGTGCGCATAGCCTCAACTCCTGTTTCTCCGTACAGGAGTACCAATCACCGGCTGAAGAATGGGTTAGTTGCGACCCCGCAATTGGAGGTTCGCCGTTGTCTGTGGGAGTCGGGCAACCGCCCCGCAAGCAGGGCTAACGGACCATTAATGGCCGGCGACTGCGCGCACGGTTAAGCCTTGAAAAAACCGCGCGAACTTGCCATATGTCCCGGGTCGTCACTCTGACGCTTCGATCGTTGCGGACCGCTTGTGCGAAAACAAACGGTTTTCGGTCCGCCCGACCCGATCTCTCCTTCACACTGACAACCCAGGCCAAGCGGGGTGTCTCACCCCCCGCGCGATGCGATCGGTTGCTGCGCAACCGCTCGGTCGCGCTTACTAGAAAGATTCCTATTTTGAATTCCTTTCAAGAACTGAACCTCGCGGCTCCCATCAACCGGGCGCTCGCCGAGGCGGAATATCTGATCCCCACTCCCATCCAGTCGCAAACCATCCCCCTCGTCCTCGCCGGCCGCGATGTCGTCGGCATCGCCCAAACCGGCACCGGCAAGACCGCGGCCTTCGCGCTGCCGATCCTTCACTTCCTCAACGCCAA
>DATNNN010000234.1:0-2760 GCA_035601815.1 Xanthobacteraceae bacterium | reverse complement strand
CCGGCATCGAATCGTTCACCGAGCTGCGCTGGATGACCATCCAGACGGGGCATCGGCACTATCCGATCTGAAGGACGATAGGGGCGACGGGAAGCGGGCGGGGATTTCCCCGCCCGTTTCATTTTCTCACCACTGAAAAATTCTGAGCGCCGCGAAGCCCGGCGCCAGCAGCACGAAGGCCCACAGCATCGCCGAGGTGATGTTGGCGATCTGGAACGGCAGCCCGGGCATGGCGAACGTGCCGGCGATCAGCGGGATCACCGCGCGCACCGGTCCGAAGAAGCGTCCGATGAAGATCGACCACACGCCCCAGCGCAGGAAGAATTGCTCGCCGCGCTCGATCATCGCCGGATAGCGCGACAGCGGCCAGGTGTGCCGCGCGGTGTCCTTCAGCTTCAGGCCGATCCAGTAGGAGATCCAGTCGCCGAGTGCCGCGCCGATGGCGGCGGCGGCCCAGCAGGGCAGGAACTGGATGCCGCTGGCGCCGATCAGCGCGCCGATGCCGACGAGCGCGATCGTCGCCGGGATGATGAGCGAGATGACGGCAAACGACTCGCCGAAGGCGAGGACGCCCACGATGAGCGGCGCCCACGCCTCGTGGGCGCGCACGAAGGCGATGGTTTCGTTGACGATGGAGTCGAGGGTCATGGAGGGATATTCGCGGCGGGCCCGTCTTTCTAGAGGCTTCCGACACGAGCGCAATGGGTTGCGAAACGGAGCGCCCTGGTTAGGCTCTCGGCCGGGAGGACGGATGGCGGGCGCGGCGGCGGCAGCGAATCAGGCGTTGCGCTTCGACGGCGTGCGCGTCGCCTATCAGGTGCTGGGCGCGCCCTATACCGCGGTGGAGCGCGCCGACCTTGTGGTCGGCGACGGCGAGTTCGTCGCCATCGTCGGACCGACCGGTTGCGGCAAGACGACGCTCCTCAACATTGCCGCCGGCCTCGTCCGCCCGTCAGGGGGAAGCGTCGAAGTGTTCGGCGCGCCGCTCGCCGGGGCGAACCGGCAAGCCGGGTATCTGTTTCAGGCGGAAGCGCTATTCCCCTGGAAGACTGCGGTGCAGAACGTGGCGATCGGCCTTGAGGTCGCGGGGGTGCCGCACGGCGAGGCGCGGGCGCGGGCGCGGACGTGGCTCACGCGCATGGGGCTCTCCCAGTTCGCCGACCGCTATCCGCACATGCTGTCGGGCGGACAGAAGAAGCGGGTCGGCCTCGCCCAGGTGCTGATCCGCGATCCGAAGATTCTCCTCATGGACGAGCCCTTCGGCCCGCTCGACGCCCAGACGCGGCAGATCATGGGCAACCTGTTGCTCGAGCTGTGGAGCGCCGACCGCAAAGCGGTGCTGTTCATCACCCATGACCTGGAGGAGGCGATCGCCCTTTCCGACCGCGTGGCGATCATGGCGGCGGGGCCGAACTCGCACATCCTGGGCGAGTGGAAGGTCGAGCTGCCGCGGCCGCGCGACATCGCCGAGATCAAGCTCGAGCCCCGCTTCCATGCATTGCACCGCGAGATCTGGGCGAGCCTCAAGGAAGAGGTGCTTAAGGGCTACACCCAGGCGGAGGGCGCGTAGTGCCGTGGCCTGTTCGCCTGCTCCTGCAATCGCTCGCCGCCGCCGCGGCGCTCGGCCTGTGGTGGTTCTTCACCAGCGTGCCGATCTTCGGCGTGATCGTGCTGCCGCCGTTCTTCTTCTCGACGCCGGTCGACGTGGCGCTGCGCATCGTCAA
Source organism: Xanthobacteraceae bacterium (assembly GCA_035601815.1). Classification (GTDB taxonomy): domain Bacteria; phylum Pseudomonadota; class Alphaproteobacteria; order Rhizobiales; family Xanthobacteraceae; genus DATNNN01. The sequence goes on along the minus strand of DATNNN010000234.1, from coordinate 1,036 downwards.
GTGGTTCGTGCAGGGCACGATCTGGCGCCACCTGTGGGTTACGCTGATCGAGGCGCTGCTCGCTTTCACGATCGGCTCGCTCGCCGGCGTGCTGGTCGGCTTCTGGTTCGCGCGCAAGCCGCTCGTCGCCACGATCTTCGACCCGTTCGTGAAGACGATCAACTCGCTGCCGCGGGTGGTGCTGGCGCCGATCTTCACTCTGTGGTTCGGCCTCGGCATTCTCTCCAAGGTCGCGCTTGGGGTGACGCTCGTGTTCTTCATCGTGTTCTTCAACGTCTATCAGGGCGTCAAGGAGGTGAGCCCGACGGTGCTCGCCAACGCCCGCATGCTCGGCATGAGCGAGCGCCAGCTGTTGCGCCACGTCTACTGGCCGTCGGCGCTGTCGTGGATGTTCTCCTCGCTGCACACCGCGTTGGGCTTCGCCATGGTGGGTGCGGTGGTGGGCGAATATCTCGGCTCGGCCGCCGGCCTAGGCTATCTCATCCTGCAGGCGGAGGGGACGTTCGACGTGGCCGGCGTATTCGCCGGCATGGTGGTGCTCGCCGCCTTCGTGCTGGTGATCGACGGCCTCGTCAGCCTCGCCGAGAAGCGCTTCCTGGTATGGCGGCCGGTGGCGGCGGAAACGCGGACCTAGCGGGCTCCGCAGCCCTGGTCTATCGTTCGCCAAAATCAGATCAGGGAGGAAGTCATGGCAGGCCGGCTATTCGCGCGTTTCCTGACGATTCTCGGCGCGCTCGCGCTTCTCACCGGCGTCGCCGCGGCGCAGGCAAAACCCAAGGTCACGGTCGCGGTCGGCGGCGGCGGCTGCCTCTGCTATCTGCCCACGGTGCTGGCGAAGCAGCTCGGCGAGTACGACAAGGCCGGCGTCGAGGTCGAACTCGTCGATTTCAAGGGCGGCTCGCAGGCGCTCACCGCGGTGCTCGGCGGCAGCGCCGACGTGGTCTCCGGCTATTTCGATCACTGCGTCAACCTCGCGGCCAAGAACCAGGCGCTGCAGTCGTTCGTGGTCTACGACCGCTACCCGGGCTTCGCCCTC
>DATNNN010000233.1:0-5583 GCA_035601815.1 Xanthobacteraceae bacterium | reverse complement strand
CGGCGCCGAGGCGATCTTCGACCGCGCCGAGATGATCGTGAAGGTGAAGGAGCCGCTCGCCGCCGAGCGGCCCAAGCTCAAGCGCGGGCAAATCCTCTTCACCTACCTCCATCTCGCCGCCGACCGCGTCCAGACCGAAGGCCTGATGAGCTCCGGCGTGATCGGGATCGCCTACGAGACCGTCACCGCGCCGGACGGCAGCCTGCCGCTCCTCACCCCCATGTCCGCGGTCGCCGGCCGCATGGCGCCGCAGGTCGGCGCCTGGTGCCTGCAAAAAGCGAACGGCGGACGCGGCGTGCTTCTCGCCGGCGTGCCCGGCGTCGCTCCCGGCGCGGTGCTCATCCTCGGCGGCGGCCACGTGGGAGGCAATGCCGCATTGATCGCCGTCGGCATGGGCGCGGATGTCACCGTCGTGGGCCGAAGCCGGGATTCGCTCAAGCGCATCGCCGCGGAGTTCGGCAACCGCGTGCGTTGCCAGGTCTCGGAGCGCGAGGCGATCGAGCGGCTGGCGCGCGAGGCCGATCTCGTCATTGGTGCTGCCATGGTGCCGGGCGGCGTGGCGCCGAAGCTCATCTCGCGCGACACCGTGAAAGCGATGCGGCGCGGTGCGGTGATCGTCGACGTGGCCATCGACCAGGGCGGTGTCGCGGAAACCTCGCGGCCGACCTCTCACTCGCAGCCCACCTATGTGGAGGAAGGTGTCGTGCACTACTGCGTGCCCAACATGCCGGGCGCCGTGCCGCGCACCTCCACCTTCGCGCTCAACGACGCCACCCGGCCCTTCGTGCTGGCGCTCGCCGACAAGAGCCCGAGCCGGGCGCTCGCCGACGATCCGCATCTCCTCGCCGGCCTCAACGTGCATGAGGGCCGCCTCACCTATCGCGCCGTGGCGGAGGCCCTGAAGCTGCCCTACACGCCGCCGGAAACGGCGCTTTCGGCCTGACGCGACGGCCTTTCTCACGCCGCCAAGCCGTGCCAGCATTCCTCTGGATTTTCGAGGGATGCGGCGATGATTCGTGCCTCCCGCCTTCTGCCGCTTGCGGCCGCGATCCTGGCGCTCGCGGGCTTCGGTGCGCTCCGCGCCGAGGGTCCGATCGCGGTCGACGTCGAGCTCGTGATCGCCGTCGATATCTCCTACTCCATGGACTACGACGAGCAGGCGCTGCAGCGCGAAGGCTACATGGACGCCATCACCTCGCGCGAGTTCCTCGAGGCGCTGCGCAAGGGCGTGCACGGCAAGATCGCGGTCACCTACGTGGAATGGGCCGGATCCACCGACCAGCAGGTGGTGCTGCCGTGGCAGATCATCGACGGGCCGGAATCGGCCGCCGCGATCGTGGCCAAGCTCAAGAACACGCCGATCCGCCGCGCCTACCGCACCTCGATCTCCGGCGCGCTGAATTTCTCCGCCGCACTGTTCAAGGACTCCGGCTTCCGCGGGCTGCGGCGCGTCATCGACGTGTCCGGCGACGGCACCAACAACCAGGGCGACCTGATCGAGCCCACCCGCGACGCGGTGGTGGCGCAGGGCATTACCATCAACGGTCTGCCGATCATGCTGAAGGAGCCGGTGATCTCCATGATCGATATCCCAAACCTCGATATTTATTACGAGGACTGCGTGGTGGGCGGACCCGGGGCGTTCGTGGTGCCGGCGCGGAGCCGCGAGCAATTTCCCGACGCCATCCGCAAGAAGCTGGTGCTGGAGGTGGCGGGCGTCGCGCCCTATTCCCCGCGCATGCTCCCCGACGAGGGCCCGGTGATCCCAGCGGCGAGCCCGCCGCGCATCTCCTGCACCATCGGCGAGCGCATGTGGCAGGAGCGCTGGGGCCGCTAGCGCGCGAAGGCGCCGACAAGCTCCACGTGCGGCGAATAGCGGAACTGGTCGACGGGGACCACTTCGCCGAGCTTGTAGCCGCCGGCGGCGAGCAGCTTGGCGTCGCGGGCGAATGTCGCGGCATCGCACGAGACGTAGATAATCCGGCGCACCTTGGACGAGGATAACGTGCGCATCTGCGCCTCGGCCCCCTGCCGCGGCGGGTCGAGCACGATCACGTCGAAGGGATCGAGCTCGAAGGTGAGAAGCGGCCGGCGGAAGAGGTCGCGGGCCTGGATATCGATCTTCTTCAGTCCCTGCGTCAGGGCCGCGGCCCGCGCCAGCGCCGCCACCGCCGGCTCGTCGGCGTCGAACGCGGTAACCGGCGCGCCCTCCGCCAGGCGCAGCGCGAAGGTGCCGACGCCCGAGAAGAGATCGGCGATGCGCTTCGCCCCTTCCGCCGCAGCGAGCACGCGCTCGGCGAGCGCCGCTTCGCCGGCCTCCGTCGCCTGCAGGAAGGCGCCGGGCGGCAGCGCCACGCGGGCGCGGCCGATCATGATCGCCGGCTCGGCGAGTTGCGCCATGAGCTCGCCGTGGCGGGTGAGGCGCGCGAGCTTCTCCTCGGCGGCGATCTGGCCGAGGCGCGCGATGGTGGCGGCGTCGGGCGGGCCGGAGCCGCGCACGTCCACGTCGAGGCCGCTGAGCGTCTTCGTGAACTGGATATCCAAGGGCTTGCTGCTTGCCTCCAGCGCGTCGGCGAGGCGCGCGGCGATGACGAAGACGCGCTCGAGCGCTGGATCGAGGACCGGACAGCGATCGATCGGCACCACCGCCTGGGAGCGGCGGCCGGCGAAGCCTATGGACAGCGTCTTCCGCCCGCCGCGGCGGGCGTGCAGCGTGGCGCGCCGCCGGCCGGCGCCATGGGCGTCGACGAGATCGGCGACGGTTGCCTGCACGCCGGCGTGCGCGAGCGCCTGCTCCACGGTCTGCCGCTTCCATTCCCGGTAGCGCGCGAACTCCCAATGCTGCACGGCGCAGCCGCCGCACACGCCGAAATGCAGGCAGATGGGATCGATCCGCTCGGCGCCGGGCGCGAGCACCTTGAGCACGCGCGCCCGCTCGCCCGTGCGCTCCACCCGCACGGTCTCGCCGGGCAGCGCGTAGGGCACGTACACCGGACCCTCCGGCATATCGGCGATGCCGTCGCCGCGGTGGCCCATGCGGGCGATGGTCAGCGTTTCCTTCACGGCCTCAGCCACGGCGCGCTCCCATGAGAAACTCGGTGTTGCCGTCGCCGCCGCGAATCGGAGATTCCATCAGACCAATCTCCTCCCAGCCGAGGCCGGCGACAAACGCCACGACATCGGCGCACACCTCGCGATGCACCGCGGGCTCGCGCACGATGCCCTTCTTCATGCGGGCCCGGCCGGCCTCGAACTGCGGCTTGATCAGCGCCACCAGCGCGGCGCTGGGGGCTGCGAGCGCGAGCGCCGCCGGTAGCACCTTTGTCAGCGAAATGAAGCTCACGTCCGCCACCACGAGATCGATGGGATCGGGAACGAGCCCCCGGTCGAGGCGGCGCGCATCGGTGCGGTCAAGCGGGAAGACTTCCGGGCGCTTCGCGAGCGACACATGCAATTGCCCGTGGCCCACGTCCACGGCGTAGACGCGCCGGGCGCCGCGCGCGAGCAGCACCTCGGTGAAGCCGCCGGTGGAGGCGCCCAGATCGAGACAGGTCTTTCCCTTTGGCTCGAAGCCGAAGCGATCGAGGGCGGCGGCGAGCTTGACGCCGCCGCGCGACACCCATGGATGTTCGGGTGCGGCTTCGAGCCGCGCGTCACAAGCGATCTCCTGGGCGGGCTTCATCACTTTCGCGCCGTCGGCGGTGACGAGGCCGGCCGCGATCGACGATTGCGCCCGGGCGCGGCTTTCGCTCAAGCCGCGCGCGACCAGGAGTTGGTCGGCGCGCATGCGCGTCTTCGGCGTTTTCCCCATCGCTGCTGAACGCCCTTCCCGGCATTGGCCTCGATGACCGCCCGGTGCTATGGACGCCCTCCTCGATTGCGGAGCGTCCATGTCCCGTTCGATCGCGATCCTGACGGCGCTCGCCCTTGTCATCGGGCTCGCTACGCCTACGCGCGTTGCCGCGCAACTGTTTCCCGGCTTCGGTTCGCCGCCGCCCGCAGAGGTGAAGGAACCGCCGCCGCCGCGCGCCAAGCGGCCGGCGCCGAAGGCCAAGCCCAAGGCCAAACGCGAGGAGCCGAAAAAGGCCAAGAAGAAGGAGCCGCCGCCCTCCAAGGACCGCCGCGTGTGGACGTTCGGCCGCGAGGCGGGCTTCCCGGTCATGGCCTACGGCGCCCCCGGGGCGCCGATGATCTCGTTTGCCTGCCAGCCGGAGCGCGGCGATTTCCGCGTCATCGTGTTTTCGCTCGCGCGCGGGGTGAAGGCGGGCGACAGCGCGCGCATGCGCCTGCGCAACGGCCCGTCGCGGCTCGAGGTCGCCGGCACGGCCGTGCCGGGCGAGGCCAAGGGCTCCGTCGACATCGCCGGCGTGACGCGCACGGCGCCGAGGGTGTTCTCCCTCTTCCGCACCGGCGAGATCATCGGCGTCGAGGTGCCCGGGCGCACCTTCAACGTGCCGCTGAAGACGCTGCCCAACAAGGCGGAGCCCTTCGAGCGGGCGTGCGGCGGCAGGCGGTAGGTTTTTCACGTCGTCATGGCCGGGACAAGCCTGGCCATGACATTCATAACTCTGACGATTAGGCTCGCCGCACGGCCTCGCGTGCATCACGGCCGAGCGCGGCGAGCGCCGTCGCCACGATGGCGCGGGCGTCGAGGCCGGCGCGGGCGTACATGGCGGCGACGGAATCCTGCTCGAGAAAGACGTCGGGCAGCACCATGGGCCGCAGCTTCAGCCCGTGGTCGAGCGCGCCCTCGCGGGCGAGCGTCTCCAGCACGTGGCTGGCGAAGCCGCCGACCGAGCCCTCCTCGACGGTCACCAGCACCTCGTGCTCGCGGGCGAGCCGGAGAACCAGATCGCGGTCCAAGGGCTTGGCGAAACGGGCGTCGGCAACGGTGGTGGAAAGGCCGTGGGCGGCGAGCTCGTCGGCGGCGGCGAGGCACTCGGAGAGCCGCGCGCCGAAGGAGAGGAGCGCCACCTTCGTCCCCTCGCGCACGATGCGGCCGCGGCCGATGTCGAGCGGCTTGCCCTCGGCGGGCATATCGACGCCGGTGCCCTCGCCGCGCGGATAGCGGAACGCCGACGGCCGGTCGTCGATCGCCGCCGCCGTCGCCACCATGTGGACGAGCTCCGCCTCGTCCGCCGCGGCCATCACCACGAAGCCGGGGAGACAAGCGAGATACGCCACGTCGAACGATCCCGCGTGGGTCGGCCCGTCGGCGCCGACGAGACCGGCGCGGTCGATGGCGAAGCGCACGGGAAGCCGCTGGATCGCCACGTCGTGCACCACCTGGTCGTAGGCGCGCTGGAGGAACGTGGAATAGATGGCGGCGAAGGGCTTGAAGCCTTCCGCCGCGAGACCGCCGGCGAAAGTGACGGCGTGCTGCTCGGCGATGCCCACGTCGAAGAAGCGCGTTGGAAATTCCCGCGCGAACAGGTCGAGCCCGGTGCCCGACGGCATCGCCGCGGTGATGGCGACGATCTTCTCGTCCTTGCGCGCCTCCTTGATCAGGCTCTCGGCGAACACCTTGGTGTAGGAGGGCGCGCCGGCCTTGCCCTTGGCCTGGGCGCCGGTGGAGACGTCGAA
>DATNNN010000232.1:0-9040 GCA_035601815.1 Xanthobacteraceae bacterium | reverse complement strand
CTGCGCGCAGCATCGCGTGCCGGTGATCCCGTTCGGCACCGGCACGTCGCTCGAAGGTCACCTCAACGCGCCGTTCGGCGGCGTTTCCATCGATGTTTCCGGCATGAACCGCATCGTCGCGGTCTACGGCGAGGATCTCGCGTGCGCGGTCGAACCCGGCGTCACCCGCAAGCGGCTGAACGAGCACCTGCGCGATCAGGGTCTTTTCTTCCCGATCGATCCTGGCGCCGACGCTTCGATCGGCGGCATGGCGGCGACGCGCGCCTCGGGCACCAACGCCGTGCGCTACAGCACGATGAAGGACAACGTGTTGGCGCTGAAAGTGGTGCTGGCCAACGGCGAGCTGATCACGACGGCGCATCGCGCCAAGAAATCGTCCGCCGGTTACGACCTCACCCGGCTGTTCGTGGGCTCGGAGGGCACGCTCGGCGTCATCACCGAGATCACGTTGAAGCTCGCCGGCATTCCCGAAGCGATGTCCGCTGGCGTCTGCCCGTTTCCGTCCGTCGACGCCGCGTGCAAGGCCGCGATCGCCACGATCCAGAGCGGGATTCCGGTGGCGCGCATCGAGTTGCTCGACACGCTGCAGGTGAAGGCGTCGAACGCCTATTCCAAGCTGTCGCTCAAGGAGACGCCGACGCTTTTTCTCGAATTCCACGGCTCGGAGGCGGGCGTCGCCGAGCAGGCGGAGCGCTTCGGCGAGATCGCCGCCGATCTCGGCGGCGGGCCGTTCGACTGGGCGACCAAGGCCGAGGACCGCACGCGGCTGTGGCAGGCGCGCCACGACTCCTATTGGTCGATGCTGGCGCTCCGCCCCGGCGCGCGCGGCTTTGCCACCGACGTGTGCGTGCCGATCTCGCGGCTTGCCGAATGCGTGGCGGAGACCCAGGCCGACATCGCTGCAATGGACCTTGTCGCGCCCATCGTCGGCCACGTGGGCGACGGCAACTTCCACGTGGGCGTCCTGGTGATGATGGACGACAAGGACGAGGTGGCGCGGGCCGAGCGCTTCCTCGACCGCCTGGTCGAGCGCGCCATCGCCATGGACGGCACCTCGACCGGCGAGCACGGCGTTGGCCAGGGCAAGATGAAGTACCTGGAGGCCGAGCACGGGCCGGGCGCGGTCGAGGTCATGCGCGCGGTGAAGCGGGCGCTCGATCCAACCGACCTGATGAATCCGGGCAAGATCGTCGCCCTTTGAGGGGTGGCCGCCTGCTGTATCCTCATTGCGGGCAAGATTCTGAGGCCCCGTGGTACGGGGCCGCGCGAGGATAGCCGCGTGCAGCATACGTTGATCGGACTGGCGCTCGTGGTGATCGTCGCGATCGTCGCGGCGCTTGCCGCGCCCACGTTCGTCGACTGGAACGGCTGGCGGGCCGAGTTCGAGGCGCGGGCGAGCGCGCTGGTGGGCGCCCGGGTTGCGATCCGCGGGCCGATCTCGGCCATGCTCCTGCCGACGCCGGCGTTCGTGTTCAATGACGTGACCGTTGGTGGTCGCGAGCAGAGCGGGCTTACCGCGGCCGAGGTGCGCGGCGTCTTGTCGCTCGGGGCGCTGGTGCGCGGGGCGCTCGAGGCCGAGGAGGTCGTGCTCTCCCGGCCGGTGGCGCGCCTTGTGATCGAGCGCGACGGGCGGCTGGTGTTGCCCGCCGGCGTGGGCGGCGGGTTCGACGCGATCTCCATCTCGCGCGTCACCATCGAGCGCGGCGCGCTCGCCATCGAGAACCGGGCCGGCGGTTTCGTCGCCATCGACGAGCTGAACGCGACCGGCGAGTTGCGATCGCGCGTCGGCCCGCTGCGGCTCGACGGCCGCTTCGTGCACGAGGGGCGGCGCTTCGCGCTGCGCCTCGCCGCCGGCCGCTTCGCCGCCGACGGGTCGGGACGGGTGCGGCTCTCGCTCGACCGGGCCGACGGCGCGCAGTTCGAAGCGGACGGCGCCTTCCTGCTCGCCGGGGCCGCGCCGCGCTTCGAGGGTAAGGCGACGCTTGCGGCCCGGGGCGATGCGCCGTGGCGGGTGGCGGCGACGGCGCGCGCCAACGCCGATGAGGTGGTGCTCAGCGAGCTTACGCTGGCGCTGGGGGCAGACGAGCGCGCGATCGAGCTCGCTGGCGACGCGCGCTTCGAGCCGCGGCCGAACGGCCGGATCACGGTGGCGCTCAGGGCGGCGCGGCTTGACCTCGATCAGGCGGCGCGCGGCAACGCACCGCGCAAGCCGTGGACGGCGCTGGCGCCACTGTTCGAGGCGCTGGCACTGGGCGAGGGGTTGCCGTTCCGCGGCCGCGCCGAGGTCGTGATCGACAGCATCGCCGCCGGCGGCGGCTTGGTGCGCGATCTGCGCGCGGTACTTGCGCTCCGCGACGGCGCTCTCGTCGCCGAGAGCGTCGAGGCGCGGCTTCCCGGCCGCGGGTTCATGCGCGCGCGCGGAACCGCGGGCGGCGCGGCCTTCGCGGGCGATATCGCGCTCGAGGCGGAGGAGCCCGCCGCGTTCATGCGCTGGCTCGCCGGCACCGGCCGCGCGCTCGCCGTCGAAGAGGGCGGCGCGCTCAAGCTTTCGGGCAAGCTCGAAGCGTCGGCGAACGGGATCGCCATCGAGCAGCTCAGCGGCGCGCTGGGCATTACCCGGATCGTCGGTCGCGCGCGCTATACGGCAGCCGCCAAGCCTGAGCGGTTCGCCTTCGAGCTCGAAGTGGTGCGGCCGGAGGGTCTCGAGAGCGTGGTCGAAATGGCCGCCGGAACGGACGAGGCGGGGGCGCTCGTGCGGCGGGTCGCGGCGTTCGGGCCGTCGGTGCAATTTTCCGGCACGGTGATCGCCGAGCCGCGTGGCTACGCGGCGGAGATCACCGCGCGGGGGAGCGCGCTGCAGGCGAGCCTGCGCATGCGCCTCGATGCGGCGGGGATGCTCGCCGAGGACGCGCGCTTCACGGTCGAGAGCGAAGCGGGCCGGCTGCTCACGCTTGTCGGCCTTGCGCCCGGCCGTGTTTCCGGCCAAGGCCGCCTGGAAGGCGCGCTCGCGCGGCAAAAGGATGGAGCGCTCAGCGTTGATGGCCGGCTCGTCGTGCCCGGCGCGACCATTGCCGGCGCGGGAAATCTGCGCGTCGCCGCCGACGGCCGCATTGAGCCGGCGCTGAAGCTCACCCTCGACGGAGCCGATTTGCGGCCGCTCGCGCCCGCCCTCGATCGCGGCGCGGGCGAGCGGGCCTTGCCGGGCGGCGGCACCGCGCGGCTCACCCGCCAGCGCGATGGCATCGTGCTCGACGATCTCGCGCTCAAGCTCGGCGAGGCGCGCATCAGCGGGCGGCTCGAGTTCGCGGCGCTCGATCCACCGCAGTTCGCTGGCAGGCTTGTCGTCGATCGCACCGAGCTCGCGACCTTGCTTGCTCTTGCGCTTGGCCGCGGCGGCGGGACGGGATTGTGGCCGGACACGCCGCTTTCGCCGGCACCGCTCTCCGGGGCGAGCGGCGCCGTTGATCTGGAGATCGCCGCACTCCCGCTCGCCGGGGCTCTTGTCGCGGCGAACGCGGAATTCCGCCTGCGCGTCGGGGCGGCCGAGACGGCGATCACAGGCTTTGCTGCCGATCTTGTCGGCGGCAGGCTCACCGGCGAGGTGCGCATTCGCAACCCGCTCGCCCTCGATGCCCGGCTTTCGCTCGCCAAGGCCGATCTCGCGCGTCTCGTGCCGGGCAACAAGCTTCGCGGCCGGGCCGACATCACGCTGATCCTGTCCGGGCAGGGCAAGACGCCGGCGGCGCTCGCCGCTAGTCTCGCTGGTCAGGGCGTGCTGCTTGCCGATGCGCCCGAGATCGACGGGCTCGATCCCGGCGCGCTTACCGCCGTGCTCGACAACCCGCCTCCGCCCGACGAGGCCAAGGTCACCGCTGTGCTCGCCGAAGCGCTTGCCCGTGGGCCGCTCAAGCTCGACCGGCTTGAGGCCTCGCTCGTGGTCGCTGCCGGCGTGGCGCGCGCGGGAAAGGTGCGCACCGCGGCTGGGCCGGTGCAGGTGGCGCTCGAAGGAAGCGTGGATCTCGCGCGCCTCATCCTCGACGCCGCGGTCGAGCTCGAAGCGCCGGCGCCGCCGGGCCTGAGCGCCCGGCCCACGGCGGTGGTCCGTTGGCGCGGTCCCCTGGCCGCGCCCGAGCGGCGCATCGAAGCTGGCGGGCTCGCCACCGTGCTTGCGCTGCACGCCATGGAGCGGGTCACCAACCAGATCCAGAGCGGCGTGCCGATCATCATGGCGCCGGCGGAGCCCATCGCGCAGGAGCGGGTGCCGGCGCCGCCGAAACGGCCCGCACCGCAACCGAAGGCCGCGCCGCCCTTGCCGCCGCCGCTCGAGATCCGTCCCGTTCCCGGCGCGCGGCCGAAGCAGCCGCGCGAGGAGCGTGTGCTGCAGTAGCCCGGCGGCTTACCGCCGATCGAGCACCACGAAGGAATAGGGATGGGCGTCGTGCGCGCCCTGCAACGGACCTTCGCGCTTGGTTTCGTTCCACTCGCTCCGGTCGAAGCTCGGGAAGTGCACGTTGCCGTCGGGCTTGGCGTGAACCTCGGTGAGATAGATGCGGGCCGCGCGTGGCAGTGTCTCGTCGTAGAGGGTGCGGCCGCCGATGACCGCGATCTCGCGGACGTTGAGGCGCTTGGCCTCGTTTTCGGCGATGGCGAGCGCGGCATCAAGGTTCGGCGCCGTGCGCACGCCGTCGGCGCGGAAGTTCGGATCGCCGGAGAGCACGATGTTGCTGCGCCCCGGCAGAGCGCGGCCGATCGAGGCGAACGTGCGCCGGCCCATGACGACCGGCTTGCCCAGGGTGATTTGCTTGAAGTGCTTGAGGTCGCCGGGCAGCCACCAGGGCAGCGATCCGTCGCGCCCGATCACGCCGTTGTCGGCCACGGCGGCGACAAGGACGAGCGGGATCACGATTTCTTCTTGCGGAACTTGTCGATGGAGAGGATCTGCGCGCCGGCGGGCTTCACATCGGGGGCAGCCACGGCGGTGAGCGCGGGCGCCTTCTTGCGCGGGACCGATTTCTTTGCCGGCCGCTCCTCGGGCTCCGAGGCCACGCCGCGCGGGGCGGTGGCGAGTTTTGGCTCTGGCGTTTCCGTGGCGGCCTCGGCTGGTTTTTCCTCGACGAACTTCAGGCCGAACTGCACCGAGGGGTCATAAAAGCCGTTCACCGCGGTGAACGGCACGCTCAGCCGCTCAGGCGTGCCGCCGAAGGAGAGGCCGACCTCGAAGCCCTGCTCGGTCACCGTGAGATCCCAAAATTGGTGTTGCAGCACGATGGTGATCTTGTCGGGATTCGCGGCGCGCAGGCGGTCGGATATCTTCAGGCCCGGCGCGTTGGTGTCGATCTCGATGAAGAAGTGATGGTCGCCGGGCAGCGCACGGGCGCGGGCAACGTCGGCGAGCACCTTGCGCACGATGCCGCGCAAGGCGTCCTGGGCGAGGAGGTCGTAGCGGATGAGATCGGCCATGGCGACTCGGAGATTCGAGTGAAGCCGATTTTAGCAGCTTGCGCGAGGGAGGGGAGAAAGTGGGGGCTTCTGTTGCCAGGTGCCCCCGGACCCCGCCTGACGGTGCTAACCGCCAGGGCTTAATTTCGGTTTTTCAAACCGCTTACGCGGCCTGAGCAACCGGAGCATAGTTGTCGTTGGCAACTATGTGTACGGCCCGATAACGGCGGAACCATACCGAGCAAAAACACGCCCTTTACACCCTCGTCGATCCTGTTTCGCCCCCGCCGAAGCCCGGAAATTTTCTCCGCGGTGCCGGGTTTTGGTGGAGGCGCCGGGTACTGCCCCCGGGTCCGATGGGTTTATTGCGACGCGCGTTTATCGCCATAGCCGGCTTGCGCCGGCACCCGGAATATAGGGCCTAGGCAGCGGCAGAAAAAGGGCCCAGCTGAGCCTTGTGCCGCGCCTGGGCGCGCCGGCTCGCGTGAGATTGCACGCGAATCCGCGTTAATCGACGGGGAAAAACGCGAGTCGAAGGAATCGGTTACCGCCCGCAGCGAAAGTTCTGATTCTGATTCAAGAGGGCCATGCCGGGTGCCGAATCGGAGGTAGGCCAGCCGCGCTGCATGGTCGGGCGCACGCCCGCAGGCACGCGGCAGTATCGATTCAAATCGCTAACAATTCGATTCCGCCGCGTTCGGCAACACCGGGTGCGGCCTCGATGCCGGCGCCGCGCGGCTTGGCCGGGGCGGGAGGGTGGGATACCCTCCCCAGTCGCATAAAGAAGCGATCAAATAGGTCGCCGTCGGATGCGGCGAGGGAGCGACGGCGTGGCCAGGGGTGGGAAATCCTCCAAGCGCAGCGGGCGTGCAGCGAAGCCCAAGGCGGCGGGCGGCGCGGCCGGACGTTCGACCAAGGCCGGCCGGGCGACCCCCAAAGGTGCGGCCAAGGCCGCGGCCGGCGCTTCCACGCCGACCCGGTGGGCGGCGCAGTTGGCGAAGTTGGGAGAGCGAAAGGCAGAAGTCGGTGGGCGCGTCCGTTCCGGAGCAAAGACCATGAAGCCAGCGGTTCTTATCGTGGGCGCCGACAAGGGGGGCGTCGGCAAGACCACGATCACGCGCACATTGCTGGACTACCTCGTCAAGAACAACACCTCGGCGCGCGCCTTCGACGGCGAGTTCCCGCGCGGAACGCTCAAGCGCTTCCATCCCGGCCAAACCGAGATCGTCAACCTCGTCTCGACTCCCGATCAGATGCGCATGCTCGATACGCTCACCACAAGCGGCGAGAAGGTGAGCGTCATCGATATTCGCGCCGGACTGTTGTCGCCGACGCTGAACGCGCTGAAGGACATCGGCTTCTTCGACGCGGTGCGCAACGACGAATACACCTTCAGCCTGTTCCACATCCTCGGGCCGTCGGTGTCGTCGCTCGAAGAGATCGGCGAGATCCTCCCCTTCATGAAGGGCGGCAGCTACTTCGCGGTGAAGAATTTCATCAACGAGGCGAGCTTCTTCGATTGGGACAAGAACGTCTACGACAACTATTTCAAGCAGGCGAAAGAAGCGATCGAGGTCAATATTCCGAAATTGAACGAGATGGCGTGCGAGCAGGTCGAGCTCGCCGGCGTGCCGTTTTCCGCCTTCATCAAGAATCGCAACCCGCAGGGCCAGGCCGGGAATTATTCGCTGGTGTTGCGCGGCTACGTGAAGACCTGGCTCGGCCGCGTGTTCGACGAGTTCGATCGCATCGGCCTCATCGAGCGGCTGATCAACGGCCCGGGGCGTTGACCCGGGCGGCTTGAGAAAAAGGCGGTCATGCTGGCGCAGAGTCTCGCCCTCATCGTCGCCTCGCCCCGACCGAAGGTCGGCAAGACCCTCTTGGCCCGGCTGATGACCGACTATTTCCGCGGCCTGGGCCAGCGGCCGGTGATTTTCGACACCGATACCTACGAGCCCAAGCTCGCTTCGTTCTTCCCCGGCAAGGCCAAGGTCATCGACCTCGACAAGGTACCGGGGCAGATGGCGCTGTTCGACCGCCTGTCGCTGCCGTCGGCGGAGACCCGCGTCGTCGATCTCACCCACCGCCACTTCGAGAAATTCTTCGAGCTGATGCGCGCCATGGACTTCGCCACTGAAGCCAAGAGCCACGCGGTGGTGCCGGCGATCCTCTACATCGCCGGCCGCGACCCGGAGACCTACGAGCGGGGCTTGCGGCTGATGCGCGAGTTTCCCGAATACGCCTTCGTGCTGGTGGAGAACCTGTTTCTCGGCGAGGTGGAGGTGACGACGCGGGTGGGCGAAGCCTACCAGACCTTCCAGGACCACGAGCCGCATATGGTGATGCCGCCGCTCGAGCCGTTCTTCGCCGGCATGATCGACAACACCACGCTGTCGCTCGCCGAGTTCACGCGCGAGCGGCCGGCGCACGTGGCGACCGAACGGCTGCCGCTCGCGTTCCTGTCGCTGGAGGCGCGCGACGCGGTGCGCGGCTGGGTGGGCACCGCCTTCAGCGAGATCGCGCGGATCGCCGGCATGCTCAAGGGCGGGCGGGAGCCGCTGCCCTATGCCTCCGATCTCGCGGAATAAGCAGCTCCAAAAGCAAACAGCCGGCCGCGCAGGCGGCCGGCTGCAAATTCGTTCGTCGATGCCGTACGCTTACCAGCAGCGGAAATAGCGGCTCGAATAGGGGCGGTGGCACCAGCGCCAGCCGCGGCCCCAGCCGCGGCCCCAGCCTCTGCCGCGGCCCCAGCCCCCCCTGCCGCGTCCGCGACCGCGCCATTGGGCCTCCGCAGACGTGGTCGTCGCGGTCAATACAACGCCCGACACAACGCCCGTCACCCCAAGGGTGCTGACACAATAGATCGCCACCATGGCCGCGGCGGCCAGGAAACGCGTCAGGAGATTTTGGCGAGTTTTCGTCATCTCATCACCTTTCACGACTGTTGCGCCCGAGCACGCACGTCTGCTGAAGCCCAACCGACGCGACGTCGGGAGGACGTCACGCTCGATAGAACGATAGGGTAGGGGATTGGTTCCGGTCAAGCAAAGGCATTGTGCGGCGCAACTTTGCCCCGGCGGAACCGCCGCGCCGGGACCAACTTCGAGCGCATTTTCAAGGCCGGAGTAAGAGCTTGCTAGCCAACGCCGGCGGATGTCATCCATGCATCGCGCCGAATATCCCCCGTCCTCTGCGACTGTGACCGGAACCCGACATTCGGGTTCGCTCGTCCGGTTCCCGCCACAAGAAGGCCCATGCCCAAGAAGCCCACCTACATCCTCGGCCTCAACACCTACGACCACGACGTCAGCGCCTGCCTGCTGCGCGACGGCGAGATCGCGTTTGCGATTTCCAAGGAGCGCATCACGCGGCAGAAGCACGCTAGCGGCTTTTACAAGGATGTCATCGACTATTGCCTCGATGCCGCGGGCATCAGGCTCGACGACGTCAGTCTCGTGGTGCGCAACTGCTACATCCTGCCGGTCGGCGAGATGGAAAAGCGCCTCGTGCACCAGGACATGCCCTTCTTCCTGCCGGAAGAAGAGCGCACTGTCGCGGCCAAGCATCCGCTCTATCTCACGCACGCCGACAAGGTGGTGTC
>DATNNN010000231.1:0-8551 GCA_035601815.1 Xanthobacteraceae bacterium | reverse complement strand
CGGCGCATCATGATCGCCCCGGGCACCGGCAGATACGCCGCACCTTCGTAGTAGACCGGCGGCGGCAGGTCGACGAACGCGGGCTCGAGCGGCGGCAACAGGTAGACCGGAAACGGCGGCGGCGGCGCGTAGTCGGGCGGCTCGCCGCCGTAGTAGGTGCCGTAATAATCCTCGTAAAAGGCCACCTCGTCGTCGGTTGGCGGCGGCACGCCATAGTCCATCATGGCGAAGTCGGACGGCGGCTCGACGGGCGCGATGAGCGCGGCAAGACGCCGGCGCGCCTCCGGCGCGTGCGGCCCGCGCGGATAGCGCCGTAGATACGACCAATAGGCCGGCGGCGTATTGGCGGCGACCGCGCGCCGCCAGATCAACGCCTCGCGGCGTTCGGCGAGCAGGAGCCGCACGCGCTTGGCAAGCGGATGGCCGGGAAATGCCGCGAGGAATTCCTGGTAGGCCTCGATGCTGTCGCGCTCGAGCGCCACGCCATACGCCTGGTCCGGCGAAAGCGACGCGAGCGGACGGCCAAGCAACTGCTGGGCCTGGGGATTGAGCTCTGCCTGCGGCGGCACCGTGTCGTCGGGCGTGGCTTCGTCCTCGAAGAAGAAAACCGGCGCCGAGATGCGCGACCTGTGCCAGGGCGTGATCGCGCCGCGGCTCGCCTCGTGTACGCGCAGGCGCACCTGGGTGAACAGCTGATCGAGCGGCACGCCGGGTTTGGTCGCCATCTCGACCAGCGCCGGGGCATAGAGACCGTAGGGTCCGGCGCCATCGCGCAGCACCGCGCCCGGACCGGTGGAAAAGGCGACGAGCGTGCCCTCGCCCGGCTCGACCACCGTGAGGCCCGGCGGCACGGCGCGGGCGCCGCCGAAGAACGGGTGCGCGCGGGCCATGTCGAGGACGACGACGCGGGCGGCCACGTTCATCCCGGCGAGCGCGCGCAGGAGATCGCCGACGCGGAAGGCTTCGGTCGGAAGGTCGGAGACGCGGGCGAGACGCGCCGAGACCGGCACGAAATAGTTATCGCCCTCGAACTGCAGGCCGTAGCCGGAGAGATAGACGAAGGCGACGGCATCGGGCCCCGCCGCCGCCACCTTGTCGAGGAAATCGCGCACCGTCTGGCGAAGGAGCGTTTCGTCGGCGTCGCGCGCCTCGACCAGATCGTAGCCGGCGTTGCGCACCATCTCGGCGACGAGACCGGCGTCGTTCACCGAGGTGGCAAGGCGCCGGGCCGGATACGCCGCGTTGCCGATGACGAGCGCCACCCGGCCGCTGCCGGCGTCAGCATCCTGCGGCTGGGTCGAAGCCGCGGCCACGAACAGGACGGCAAGCGAGAACGCCAGGGCGATGGAGAGAAAGCGGCGCGCGCCGTGCAGGGTCATTTTCTTCCGACTCGAAATTTCGTCGCGTCGCCTTGGATCACGAGCGAATCGCGCAAACAAGGCGCAACTGCGGCGGCCCGGCGTCGGGCGCGAAATTCGGGTGAAAAGACTTCAGACGCGGACGAAGTCCTTGTCCTTCACCGACTGGGCGACGCCGTAGAACACCTCGTTCACCTGTGGCCAGCTCTTGAGCTGCTTCTTCATGTTGTCGGCCCAGCGCTGCACGTTGGGATATTTCGACAGGTCGCAGCGCAGCACTTCGCCCAGGGGCAGAATGGCGACGCCGAAGTAGTCGGCGATCGTCACCTGGTCGCCGGCGAGATACCGCCGCTTCGGCCCAATCCAGTATTCGTTCAGGACCTGCAGCCATTTCTTGGAGCCTTCCTTGCCCCACTCGATGGCGCCGGCGTGGGCTTCGTCGCTACGCCGCTTGTGGTGGGGAAAGAGCTGCGGATAGGCCAGACCATAACCCCAGTCGCGGTAGAAGTTGGTGTTGAACCAATCCATGATCTCGTTGACCTTGGCGCGTTTCTTCAGGTCCTTGGGATAGGACGGAAGATCGTACTTGTCGGCGAGATACTTCAGGATCGCCGAACTCTCGGTCAGGCGGAAATCGCCGTCCTCGATCATCGGCACCAGGCGATTGGGATTGAGCGAAACGTAGGGCTCCTTGTGGTGCTCGCCGGTCATGAGATCCACCACCTGCTCGTCGCATTTGATGCCGTTCTCGGCGATGAACAGGCGGATGGGCGACTGGTGATGGAAAACGGGTGCATGTAGAGCTTCATGGCGATCCTTCCCTCGAGATTTCGTCCATCACACTGCAATGCCGCCCGCAATTCAACCGGTCGCGCACGCGCCGCGTCAACCGGCGGCTTTTGCGCTCACCGGCCAAGCGACGATCTCGGCGGGCGGCGCCTTGGCGAACAAGTGAGCGATGGCGTTGGCGTAATAGCGCAGCAGCAAAAGCTCCTTCGGATTGGCGCGGTAGCTCCCCTCCTCCTCGGTCACCAGGTGGCGCAGCGTCAGCATGCGCAGGCCGACGTCGATGGCGTAGTCGCGGTCGGCGCGCGGGATGTGGACGTAGGCGCCGGAGCTTTCCAGGGTGTCGATCAAGGCCGACACGCGCGCCTTCAACTCGAATAGCGTGAGCGGACCGTCGGCCTCCAGCAACGCCGTCGCCACCAACGATACCGGCAGCGCCGGCACCACGCTCCCCACCGCGTCCATGAGCCGGCGGCCGAGCCGCTCGATCTCGGCATGGCGGGCCTCGGCGGAAAGCAAGCGGAAATCGACGTTCCGCCCGGCCAAATATTTGCGCAGCGACATCGGCTCGCCGAAGCTGACACAGGTGTAGCCGAAGCGGTGCCAGTGGCCGCGCGCGGCCATCCACAGATGCCGGAAGAAATGGCGGGCGAAGACGAGCGGCTGGAAGCGGAACGTGGGCACCTCGCCCGGCGCGGTATTCGCCGCCGAGGTCAGAATGCGATCCTCCAGCACCCGGTCGTAGTTCACGCCCACGGGGATGAACACCACGTCGCGCGGCCCCTGCGGATCGAAGCTCGCCACCATGTAGCTGAGCAAGCCGAACTTGGGCGGGCGCAGGCGGCCGTCGCGCGAGAGCCCGCCCTCGGGAAAGATCGCCTGCACCACGCCCGCGGTGGTCGCCATATGGACATAGCGGGCGAGCACCTTGCGATAGAGCGCGTCGCGGGAATCGCGGCGGATGAAGTAGGCGCCCATGGAGCGGATGAGGTTGCGCAGACCGAAGATCTGCGCCCACTCGCCGACGGCGTAGCTCAGCGCCGACGAGGAGGCGGCGACGTAGGTGACCAGCACGTAATCCATGTTGGAGCGGTGGTTGATGACGAACACCACCGACGAATCCGGGTCGACGTTCTTCAACGCCTCGTCGTTCTTGAAGCCGATGCGCACGCGATAGAGCATCTGCGACAGGCGCTTGGCGATGCGCGTGCCGATGCGGAAATAGGCGTAGGCGCTGAACGACGGTACGATCTCGCGGGCGTAGCGCTTGACCTTGTCCATCGCCACCTCGCGCGGCACGTGCTCGGCCTTGGCATATTCCTCGACGGCGTGCAGAACCTCCGGGTCGTAGATCAGCTGGTCGATGAGCACCTGGCGCTTGGTGAGCTTGAACGGCTGGATGTGGAGCTGGAGCCGGGTGTTGAGCTCGTCGATGGCGCGGTTGGCGCGGCGCCGCAACGCCCAGCGCGCGCTCGGGATCAACAGCCGGTCGACCAGCGCCAGCAACGCGAGCGCGCCGAGGACGATGAAGACCCAGAGCGGCAGCGTCACGGTAGTCATGGGGAGCCCGCGTAAAGCAGGCTAGGATACCACCCGTCGAAGGCGTATCGGCAAGGCCGAGGCACGAGAAAGAAATGGTATCGACCCACCTGACGAACGGCCTCGTTCCTAAGTCCCGGCCTTATGCCTGGTCCGGCCGTGGCGGCACCTGGCGGCGCTCGCTCTGGAGTCTCGCGTTCGCCTGGCCGTGGTTCGATGGGGCCAGCGAATGGGCGCTCAGGCGCTTCTTCTTTCCGGCGTCGCGTCTGTGGGCCGCGGCGCGCACGGCCGACGGCTCGGCGGAACGCTTCTACGAGACGCTCGGTGCCGCGCGGCATCCCGGCGGCGACGCCAAGCTCACGATTGCGCTTGCCCGCTTCCAGAGGGCGCGGGCGCGGGCCGCGGCGCTGGAAGCCGAATGGCAGCGGGTGTTCTTCGGCTGGGAGGAAAGCTCGGTCGCCTACCGCAGCGCGGTGGAGGCGGCGCGGCTCGATGGGGCGCACGCCTATAACGCGGCGCGGCGTTTCTTCGCCTTCCTGCTCCGGCGCAGCGCGCCGCCGATCAGGCTCGACATCCAGAGCCCGGAGGCGGTCGACGCGATCTACGCAAGCGCCCGCGCGGATCTCACGCCTTTCACTGCGCCGCCCGACCCGTTGCCGGCGGTGGAGAGCTCCCGCCCCGTCCCCGGCGCGGTCGGCACCGACTGCTGGCTGCGCTTCAAGAGCCCGCTGCTCGGCGACATGGTGTACGCCCGCGTGCACGAGCCCGTCGGCGTGAGCGATCCGCCGACGCTGATCTTCGGCCACGGCGTGTGCGTGGAGTTCGATCACTGGCGCGGCCTCATCGACGAGGCGACCACGCTTTGCGCCGCGGGCTTCCGCGTCATCCGCCCGGAGGCGCCGTGGCATGGCCGCCGCACGCCGGCGGGCTCGTTCGCTGGCGAGCGCCTAATCGCGACCTTCCCCACCGGGCTCATGGACGGCTTCTTCGGCGCGGTGCAGGAGTGGGCGGTGCTCGCCGACTGGTCGCGCAAGACCTCGCGCGGGCCGCTCGCCTTCGGCGGCACCAGCTTGGGCGCGCTCACGGCGCAGCTCGCCGCCGACCGCGCCCGCGAGGGCGCGGCGCGGCTTCGGCCCGACGGCCTCTTCCTCATCACCCACTGCGGCCGCATCGGCGACGCCACCGCACAGGGCGAGATGACGAACATCTTCGGCGCCGCCTACGACCCGTTTGCCAACGGCTGGACGCCGGAGCGCATCGACGACTATCTGCGCCTGCTCGACCCGCGGCCGGAGGCCCCGGTCGCGCCCGCGAAAATCGTGAGCGTGCTCGGCAAGCGCGACCGGGTGACGCCGTTTGCGAGCGGGCTCGCGCTCGTTCAGGCCTGGGGCGTGCCGGAGGCGAACCAGTTCATCTTCGACCGCGGGCACTTCTCCATGCCCATGACGCTGATCCGCCGGAAGACGCCGGTCGCGCGCTTCTGCGAGGCGATGGGAAGCGCCACGAGCGGCCCCTCCCGGTCCTAAGCGCCCGGTCGAGGCTCGAACGGCGGACTGTCAGCTTCACAGATTGAACTTTCGTCCCGATCCTCGCTCTCACATCACGATTCCGTGCAACACATGGCTGTGATTTTGAGTTGATCACTCCTTCGCGACAGGGTGACTAACTTCACAACCGGAGGAAATCACTATGTCAGTATTCAAAGGGGCGATGGTCGCCCTCGCGTTGGCTGCGGCCACAGTGGCATCGACGACCCCATCGTTCGCTCAACGCGAGCAGGCGATGGCGGAGGGTACCATCCTCATGGTCAGCCCTGGCGGGAAGTACGTCATGGGAAAAATGACGGACAAGACAAAAGCCATGCTTGGTACGGCGACCCCGCTTAGCGGCGGAACCATGCTCGTCATGTCCGGCGGCAAGCTATACCTGTTGCCCGACCCGGGCGGCGCGATGTATGGCAAGATGTCAGACTACCTCGGTAACTTCTGACCCATCGCAAACGATTGCGAGTACGCCCGGCTCCGTGCCGGGCGTTTTTTTGAAACACCGGCGCATTGCGACATCGAGCCGTATGAAATATTTGGTGACCCCGGGAGGATTCGAACCTCCGACCAGCAGCTTAGAAGGCTGCTGCTCTATCCCCTGAGCTACGGGGCCGCCGGACGCGCCGTCAGTGGGTCCACTGCCCGACACGCTTGTAGCCAAAATTGTCGGCGTAGGCGATCTTGCGGCGTCTTTGCGCCTGCGGCTCGAACAATTGAAACGGAATGCCGCGGCGCTCGGCGTAGGCGATCGCCTCTTCCTTGCTGGCGAAGCTCAGGCGCACCTGGCTCTTCATGTCGCTCGACGAGGTCCAGCCCATGAGCGGCTCGACCGAGCGCGCGGACTCCGCCTCGAACTCGAGCAGCCACTCGCGGGTGTTGGCGTCGCCGGACTGCATGGCCGTGCGCGCGGGCTTATAGATGCGGGCGATCATGGTTCCTTGCTTATAGCCGCCAACCCCTAGCGGCGGAAGATGCGGTGGCCGACCCGGTCGCCGGGGGCGATCCCTTGGCGGCGCGAGGTTCCCGCCAGCACCTCGAGCACTGCCTTCACCGGCCCCGGCGACATGATGGGCTGCAGGGACAGCGGCGTCGTGTCCTCGGCGATGCCGAGGATGGTGCCGTCGGCGGTGATGAAGAGCATGTCGAGGGGCACGTAGGTGTCCTTCATCCACATCATGGTCATCTGCGGCGGCCCGAAGTCGAACAGCATGCCGGTGCCCGCCGGCAGCGTGCGGCGATTCATCAGGCCGACGGCGTGCTCCTCGGGCGTGATCGCGACTTCCACGTTGAACACGCGCACGCCGGTCTTGGTGACGATCTCGAGCGGCTCCAGCGCCGCCGCGCGGACGACCCCGGCGGCGAGCGCCAACAGCAGGAACGCGAGCGCGGCGCGATGCAGGAGACGGAATCGAATAGCGGAGCTCACTTGCATGAACGAGGCGAATGGTCGGGGCAGCAGGATTCGAACCTGCGACCTGGAGTACCCAAAACTCCCGCGCTACCGGGCTGCGCTATGCCCCGCCCGCGCGGCCGCTTGTGACATAGGCGCTTCTGCACCGCAAGCAAGTCACGGGAACCCGCACGCCCGCCGCGCATTGCGCGATGTCGCGCCGCCGCTATAACCGCGGAATGTCGCTCGCCGCCCCCGTGCGCGATGACGAATTCGGCGCCTTGCACGGGCGGCGCACCGAGATGCTGCACGAATTCGCCGAACAGGTGCGCGGCTCGGTGATGCGGCACGACAGCGACCACGCGATCTTCCACGGCTGCATCGATTGGCACTCCGCCGTGCACGGGCACTGGGCGCTGCTCACGGCGGCCCGCCTCAGCGGCGACGAGGCCTTGCATGCGTTCGTGATGGAGCGGCTCGCAAATATCGAGGCGGAGCGGCGCTTCATCGCCGCCGATCCCACGTTCGAGATGCCTTATGGCCGCGCCTGGTTCCTGCGGCTCGCCACTGAAGCCGAACGCGGCGGCGAACACGGGCTGCTGCCCATGGCCGACGAGATCGCGGGCACGTTCATGGATTACATGAAGGGCCGCGCGTTTGACCCTCGCGTCGGCTCCTACCAAAGCCAGAGCTGGGCGCTCATCAACTTGCGCGCATGGGGCGTTCACAGGGCCAAGCGCGAGCTCATCGCCTTCGTCGATGAGCGCGTTCGCGCGGCACCACTTGCCGCCTGCGATCCGGAGGCCGACGTGGCGGCCCGCTCGTTCATGGCGACAGCGACGAACTGGGCCTGGCTGCTTACGCTCGCGCTGCCGCAAGACGCGGCGCGCCGGACAATCGCGACGCTCCTGCCCGATCCTGATGCGGTGCGTCCGCTGGAAACGATCGCGGCGACCCATCTTCATGCGTTGAACTTCAGCCGCGCCTGGGGTCTGTGGCGCATCTTTCGCGCCACCGGCGACGCGCGTTGGCGCGCGTCCTATGCCCGCCACGTTCGCATCTCATACGAGCGGCGCGATTGGTGGGCCGGCGAATACCGCAAGGTCGGCCACTGGATCGCGCAGTTCGGCGTGCTCGCCCTGCAACCGCTCTTCGAACCGGACCTGGAATGACGCGGCCCTCGGTGCTCCCCGCCTTCGCGCTCCTCGCGTCCGTTGCGCTCGCTCAGCCGGCGCTTGGCCAGAGCGTGTCGATCGAGCTCGTGGAGCGGGTGGAGTCGCTCTACAACGACATCTACGTCCACAAGCGGCCCGACGGCTACATGATGCTGTCGTTCGGCGCGCGGCGGCTGAACTACATCGAATCGATCGTCAATCCCGCGGACGAGATGGAGCTGCCGGCCTACTACACCCAGTCGATGACCGTGGTCGCCGCCTACGCCGACAAGCTCGAGAGCGCCGCCATGATCGGCCTCGGCGGCGGGCGGACGTCCTGGTACCTGCACAAGTCGATCCCCGAGCTGAAGCTCACCGCCGTCGATCTCGACCCGCAGGTGGTGCGCGTCACCGCGCAATATTTCAACGTGAAGCCCGAGCCGAACTTCGACATCGTGGTGCTCGACGGCCGCATGTATCTGGCGCGCAACCACAAGACCTTCGACATGATCCTGGTCGACGCCTATCGCGGACCGTTCGTGCCGTTCCACCTGCTGACCAAGGAATTCTACGGGCTGATCAAGGAGCGCCTGAATCCGGGCGGCGTGGTGGTGCAGAACGTCGAGCCCTCGACCATGCTGTTCGATGCCGCGGTCGCCACCATCGGCGCGGTTTTTCCCAACGTCGATTTCTATCGCTCGAGCGGCAATATCGTCATCGTCGGCTACGACGGGCCGCGGCGGAAATGGGACGAGGTCGAGCGCACCGCCAAGGAGCGCC
>DATNNN010000230.1:0-2400 GCA_035601815.1 Xanthobacteraceae bacterium | reverse complement strand
TCGGGCACGAGATCGCGCGCCGCCAGGTCCTCGGCGATCTCGCGGCCCACCGTGCCTTGGCCTGCGATGACGAAAGGGTCGTCGTAGGGCGGCACCAGCGTCGCCCCCTTCTCCCGCGCGATGCGGGTCGCGATCGCGTCGCGGTCCTCGCGCTCCCGGTCATAGAGCACGATCTCGGCGCCGAGTGCCGCCGTGCGCTCGCGCTTCAGCGCCGGCACGTCGGCGGGCATCACGATGGTCGCCGGCATGCCCAGAAGCTGCGCCGCCGCCGCCACCCCTTGGGCGTGATTGCCCGAGGAAAAGGCGACGACGCCCTTCTTCCGCGCCTCTGCGGGCACCCGCGAGAGGCGGTTATAGGCGCCGCGGAACTTGAACGACCCGGTGCGCTGGAAGATCTCGGCCTTCATCAGCACGCGGCCGGAGGTCGAGCGGTCGAGCGCCGCACTCGCGACGAGCGGCGTGCGGATCGCCACGTCCTTGAGGACTTTCGCGGCCTCGTCCACGTCGGCGGCAGTTGGCAGCGCGTTTGCATTCATGAATTGGACGGTGTCTGGTCGCCGGTCGCGGGGCAATAGGAGCACGATTCTGCAACTCTATCACGAGCGTCACGGCGCCGGCCGGCCGGTGATCGCGCTGCACGGCTACGGCGAGACCCTCTACACGTGGCACCACCTCGCCGCGCCGCTCGGCGCGCAGAACGAGCTCTATCTGTTCGACCTCAAGGGCCACGGCCGCTCGCCCAAGCCGCGCGACGGCAAGTACGCGGCCGAGGACCAGGCCGAGCTCGTCCACGATTTCATCCGCCGGCAGAATCTCACCGGCGTCACCCTCATGGGCCACTCCATGGGCGGCGGCATCGCGCTCCTGCTTGCGCAGCGACTGCTCGCCGAGCGCCCGGACCGCCTCGCTTCCCTCGTGCTGCTCGGCAGCGTCTCCTATCCGCAGCCGATCGCGGCATTGGCCCGCATCATCGCCGTGCCATTCCTGGGCGAAACGCTGCTCACCATCACGCCGCCCGGCCTCGTAGTGCGTGCGGTGCTGCGCGGCGCCTACTACGATGCGGAGAAGATCACCGCGGACGATATCGAGGCCTACAAGGTGAACCTCGCCGATCACGATTCGATCCACGCCATGGTCACCATCGCCCGCCACATCGTCCCGCGCGAGATCGAGCCGGCGCTTTCCGCCATCAATGCCAGCGGCGTGCCGGTGCTCCTGATCTGGGGCTGCCAGGACCACTACGTGCCTCTCTCCTTCGGCAGCCGCCTCAACGCGCGGCTCAAGCACTCGCGCCTGTGGGCGATCGACAAATGCGGCCACGTCCCCCACGGCGAGCGGCCGGAGACCGTCGCTCCCGCCGTCGCGGCGTTCCTCGCCCGCCGGGAGATGCCGGTCTGAGCTGCGCCGGACTCGAACTGTTGTAGCGGGCCGTGTTATTGGTCGCTGCACGACAAAGGAGACCCCATGGATCTCGGCATCGCCGGCAGGAAGGCCATCGTTTGCGCGTCGAGCCGCGGGCTCGGGCGCGGCTGCGCCATGGCGCTCGCCGCCGAGGGCTGCGAGGTGATCGTCAACGGCCGCGATCCCAAGCAGCTCGACATCACCGCCGCCGAGATCCGCGCCGCCACCGGCGCCACCGTGATCGCGGTCGAGGCGGACGTGGGGACTAGGGAAGGCCAGGACAAGCTCTTCGCCGCCTGCCCCGAACCCGACATCCTGGTGAACAACAACGCCGGTCCGCCGTTCCGCGATTTCCGCGAGCTCGACCGGGAGAAGATGATCCAGGGCCTGATCGCCAACATGATCACGCCGATTGAGCTTATCCAGCGCGCCATCGACCCCATGGTGAAGCGGCGCTTCGGCCGCATCGTCAACATCACCTCGAGCTCGGTGAAGGCGCCAATCGCGGGGCTCGACCTTTCCTCCGGGGCGCGGGCCGGGCTGACCTCGTTCCTCGCCGGCGTCGCCCGCACCGTGGCGGGGTCGAACGTGACCATCAACAACATCCTGCCCGGCTCTTTCGACACCGACCGCCTCAAGTCCAACATCGAGGCCACCGCCAAGAAGCGCAACGTCGGCCTGGACGTGATCAGAGGCGAGCGCCTGGCGGCGATCCCGGCCAGGCGCTTCGGCGTGCCTGACGAGTTCGGCGCCGCCTGCGCGTATCTCTGCTCGGCGCAGGCGAGCTACATCACCGGGCAGAACCTGCTTATCGACGGCGGCGCGTTCCCCGGCGCGTTCTGACGCTTGCCCGCAGCCGACCGGCAACGCATGATGCGTCTCCTTCCGCTTCGTCCTTAGAGGAATATCCATGAAGCTCGTGCGCTTCGGCCCGCCCGGCCGCGAAAAACCCGGCATCATCGATGAGGCAGGCAAGCTCCGCGACCTCTCCCGGATCGT
>DATNNN010000229.1:0-7814 GCA_035601815.1 Xanthobacteraceae bacterium | reverse complement strand
CGCAAGGTCGACCGGCATCACCTTGGCGCCCTCCTGCAGAAAGAGCCGGGCGCTGGCGAGCCCGACGCTCCCCGCCCCGCCGGTGACGCGACAAACCTTCCCCTGCAACTGTCCCATCGATGTCCCCTTCTTCAACTTCGCTGCAGGCGCCGCTGCACCGGAAACAGCGCGACGCCGAAGCGCCGCGACAGGAAACCCCAGACGCCCTGGGGCGCGAACAGCATGACGGCGATGGCAAGCGCGCCGAGCAAAATCAGGTACCAGGTGCCGAAGTCGGCGAGATAGCTCTGCAACAGGTAGAAGACGATCACGCCGACGATCGGCCCCTCGATGGTGCCGATGCCGCCGATCACCACGATGAAGATGACGTAGGCGGTCCAGTCGAGCACCGAGAAAGCGGCGTCCGGCGAGATGCGCGCTTTCTGCAAATAGATGAGCGCGCCGATCATGCCGGTGCCGGCGGCGGTGATGGCGTAGATCGTGAGCTTGACGCGGAAGTTGTCGACGCCGACGCTCTCGGCCGCCACCTCCGAGTCGCGGATGGCGGCGAGCGCGAGCCCGCGGCGCGAGCGCAGCACGAGATAGACCGCGAGCACCGCGCCGACGGCGAGCGCGAGCGCCACCCAATAAGTGGCCATGTCGCGGGCAAGCGCCGTGCGCACGTCAAAGAGCGCCTTGATCCATTCGATGCCGGCGAACTCGTTGGCCACCGCCACCGGCAGCGAGGTGCCGGTGCCGCCGCCGAGCTGCTTCACCTGGGCGAACACCAGGCGATAGACCTCGGCCACCACCCAGGTGCCGATGGCGAAGTAGGCGCCGCGCAGGCGGAACACGACGAGCGCCGTGGGAAAGGCGAACATCCCGGCGATGACGCCGGCGAGCAGGATGGCGAGCAGCGGGTCGAGGCCCGCCATGATGGTGAGCGCGAACAGGAGATAGCCGCCGAGGCCGACGAAGGCCTGCTGGCCCACCGAAACAAGCCCGGCGTAGCCGGCGAGCAGGTTCCATAGCTGGGCCAGCGCCAGCATGTAGAAGACGAAGATCAGGTCCTGCACCAGCGCCCGGCCGGCGAAGAGCGGCAGCGCCGCCAGCAGCGCGACCAGCGCGATGCCGATCAGCGCCGAGGCGCGCGAGGTCTTGGTCGCGGTGGCGATGCGGTATTCCATCAGTCCACCGCGCGCGGGAACAGCCCGCGCGGCCGCAGCACGAGCACGATGAGAAAGGCGACGTGGCCGGCGAGGATCTGCCACTCGGGATTGATGTGGGCGCCCACGGTCTGCGCCACGCCGATGATGATGCCGCCGGCGAGCGTGCCCCACAGGCTGCCGAGGCCGCCGATGATCACCGCCTCGAAGGCATAGATCAGCCGCGCCGGGCCGATGGTGGGATCGAAGTTGGCACGCACGCCGAGATAGAGCGCGGCGATCGCCGTGACCACGAGCGCGATCCCCATGGCGACGGAGAAGATGTGGCGGTTGTCGATGCCCATGAGCTCGGCGGTCGGCGGATCGTCGGAGGTGGCGCGGAAGGCGCGGCCGAGCGGCGTCGCGTAGAACAGGAAGTTCAGCGCCAAGATGACGGCGACTGCCGAAACGAGCGTCAACAGCGGCATCACCCCCACGGCGATGTCGCCGCCGAGCGCCACCGACGCCGTCTCCAGCGGCCCCGCGTCGAGGCGCTGGCTGTCGGCGGAGAAGACTTCCAACAGCGCGTTCTCGATGATGATGGAAAGGCCGAAGGTGACGAGCAGCGGCGGCAGGATATCGCGGCCGAGCGTGCGGTTGAGCACGAAGCGCTGCAACGCGTAGCCGAGCGCGAACATAATGGGCACGGCGAGCGCGAGCCCAACGAAGACGTTGACGCCAAGTCCCTTGGTCAGCACCAGGATCACGAACGCGGCGAGCACGATGAGGTCGCCGTGGCCGAGGTTGACGAGGCGCATGATGCCGAAGATGAGCGAGAGCCCCGCGGCGAAGAGGGCGTAGAGCCCGCCGAGGAGCACTCCCTGGATGATGGTGTCGATCCATCCGGTCATGATCAGGCGCCGAAATAAGCCGCGTGGATCTGGTCGCGCGTGAGCCCCGCCGGCGCGCCGCTGAGCGAGACGCGGCCTTCCTGAAAGCAATAGACGCGGTCGGCGACCTTCAGCGCCTGCACGATGTCCTGCTCCACCAGAATGACGCTGGTGCCGCCGTCCTTGATCCGCGGCAGCGCGGCGTAGATGTCGCGGATGACGATGGGGGCGAGGCCGAGGCTGATCTCGTCGCAGAGAAGCACGCGCGGGTTCGACATGAGCGCGCGGCCGATCGCCACCATCTGCTGCTCGCCGCCCGAGAGCGTCGTGCTCGGGCGGTGGCGCATGGCCGTGAGCTTGGGAAACAGCGCATAGACCGCGTCGAGCGACCAGGGGCCGGGCGCGGCGCGGCCGTAGCGGCCGATCATCAAGTTCTCCGCCACGGTCAACGAGGGAAAGAGCCGCCTACCCTCGGGCACCAGCGCGATGCCACGCCGCATGATCGCGGCCGGCGGAAGCGCGCCGATCGCCTCGCCGTCGAGCCACACGCTTTCCGCTTCGCCCACGGCGAGGCCGGCGATGGCCTTGAGGTACGTGGACTTGCCGGCGGCGTTGGCGCCGATAATAGCGACGGTCTCGCCCGCTTCGAGCCGCGTGTCGATGCCGAACAGCGCCTGGAAGTCGCCATAGAAGGCCGTAAGCGCGCGGGTTTCGAGGAGCGCCATGGGGGTCAGGCCGCGATGCCGGTGTAGATCTCGCGCACCTCCGCCGAGCGCATCACCGCCTGCGGCTCGCCCTCGGCGATCTTCTTGCCGAAGTTCAGCACCACCAGGCGCTGCACCACCTGCGTCAGCGCGTGCACCACGTGCTCGATCCAGACGATGGTGGTGCCGGCGGCGTGAATGGCGCGGATCGTGTCCACGAGCTCGGCGCATTCGCCTTCCGTCAGCCCGCCGGCGATCTCGTCGAGCAGGAGAAGCTCCGGCGCGGTGGCGAGCGCGCGCGCCATCTCGAGACGCTTGCGCTCGAGCAGCGTCAGCGTCCCCGCCCGGTCGTTGGCGCGGAGCATCAGATGCGTGCGCTCCAGGATCGCGGCGCAGGCGTCGACCACGTCGCGCTCGCGCTTGTTGCGGCCGTAGACCGCGCCGACGAGGCAATTCTCGAACACGGTGAGGTTCTCGAACGGATGCGGAATCTGGTACGAGCGGCCGATGCCGGCGTGGCAGCGCAGGTGCGGCGGCGCCGCGGTGATGTCGGCGCCCTTGAGACGGATTGACCCCGCGTCCGGCTTGAGGTCGCCGGTGATGAGGTTGAACAGCGTCGACTTGCCGGCGCCGTTCGGCCCGATGATGCCCACCGCCTCGCCCGCCGCCACGGCGAGGTCGATCTGATCGGCGGCGCGCACCGAGCCGAAGGATTTGGAGAGCTGCCGGATTTCGAGAATCATCGCCCTAATCGCAAACGGGGCCGGGCGATGCCCGGCCCCGCATCGACACGAGTATAGAGGGTCAGGCGATCGGCTCCATCTTGCCGCCGACCGGGATCGCCGGCGCGGTCTTATTGTCGGTGATGACGATGTCGTACTTGGTGCCGCCCTTGATGCGCCACTGGCCGCCGACGAGCGGGGTCTTCGCGACGTTCTTGGCGGCGAACGGCGGGAGATTAGCGCCGTTCCACTGCACCTTGCCTACCACCGTGTCGAGGTTGGTGGCGGCGATGGCCGCGAGCGTCGCTTTGGCGTCGCCGGGCTGCGCCGTGCGCTTGAGCGCGTCGGTGGCGACCTCGAACAGTGCGTGCACGAAGCCGATGGGCTGCGTCCACTGCTTCTTGGTGGCGCTCTCGTAGGCGCCGGCGAGCTGCCGCGCGGTCATGCCGTTCAGCGACGACTTGAACGGATGGTTGGGCGACCACCACACCTCGGAGGAGAGGTTGTTGCCGTCCTTGCCCAGCGCCTCGACCGAGACCGGGAACAGGATCGCCTTGCCGATCGACGCCACCTTGGGCTTGAAGCCCTGCTGCAGCGCCTGCTTCCAGAAGGTGGTGAAGTCGGGCGGCAACATGACGCCGGTGATGATCTGGCTCTGCGCGTTCTTGAACGCGGTGATCTGCGCCGAGAAGTTGTCGGTGAGGTTCTGGTAACGGCCGGGATCGGTGAGCTTGTAGCCGCCCTTCTCAAGGACCGGGGGGAAGCCGACCTGCTTGTCGCCCCAGGCGTTGCCGTCGCCGTCGTTGGGGAAGAGGCCGCCCACCGACTTGTTGGTCGACACCTGCGCCCACATGTTGGTGAAGACGGCGATCACGTCCTCGAGTCCCCAGAAGAAGTGATAGGTGCTGTTGAACGGCTTCCATGCCGGTGGGCCGCCGGCGGGATTGGCCTGGCGGCCGATGAACCACGGCTGCCACGGCGCCACGGTGGAGATGCACGGCACCTCCTCGATCTCGCACTGGGTGGAGACCGGGTTCGTGGTCTCCGGCGTCGAGGCCACCAGCATCAAATCGATCTTGTCCTGGACGATCAGGTCTTTGGCGACCTGGGCGGCGCGGTTCGGATTCGACTGGCTATCCTTGACGATGACGCTGACCGGATAGGACTTGCCGCCGATCTTGATGCCGTCCTTCAGCGTCGCCTTGAAGTTGTTGATGATGAAGTTGTCGGCCTCGGCGAAGGGCGCCAGCGGCCCGGTCTGCGGGCTGACGTAGCCGAGCTTGATGGTCTTCGCCTGGGCGTGCACGGCCGGCGCGCCGAGCGTGCCGGTGGCGACCGCGGCGCCGGTGGCGGCGGTGTATTTCAGGAGCGTACGGCGATCGATGCCGTTGCGGTGGGTCATTCTCATCCTCCCTGAGAGATCGAGTCGTGCAGCGTCGTGGGCGTGCTGCCGCTCGTCCGGATTGTTGGCGCCCTTGACGTGCGCCGATTTCGTTCGATAATCGAACAAACGTTCGCTTATCGAGCAGAGCGATTGTCGAAGAGGGAACCGGCAGTGTCAACGGCTTCCGTGCGGCGGCGGCGCAAGCAGGTCAGGGCGCGAGCGCGTGCCGCGTCGCGGGCCCGCCGCCTGGCGGCGCCCACGCCCGCCCCCGACAAGGAGTTCATGACCACACTCGCCAAGGGGCTCACCGTGCTCGGCGCCTTCGGCCGGCAGCGCCCGGCCATGACCCTTTCGGAGGCGGCGCAGGTGGCGGCGCTGTCGCGGGCAACGGCGCGGCGCGTGCTGCGCACGCTGGCGAGCCTCGGCTTCGTCGAGCAGATCGGCCGGCAGTTTACGCTCGCGCCGCGCATCCTCGATCTCGGCTTCGCTTACCTGTCGGCGCAGAACTGGGTCGATCGGGCGCTGCCGCTGTTGCGCGAGCTGAACGAGACCCTGCACGAGGCGGCGTCGGCCTCGATCCTGCAGGGCACCGAGATCGTGTACGTGGCGCGCGTCCCGGCGCGGCGCATCATGTCGACGGCGATATCGGTGGGGAGCCGCCTGTCGGCGTTCCATACCTCGATGGGCCGCGCGCAGCTCGGCTTCCTCGACGACGCCGAGGTGTGGCGGCGGTTGAAGTCGGTGCGCATCGAGCCCTACACGCCCTACACCATCACCGACCTGCAGGCGCTGTTCGACCGCATCCGCGCCGACCGCGAGCAGGGCTTCTCCATTGTCGACGAGGAGCTCGAGCGCGGCCTGCGCTCGATCGCGGTGCCGGTGGTCGACCGCGACGGCCAGGCGGTGGGCGCGATCAATATCGCCACCCACACCACGCGCACCACGCGGAACGAGATGCGGGCGCAGTTCCTGCCGGCGCTGCGCGCGGCGGCGGCGCAGATCTCGAAGACGGTGGCGTAGCGACAGGGCCCCGTCGCCCCGGCCTTGCCAGTCTTCATCCGAGCCCGTATCGTTTTCGAAAGTTCGCTAATCGCACGCGCGTTCGATAATCGAACAAAATGAAGAACGCGCGCTAGCACAGGGGAAACGCCATGAACGCTGCCGCGCTGCAGAAGCAGAAAGAGACCTTCGCCGGCAAGGCCGAGACCATCGGCCAGGTGAACGTCACCAAGCCGCAGACCGGCAAGGAATACCTGGAAGCGTTGAAGGACGGCCGCGAGGTCTACATCTACGGCGAGCGCGTCAAGGACGTCACCACCCACCCGGCGTTCCGCAACACCTCCAAGATGGTCGCGCGCCTCTACGACGCGCTGCACGACCCCAAGCGCAAGGACAAGCTCCTGCTGCCGACCGACACCGGCAACAAGGGGCAGACCCACGCATTCTTCAAGGCGCCGAAGAATCTCCAGGATCTCGTCGCCGGCCGGAACGCCATCGCCGAATGGGCGAAGCTCACCTACGGCTGGATGGGCCGCGCGCCCGACTACAAGGCGGCGTTCCTCGCCACCCTCGGCGCCAACGCCGACTTCTACGCGCCGCACCAGGAGAACGCCAAGCGCTGGTACAAGTTCAGCCAGGAGCGCGTGCCGTTCATCAACCACGCCATCATCCATCCGCCCATCGACCGCGACCGCCCGCCGAACGAGGTGGGCGACGTGTGCTGCCACGTGGAGAAGGAGACCGACGCCGGCATCATCGTCTCCGGCGCCAAGGTGGTCGCCACCGGCTCGGTGCTGACCAACTACACCTTCGTCGCCCACCACGGGCTGATCCCGCTGCAGGACAAGAAGTTCGCCGTGGTGTTCATGGTGCCGACCAACACGCCGGGTGTGAAGTTCATCTGCCGCACGTCGTACGAGATGATGTCGACGGTCATGGGCTCGCCGTTCGACTATCCGCTGTCGTCGCGCCTCGACGAGAACGACGCGGTGTTCATTCTCGATAAGGTGCTGGTGCCGTGGGAGAACGTGTTCGTCTACGGCGACATCGACAAGGCCAACAACTTCTTCCCGCGCACCGGCTTCCTGCCGCGCTTCGTGGTGCACGGCTGCACGCGGCTCGCGGTCAAGCTCGACTTCATCTCGGGCCTGCTGCTGAAGGCGACCGAGGCGGCGGGGACGAAGGACTATCGCGGCGTGCAGGCCAACGTCGGCGAGGTGATCGCCTGGCGCAATCTGTTCTGGGGCCTGTCGGACGCCATGGTGCGCGATCCAAAGCCGTGGATCGGCGATTACGTGCTGCCCAACATGGATCCGGGCAACGCCTACCAGATCATCGCCACCATGGCCTACACGCGCATCAAGTACCTGATCGAGCAGACGGTGGCGTCGGGCCTCATCTATCTCAACAGCCACGCGCGCGACTTCAAGAACCCGGAAATCCGCCCGTACCTCGACCAGTACCTGCGCGGCTCCAACGGCTACAAGGCCGTGGAGCGGGTGAAGCTCCTCAAGCTCCTGTGGGACGCGCTCGGCAGCGAGTTCGGCGGCCGCCACGAGCTCTACGAGATCAACTACGGCGGCTCGACGGAGGAAATCCGGCGCTACTGCCTGTTCGGCGCGCAGGCGTCGGGCAACGCCGACAAGTTCAAGGGCTTCGCCGAGGAGTGCATGGCCGAATACGATCTCGACGGCTGGAAGGTGCCGGACCTCAGCGACCCGGGCGCGCTCAGCTACCACGTGCTGCGCGGGCGGGAGTGAACAAAGCCGCGGCTGGATGAGAACGAAATCTAACCCAAACCGGACATCACAGGTCGCAAGCCTCATTGGGCCAGCGGGCGCTGAGCCTCTGTCACGACCTCGTATCCAGCGCGAAGCAGTCGGTTGATGTGAATCCCGTTGTAAAAGAAACCCCAGATACCGCCGACAATTGCCGTGCTGAACCACGTAGGCAGGCCGACGGCGACTGCCGCGATCGCTAATACGATCGTT
>DATNNN010000228.1:0-2397 GCA_035601815.1 Xanthobacteraceae bacterium | reverse complement strand
TATACCGAAGCGCTGCCCGACTTCGTCAAGCTCGCCGAGGCCTATCGCGGCGTCGGCATCCGCTGCAATAAGCCGGGCGACCTCGACGCCGCGATCAAGGAGATGATCGCGGTGAAGAAGCCGGTGATCTTCGACTGCGTGGTGGACAAGACGGAGAACTGCTTCCCCATGATCCCGTCCGGCCGCGCCCACAACGAGATGATCCTCGGCGACGCCGGCGTGTCGGTCGAGAGCGCGATCACCGAGGAAGGAAAGGTGATGGTCTAAGCGGCCGTTGCGCCTCGCGGCGCGCCTTTAGCGCGCACCGCAGGGCGACGGGATCAGCGACGCCCATCGAGTAGCATCATGTCCAAACCGACCCCCGCCAGCGCCAGCCACTATCCCGCCGCCAAGGACGCCGAACCGATCGAGCACCGGACCCTGTCCGTTCTCGTCAACAACGAGCCGGGCGTGCTTGCCCGCGTCGTCGGCCTGTTCTCCGGCCGCGGCTACAATATCGACTCGCTGACGGTGTCGGAGACCGAGCACGAGAAGCATCTGTCGCGCATCACCATCGCCACCACCGGCACGCCCATGGTGATCGAGCAGATCAAGAACCAGCTTGAGCGTCTGGTGCCGGTGCACCGGGTCACCGATCTCACCTCGACGGGTCGCGCCATCGAGCGCGAGCTGGCGCTGGTCAAGGTGAAGGGCAAGGACGTGAACCGGGTCGAGGCGCTGCGCCTCGCCGACGCCTTCCGGGCGCGGGTCATCGACGCCACCACCGAGAGCTTCATCTTCGAGCTCACCGGGAAGGCCGAGAAGATCGACCAGTTCGTGGCGCTGATGGCGCCCTTGGGCTTGGTCGAGGTGTCGCGCACGGGCATCGTCGCCATCGCGCGCGGGCCGGAAGGAATGTGATACAAGCCCGGCGAGAAAAGTAGGAACGAAGTCGAGGGGAAGAACATGCGTGTTTACTACGACCGTGACGCCGACCTGAACCTGATCAAAGGCAAGAAGGTCGCCGTCGTCGGCTACGGCAGCCAGGGCCACGCGCACGCGCTGAATCTCCGCGATTCCGGCGTCAAGGACGTGACCGTGGCGCTGCGCAAGGGTTCGCAGGGCGTGAAGAAGGCTGAGGGCGAGAAACTCAAGGTCATGGAGGTCGCCGACGCCGCCAAGTGGGCCGACGTGATGATGATGCTCGCGCCCGACGAGCTGCAGGCGGAGATCTACCGCGACCATATGGCGAAGAACATGAAAGAGGGCGCGGCGCTCATGTTCGCCCACGGCCTCAACATCCATTTCAACCTGATCGAGCCGCGTCCCGACATCGACGTGCTCATGATCGCGCCCAAGGGCCCGGGCCACACCGTGCGCTCGGAATACCAGCGCGGCGGCGGCGTGCCCTGTCTGCTTGCGATCCACAAGGACGCATCGGGCAACGCCCACGACCTCGGCCTCTCCTATGGTGCGGCCATCGGCGGCGGCCGCGCCGGCATCATCGAGACCACGTTCCGCGAGGAATGCGAGACCGATCTGTTCGGCGAGCAGGTGGTGCTGTGCGGCGGCCTCGTCGAGCTCATCAAGGGCGGCTTCGAAACCCTGGTGGAAGCGGGCTACGCCCCGGAGATGGCCTACTTCGAGTGCCTGCACGAGGTGAAGCTGATCGTCGACCTCATCTACGAGGGCGGCATCGCCAACATGAACTACTCGATCTCCAACACCGCCGAGTACGGCGAGTACGTAACGGGCCCCCGCATCGTCAACGCCGCCACCAAGGCCGAGATGAAGAAAGTGCTCGACGACATCCAGAGCGGCACGTTCACGCGCAACTGGATGCTGGAGAACCGCGTCAATCAGACCTCGTTCAAGGCCATGCGCGCCAAGATGGCGGCGCACCCGATCGAGCAGGTAGGCGAGAAGCTCCGCGCTATGATGCCGTGGATCAAGCAGCGGGCGCTGGTAGACAAGAGCAAGAACTAGCGGCCCGGTCTAACTTGCTCCCATAGCCAGCGCGCCACTTCCTCGGGTGAGCTCGTCGTCGCCCGCAGATTGGCGGCGCGCATCTTCTCCACGTCGATGGCGTTCACCAGCGGCATCAGCGTTGCCGCGAGCTTCTCGTCGCCGGCGCGTTTGGGCGCGAGCAGCAGGATCGCGTCGTAGGGCGGGATCGCGCGCTTGGGGTCGTCCAGAATGACGAGATCGTACTTCGCCACCAGTCCCTCGCTGGTGTAGGCCGACACCACGTCCACGTCGCCGGCCGCCGCCGCCTGATACATGAAATCGGGCTGCATCTGGCGCTCGGCGCGAAAGCGCAAGCCATAGGCGTCGCGCAGCGCCGCCCATTCGGGCCGGGCGAAGAACTCGTAGTCGCCGGCGATGGAAAGCTGCGGCGCATGGGCCGCGAGATCGGCG
>DATNNN010000227.1:0-3774 GCA_035601815.1 Xanthobacteraceae bacterium | reverse complement strand
CGTCCGCAATCCGCCAGCGACTGCCGCCCACAAGCAACTGAATCCCATTCAGGCCGGCGACCGCTACGAACACGATTTTGAACAGCCAGGGGGGCGCGAACGCTGCGATCGCGCTGCCCGCGAGCACGCCGAGGAAGCAGGGAACGGCCCACAGGCGCAATACGGTCATGTCGACTGCTCCTCTGGCACGGTGGGCTAGAAACGAGCGAAGCGAGGTTGGAATGATGATGGCGAGCGACGTACCGACGGCAAGCGGCATACGCACGGCTTCGGGCGCGCCGATGATCACGAACACCTGATAGAGAATCGGTACAATGATCGCGCCGCCGCCGACCCCGAACAGACCGGCAAGAATGCCCGTTAACGCGCCTGCCAGGACGAGTGCGATCGCGAGCGTGACGAGTTCGCCGGTTGGAAGGCCAAACATGCGAGGCTCCGCCGTGCCGTGCGGTCGGCGTTCGCATTTCGCCGCGACGCGATCAACGTACGCGGTTGTGCTCAGTGCGGCGAGAATTCACCGTGCCGGCCAGGGAACTTCCGGGCAAATCTGTCTCCAGCGCTTCGAGATGCGCCGTTTGACATAGTAGCAGGTAGGATAATCCGGCGGCCCCCAACCAACGGCGAAGGGCGGAACGGGACCAGCGTATTCGGGTCGCCAGAAACAGCGCCGTTCTTCACACCTCCAACCAATATTCGAGACGGGCGCTTGCGCCGCTCCAGCCAGGAAACCATTTGGCGTCGCAACTCCCGCGTTCGCACTGAGAACATTGATTCCGATAACGAACATCACAGCACCGAACCCGCTCCCGATCGCACGCATCGGCATGGCGAACATGGCGTTCCTCCTTGTGATTATGAGCACGGAAACCACGACACGCGGTCTACCAGAACCTATTCGATCGACATGGCCAATGCCACTAGCCGATCAGAAACCATAAAACCCCGCCGGGTTGCCGACGAGCAGCTGCCGCCGTTCCCCGGCCGTGGCGGCGAACATGGGAATGAGATCGATGAGCGTGGCCTCGTGCCCCCTTGGAGGTCCCGCCGCGCATTAGCATGCATCGGAGTCCGGTCTGCATGGCTTGCTCCGTTCAGGCCGAATTTGCGGCATTTTTGCCAATGACAACAATCGCTTTCTTGTCCGAGCGGCGTCGCGGCGCTTGACGAAATAGGCATCCGTCGGTGCAAATCCCCGGCAGGGTCGGCCGCGCAAAGAGCCGCTCAAGGACATGGGATGACGCCGGGAATCAAGGGGTTCGCGTTCGCTGTCGGTCTGTTGTTCGGCGTGCCGCAGGCCGCCCTCGGCGACAGCGCCGACTGGGCCAAGGTCGTGGCGGCCGCAAAGGTGGAGGGCAAGATTGTCATCTACAACACGGCGATCGCCGCGCCCTACTTCGATGCCATCGTGCAGACCTTCGAGCAGAGGTACGGGATCGAGGTCGAGGTCATCGCGTTGCGGCCGAGCGAGCTGCGCGAGCAGGTTCGCGCCGAGCAGGCAGCGGGGAAGTTTCTCGGCGACGTCGAGCAACTTGGGCGCGCCACCATGATCCGGCAGGAACAGGAAGGCGCGCTGCAGCCGCACGGCGGTTTTCCCAATCTCGCCAGGCTCCGCCCGGAATTCGAGGCAAATGGCGCGCGCGTACCGGGTTACGTGCAAGCCTACGGCATCCTGGTGAACACCGACCTCGTGGCGCCGGCCGACCGGCCGACCGGCTGGAAGGATCTGCTCGATCCGAAGTGGAAGAAGAAGATTCTTTCCGATGACGTACGCGCGCTGGGCGGCGGCCAGATCATGTTCGCCGCCACGTATGAGGCGTTCGGGCGCGAATTCCATGAGAATCTGGCGAAGCAGAAACTCATCATGGGGCGCGACTTGCATAACGATGCGCGCCGCGTCGTCGGCGGCGAGCAGCCGATCTACATCCCGATGCGCTTCGCCGATGAGGCGAACTACCGGGATGGTCCAGTCAAGCTCGTGGTGCCCAGCGAAGGCTGTCCCTATGTCCGCATCGATCTCGGCGTCCTAAGGAACGCGCCGCATCCAAACGCCGCGCGCGTGTTCATCAATCATTTTCTCGAAGCCGAAAGCCAGCTCCTGTACGCCAATCATGGCCTCATCCCGGTGGTGCAGGGCGTGATCGAACGCACCGACGAGGAGCATCGCGTCATGGCCGGCAGCAAGCTGCTCGGCACGTCGAGTCCCGAGCAGCAAGAGGCGCTGATCGCGCTGGCGAACAAGCTCTATAAATAGTGGCGGTTCGCCGCGGCCCATGCGCGTTTCCTTGTGCAATGAAGTGATCGTCGGTCTCGATTTTGCGCGCCAATGCGAATTCGCCCACATCCATCTCAACGATCCGAACCGCCGCGGCCCGGGCGGGGGTGTGCTCGCTTTCAGCCCGATCCTCGCCGCACTCAAGGCTGAGGGCTATGCGGGCATGGCCGCGATCGAGCCCTTTATCTACGAGCCAGACGGGCCGAGCTGTGCCGCGCGCGCCATCGGCTATGTGCGCGGGTTGCTCGAGATGCGCGATGGGACCGCACCCTGCGACGCCAACGCGGATAAGGCTTGATCGCGGCGGATCGGCGTCGTTATGTGCTGCAAGCGAGATTCATCATGACCGCAGTTGCTGCCAATCTGCCCAAGGCGCTCGCCGCCAGCCGCGAAGGCGATATTGCGATCTTGCGGCTTGCCCGTCCCGACAAGCGCAATGCGCTCAACGATACGCTCGTTCTCGGACTGAAGACCTTCATGGATTCGCTGCCGGCGGACGTGAAAGTGATCGTCCTTCATGCCGAGGGCGACCACTTCTCTGCCGGCCTCGATCTTTCCGAATTGACAGAAACCAGCGTGGTTGAGGGCATCGAACATTCGCGCATGTGGCATCGGATCTTGGACCAGGTCGAGTTCAGCCGTGTGCCCGTCGTTTCGGTGTTGCATGGGGCCGTAGTCGGCGGCGGCCTCGAGATTGCCTGCGCCACTCACATCCGGATCGCCGAGCGCTCCGCCTATTACGCGCTGCCGGAAGGAACCCGCGGGATTTTTGTCGGCGGCAGTGGTTCTGTGCGTATTCCGCGCCTCATCGGCGTTGCGCGGATGATGGACATGATGCTGACCGGGCGTACCTACAGCGCCGAGGAGGGTCACGCGCACGGCATCTCGCAATATCTCGTCGACAACGGGAAGGGGTTTGATCTCGGTTTACAGATCGCGCGCCGCATCGCCGAAAATGCGCCGATGACGAATTTCGCCGTCATTCAAGCGTTGCCGCGCATCGCCCAATCCGATCCGGCGACCGGCTTGCTCATGGAGTCCTTGGTCTCGGCCATCGCCCAGGGTGATGACGAAGCGAAGAAGCGCCTCAAGGCCTTTCTGGAGAAGCGCGCGCCGAAAGCGGCGCGCAATTAGGACAAGGCCATGTCGAAGTCCTTGCGCGATAGCGATGTCGGCATGGACGAGACGCCGATACGGCCAGTGCGTCTTGGGCCGCGCGACGTGGTGATGGAACGGCGTCCCGACGGCACCGTTTACGTTCGCTCCCCGCGGCCGCTTGCCGACTATCCGACGAAGCTCACCGAGCGCCTGAAGCATTGGGCGGCGGTGGCGCCGGATCGCATTTTCTTTGCGGGTCGCGACGAGCGCGGGGCGTGGCGCCATGTGACCTACCGCGAGGCGCTGCATTGGGTGCGCGCCATCGGAACCGCGCTACTCGAACGCAATCTCTCCGCGGAACGGCCAATTCTGATTCTGTCCGGCAACGATGTGGACCACGCGCT
>DATNNN010000226.1:0-5651 GCA_035601815.1 Xanthobacteraceae bacterium | reverse complement strand
GCGATCCTTGCGCTCACGCTTCCTGCCTCCGCCCAGCAAGAGGGCGAGTGGCGGCATGGGCTGTCGCTGCTGGGGGCGCCGCGCTACGCGCCGGACTTCAAGCAATTCGACTACGTGAATGCCAGCGCCCCCAAGGGCGGGCTCCTGCGCATGAGCCAGGAGGGTTCCTTCGACAGCCTCAACTTCGTGATTCCGCGCGGCAGCGCGGCGGCCGGCCTCACCTACCTCTACGACACGCTGATGGCGCCGGCGCTCGACGAGGTGTCGACCGAGTACGGGCTGCTCGCGGAAGCCGTGCGCTACCCGCCCGACTTCTCGTCGGTGACCTACCGCCTGCGCGCCGAGGCGCGCTGGCATGACGGCAAGCCGATCACGGCCGACGACGTGATCTGGTCGTTCGAGTCCCTGAAGAAGCTCAACCCCGGCCAGGCGTTCTACTACCGCCACGTGGTCAAGGCGGAGAAGAGCGGCGAGCGCGAGGTGACCTTTACCTTCGACGCGCCGGGCAACCGCGAGCTGCCGCAGATCGTGGGCCAGATCAACGTGATGCCCAAGCACTGGTGGACCGGCACCGACGCCGCCGGCAAGCCTCGCGACATCGCCGCCGGCACGCTCGAGCCGCCGCTCGGCGGCGGCGCCTACCGCGTGAAGACGGTGGTGGCCGGCCGCACCATTTCCTATGAGCGCGTGCCCGACTACTGGGGCCGCAATCTGCCGGTCAACGTCGGCCGCGACAACTTCGACGAGATCCGCTTCGAGTACTACCGTGATGACACCGTCGAGCTCGAAGCGTTCAAGGCCGACCAATACGATTACCGCGTGGAGAACTCGGCGAAGAACTGGGCCACGGCCTACGACTTCCCGGCCAAACGCGAGGGCAAGGTGGTGCTGGAGACCTTCTCCGAGCGCGCGCGCGGCGTCATGCAGGCGTTCGTGCTGAATCTGCGCCGCGACAAGTTCAAGGACCCGCGCGTGCGCCAGGCGCTCGACTACGCGCTCGACTTCGAGGAGATGAACAAGACGCTGTTCTTCGGCCAGTACCAGCGCATCAACTCGTATTTCAGCGGCACCGAGCTCGCCTCCGGGGGCCTTCCCGCCGGCAAGGAGCTCGAAATTCTGGAAAGCGTACGCGACAAGGTCCCGCCGGAGGTCTTCACCAAGGCCTACCAGTCGCCGGTGGGCGGCAGCGAGGAGGCGCGGCGCAACCACCTGCGCGAGGCGACGCGGCTCCTGCGCGAGGCGGGCTACGAGATCCGCGACGGCAAGCTTGTCAATGCCAAGACCAGCGAGCCGTTCAGCATCGACTTCCTGCTGGTGAGCCCGGCGTTCGAGCGCGTCATCCTGTTCTACAAGCCGGCGCTCGACCGCCTCGGCATCGGCATGACGGCGCGCGTCGTCGATTCGTCGCAGTACATCAACCGGGTGCGCGCCCGCGACTTCGACGCCATCGTCGGCGGGTGGGCGCAGTCGCTGTCGCCGGGTAACGAGCAGCGCGACTACTTCGGCTCGGAAGCGGCCGACCGCGACGCCTCGCGAAACTTCGGCGGCATCAAGGACCCGGCGGTGGACGCGCTGATCGAGCGTGTGATCTTCGCCAAGGACCGCGAGGAGCTCGTCGCCGCCACCAAGGCGCTAGACCGGGTGCTATTGTGGAACCACTACGTGGTGCCGACGTGGACCATCACCTACGCGCGCACCGCGCGCTGGGACCGCTTCGGCAAGCCGGAGAAGCTGCCGGCCTATTCCTACGGCTTCCCGGAAATCTGGTGGTACGACTCCGCACACGCCGCCAAGACCGGAACCCGGCAATGATCACGCGGCGCACGGCGCTCACGCTCGCGGGCAGCGCCGCAGCGGCGGGCCTCTTGCCGCGCGCGGCGGCGGCGCAGGAAGCGGAGGCGCACGGCATCTCGGCGTTCGGCGATCTTAAGTACGCGGCCGACTTCAAGTACTTCGACTACGTGAATGCGGCTGCACCCAAGGGCGGCACCTTCTCGCAGATCGGGCCGAACCGGCAGTTCAACCAGTCCTTCCTCACCTTCAACACGCTGAATTCCTACGTGCTCAAGGGCGACGCGGCGCAAGGCATGGAGCTCACCTTCGCGCCGCTGATGGCGCGGGCGCTCGACGAGCCCGACGCCATGTACGGGGTCGCAGCGCGCGGCGTGCGCATCTCCGCCGACAAGCGCACCTACCGCTTCCACATGCGGCCCCAGGCGACGTTCCGCGACGGCACGAAGTTGACGGCGCAGGACGCCGCCTTCTCGCTCAACGTGCTCAAGGACAAGGGCCACCCCAACATCCGCCAGCTCCTGCGCGACATGGAGAGCGCCGAGGCCCAGGACGACGCGACGCTCTCCGTGCGCTTCATCGAGAAGCGCGGGCGGGAGGTGCCGCTTATCGTCGCGGGCCTGCCGATCTTCTCGCGCACCTACTACGCCACCCACGACTTCGAGGCGGCGACGCTCGACGTGCCGCTCGGCTCCGGCCCCTACAAGGTCGGGCGCTTCGAGGCCGGCCGCTTCATCGAGTTCGACCGGGTGAAGGACTGGTGGGGCGCGGACCTTCCGGCGAACCGCGGCCAGAACAACTTCGACGTGGTGCGCTTCGAATATTTCCGCGACCGCGACGTGGGCTTCGAGGCGTTCACGGCGCGCACCTATCTCTTCCGCGAGGAGTTCACCTCGCGCATCTGGGCGACACGCTACAACTTCCCTGCCCTGAAGGAGGGCCGCGTCAAGCAGGCGGTGCTGCCGGACCTCACCCCCTCCGGCGCGCAAGGCTGGTTCATCAACACGCGGCGCAACAAGTTCAAGGATGTGCGCGTGCGCGAGGCAATCGGGCTCGCCTTCGATTTCGAGTGGACCAACAAGAACGTCATGTACGGCTCCTACGACCGCACCCACTCCTATTTCCAGAACTCCGACATGATGGCGAACGGCAAGCCCGCGCCGGAGGAGCTCGTGCTGCTCGAGCCGTTCCGCGGCAAGGTCCCCGACGAGGTGTTCGGCGAGCCGTACACGCCGCCGGTGTCCGACGGCTCGGGCCAGGACCGCGCGCTGTTACGGCGCGCGTCGCAGCTCCTGCAGGAGGCGGGCTACGCCATCAAGGACAACCGCCGCGTCGGGCCGAACGGCGAGACCATCGCACTCGAGTTCCTCATCGAGGAGCCGAGCTTCCAGCCGCACCACATGCCCTACATCAAGAACCTCGGGCAGATCGGGATCGAAGCTACGCTGCGCATCGTCGATCCGGTGCAGTACCGCGCCCGCACCGACGACTACGACTTCGACGCCACGGTGCAGCGCTTCAATTTCTCCGCCACCCCGGGCGAATCGCTGCGCAACTTCTTCACCGCGCGCTCCGCCGCCAC
Source organism: Xanthobacteraceae bacterium (assembly GCA_035601815.1). GTDB lineage: Bacteria > Pseudomonadota > Alphaproteobacteria > Rhizobiales > Xanthobacteraceae > DATNNN01. The sequence goes on along the minus strand of DATNNN010000226.1, from coordinate 2,278 downwards.
CAGGGGCTCCTACAACCTCTCCGGCATCGCCAACCCCGCGGTGGACGCGCTCGTGGAGAAGATCGTCGAGGCGGAGAGCCGCACGGCGCTCACCGCCGCCTGCCGCGCGCTCGACCGGGTGCTGCGCGCCGGCCGCTACTGGGTGCCGCACTGGTACAAGGGCACGCACTGGATCGCCTATTGGGACCTGTTCGGCCGGCCGGCGGAGAAGCCGCGCTACGGCCGCGCCATCCCGGAAACCTGGTGGGCGGACACGGAAAAGGCCAAGCGCGCGGGCTGATGACGCCATGACCGCCTACATCCTCCGCCGCATCCTGTTGATGATCCCGACGCTCCTCGGGATTCTGCTGGTGTCCTTCGTCGTGGTGCAGTTTGCGCCGGGCGGGCCGGTGGAGAAGGTGATCGCGCAGATCACCGGCAGCGACGTCTCGGCCACGGCGCGCATCTCCGGCGGCGGCAGCGAGATCATGCGGCCGGGCAGCGCCGGCGGGGCGGCGGACCCCGTCACCTCGAAATACCGCGGCGCGCAAGGCCTCGATCCGCAGTTCATCAAGGAGCTGGAGAAGCAGTTCGGCTTCGACAAGCCGGCGCACGAGCGCTTCCTCTTGATGCTGTGGAACTTTGTCCGCTTCGACTTCGGCAAGAGCTACTTCCGCGACGCCAAAGTGATCGACCTCATCAAGGAGAAGATGCCGGTGTCGATCTCGCTCGGGCTGTGGATGATGCTCTTGTCGTACCTGATCTCGATCCCGCTCGGCGTAGCGAAAGCCGTGCGCGACGGTTCGCGCTTCGACGTGTGGACCTCGGGCGTGATCGTGATCGGCTACGCGGTGCCCGGCTTCCTGTTCGCGATCCTGTTGATCGTGCTGTTCGCCGGCGGCTCGTTCTGGTCGGTCTTCCCGCTGCGCGGGCTGACCTCCGACAATTTCACGCTGCTCCCGTGGTACGCCAAGGTCGGCGACTACTTCTGGCACCTGGTGCTGCCGATCATCTCCATGGCGCTCGGGGCGTTCGCCACCATGACGCTACTGACGAAAAACTCGTTCCTCGACGAGATCCGCAAGCAGTACGTGATGACGGCGCGCATGAAGGGCCTGTCGCAGAACCGCGTGCTCTACGGCCACGTCTTCCGCAACGCCATGCTGATCGTGATCGCGGGATTTCCCGGCGCCTTCGTCCACGCCTTCTTCACCGGGGCGCTCCTGATCGAGACCATATTCTCCCTCGACGGCCTCGGGCTGCTGGGCTTCGAGAGCGTGCTCAACCGCGACTATCCGGTGGTGTTCGCGACACTCTACATCTTCTCGCTGGTCGGGCTTCTGGTGAACCTCATCTCCGACCTCACCTATACCTGGGTCGATCCGCGCATCGACTTCGAGACGCGGGAGGCCTGACGCTGGACGCCCCCGTAGCCGTGCCGCCCGAGGCGGCCGTTCCCGAGACCATGGGCGTGGTTGCGGCCCCGCGTAGCGGCGTTGCGCTGTCGCCGATCAACCGGCGGCGGTGGCGGAATTTTCAACAGAACCGCCGCGGCTGGTGGTCGTTCTGGATCTTCGCGGTCCTGTTCGTGGCGAGCCTGTTCGGCGAGTTCATCGCCAACGACAAGCCCTACCTCGTCTCGCTCGAGGGCCGCTGGTACTACCCGGTGTTCGCCCGCTACACGGAGACCGCCTTCGGCGGCGAGTTCGAGACCGAAGCCGACTACCGCGGCAGCTATTTGCAGAATCTCATCAAAGAGAAGGGCGGCACCATGCTCTGGCCGCCGATCCGCTACCGCTACGACAGCCATAACCTCGATCTGCCGACGCCAGCGCCCTCGCCGCCCACCTGGTGGCTGAGCGAGACGCAATGCGCCGCGGTGGCGCAGAAGAAGGGCGTCAAGGGCTGCCGTGACCTCGAATACAACTGGCTCGGCACTGACGACCAGGGCCGCGACGTAGTGGCGAGGCTCCTCTACGGCTTCCGCATCTCGGTCTTGTTCGGGCTCACGCTCACGGTCATCTCGTCGGGGATTGGCGTCTTCGCCGGCGCGGTGCAGGGCTATTTCGGCGGCTGGACGGATCTGTTGTTCCAGCGCGTCATCGAGGTCTGGACGTCGATCCCGTCGCTCTATCTCCTGCTCATCATCTCCTCGGTGTTCGTGCCGGGCTTCTTCATTCTGCTCGGCATATTGCTGTTGTTTTCCTGGGTGGCGCTCGTGGGGTTGGTGCGCGCGGAATTCCTGCGCGCGCGCAACTTCGAATACGTGATGGCGGCGCGCGCGCTCGGCGTCTCCAAC
>DATNNN010000225.1:0-11874 GCA_035601815.1 Xanthobacteraceae bacterium | reverse complement strand
AGCTTCGGCCTGGAGCACGTGGAGACCCGCCGCTGGGGCGGGCTCTTGATCACGCTGGTGGTAGCCTTCACCGGCATCATCGCCTCGCTGCCGCTCGGCATTCTGCTCGCGCTCGGCCGCCGCTCCGAGCTTCCCGTGGTGCGCTGGCTGGCCGTCGCCTTCATCGAGTTTTGGCGCGGCGTGCCGCTGATCACGGTGCTCTTCTTCGCCACTTACATGCTGCCCCTGTTCCTGCCGGCGGGCGTCAGCTTCGACGCACTGTTGCGCGTGCTCGTGGGTGTCGCGCTGTTCTCCGCCGCCTACATGGCCGAAGTGGTGCGCGGCGGCCTGCAGGCGATTCCGCGCAGCCAGTACGAGGGCGGCTATGCCCTCGGCTTGCCCTACTGGCAGGTCATGGGCTTCATCGTCCTGCCGCAGGCGCTGACCCGCGTCATTCCCGGAATCGTCAATAACTTCATCGGCTTGTTCAAGGACACGACGCTCGTGCTCATCGTCGCGATTTTCGATCTGCTCGGCCAGCTCCGGGCCGCGTTCTCCGATCCGGCCTGGGCGACGCCGACCACGCTCTACACCGGCTTCGCCTTCGCCGGCATGATCTATTTCGTGTTCTGCTTCGCCATGTCGCGCTATTCCCTGTTCGTCGAGCGCCGCCTCGGCGTCAGCGCGGAGCGATTTTGATGGTGCGTAGCCCGAAGAAGGAGCCCGCGGCGGTCGAGATGGTCCGCGTGCACAAGTGGTACGGGGAGTTCCACGTGCTGCGCGGCATCGATCTTAAGGTCGTCCGCGGCGAGCGCATCGTGATCTGCGGGCCATCGGGCTCCGGCAAGTCGACGCTCATCCGCTGCATCAACGGGCTCGAGCGCCATCACAAGGGCAGGATCGTGGTCAACGGTGTCGAGCTTACCGACGATCTCGGCCGCATCGACGTGGTACGCCGCGAGGCGGGCATGATGTTTCAGCAGTTCAACCTGTTCCCGCATCTTACCGTGATGGAGAACTGCACGCTGGCGCCGATCTGGGTGCGCCGGCTGCCGCGCCGGCAGGCGGAAGAGATCGCCATGCGTTATTTGGAGCGCGTGCACATCCCCGAGCAAGCGCACAAGTATCCCGGTCAACTTTCCGGCGGCCAGCAGCAGCGGGTGGCGATCGCCCGCGCGCTATGCATGAACCCCAAGATCATGCTGTTCGACGAGCCGACCTCCGCACTCGATCCGGAGATGATCAAGGAGGTGCTGGACGTCATGGTGGATCTCGCCCGCGAAGGCCAGACCATGATCGTGGTAAGCCACGAGATGGGATTTGCCCGCGAGGTCGCCGACCGCATCGCCTTCATGGACGAGGGGCAGATCGTCGAGATGGCGCCGCCCAAGCAATTCTTCGCGCACCCCAAACACGCGCGCACCAAGTTGTTTCTAAGCCAAATCCTGCATTGACGCACGGCACTGGGGGCGCTTCTGATAAGGACGCCCGATCGCATTTGATCTCGCCGCGCGCTCCGAAAGGCAACAAAGCGCAAGCGCGACGATAGATCGACGAACCCCTGGGGCGCTAGCGGTCGATAGGCCCGTTCGCCCTCTGCCAGGCGTCCATGCCGCCGGCGAGATGACAGGCAGTGACGAGCCCCGCGTCCTGCGCCGCCTGCACCGCCATCGCCGAGCGTTCGCCGAAGGCACAGTAGAACAGGAGCCGCTTGCTCTCGTCGACGGCGAGCGCGCGGATCGCGCCGCCCGGCCTGAGGTTCGCCGCGAGGTCGGGGTAGGGCAGGTGCCGCGAGCCGGGGATGATGCCGTGCTTTTCGCGCTCGCGTGTCTCGCGCAAATCGATGAGCGCCACGTCCGGCCGGTCGAACTGTTGCATCGCCTGGCTGGCGGATAGCGCCCAGCCGCGCCTTGCCACTTCCTCCTGGTGCAGGCCCACCTGCATGTTTGCCGGCACGGCCACGTCCATCATCTTGGGATTGGGAAGCTTGAGGTTCGCCATCAGCTCGACGTACTCGTCGATCGACTTCACCTGCAGGCGCGGATTGAAGCGCTTCTCTTCGCCGATGGTGCTGACCGTGTCGCCCTTGTAGTCGTGGGCGGGGAACACCAGCGTTTCCTCCGGCAATCGCAAGAGCTTTCCGAAGATCGATTCGTACTGCGCCCGCGCGCTGCCGTTTTGGAAGTCGGTGCGGCCGGTGCCGCGGATGAGCAGCGTGTCGCCGGTGAACACCCGGTCGCCCATCAGGAAGCTGTAGGAATCGTCGGTGTGGCCGGGGGTGAACAGGACGTCCAGCGCCACGCCCTCGATCGCCACCTTGTCACCCTCGCCGACGCGCATGGACACCACGTCCGCCTTGGTCTCTTCGCCCATCACCGTGATGCAATGGGTGCGGTCGCGCAACGCCCCGAGCCCGGTCACGTGATCGGCGTGCAGGTGCGTGTCCACGGCCTTGACCAGGCGCAGATCGAGCTCGCGCACGAGCTGCAGGTAGCGGTCGACCTTCTCGATCACCGGATCGATGATCAGCGCCTCGCCGCCGCGCCGGCTTGCCAGGAGATAGGTGTAGGTGCCCGAGACGCCGTCGAACAGCTGGCGAAAGATCATGCGCGCCTCGCTTCAATCAGCCCGGACCGGTCGCGACCGGCTGGTCGGGCTTGGCACCCCACTCCGCCCAGGAACCATCATAGAGGCTGGTCTGCTCCTTGCCGAGGGTGGCGAGCGCAAAGTTGAGGATGGCGGCGGTGATGCCCGAGCCGCACGAGGTGATCACCGGCTGCTCCAGATCGACGCCGGCGGCGAAGAACGCCGCCGCCAGGCGATCCGGGGATTTCAGCCGTCCGCTCTCGACGAGGCCGGCGTAGGGCAGGTTCAACGAGCCCGGAATGTGTCCGGAGCCGAGGCCGGCCCGCGGCTCGGGTGCCGCGCCGGCGAAGCGCTCGGCCGGTCGCGCGTCCACCACCTGCGCTTGGCGCTCGTCGATGGCGAGCTGGACGCGGGCGAGATCGGAGATCATCGCGGGGCTGAAGCTGACTGTGAAATGCGCCGGCTTGCGCGCGACCATGCCGGTTTCCACCGGCCGGCCCTCCGCCCGCCACTTCGGCAGGCCTCCGTCGAGGATGAACACCTCTTTCGCCCCGAAGGTCTTGAACGTCCACCACACCCGCGGCGCCGAATAGAGGCCCATGGTGTCGTAGACCACGATCTTCACGCCGTCGCCGATGCCGAGGCGCGCCATGTGCAGCGCGAACGCCCCCGGCGGTGGCATCATGTGCGGGAGGTCCAAGGAATGATCGGAGATCTCGTCGATGTCGAAGAAGACCGCGGCGGGGATGTGGGCGATGCGGTACTCGGCGAAGCCGTCGCGCTTCAACGTCGGCAAGTGCCACGAACCGTCCACGACCACGAGCTCGCGACTGCCCACCCGGTCGGCGAGCCAGTCGGTGGTCACCAACAGCGGACTTGCGGTGTGTTTGTCGTCGGCCATGGGCGAAAGATCGGCGAAGACCGGCCGGGGCGCAACCCGCTCAGGCGGCGCCGAGCCGGTCGACCAGCGCCCGCATTTTCTCGACCTGGTCCTGGCGGAGCGCGTTTTTCTCATCGCGGCCCACGAACGCCTTGAACATCAAGCCGCCCTCCGGGTTCAGGAACAGTACCGTTGCCGACGGCCGCCCCATGAATGTGCGCTCGAGGAACGCGATGCCGGCGCAGCGCTCGTGGCGCAGGTGGCCGTGGAAGCCGGTGCGGCCCATGAGGTTGAAATAGCCGCGTGCCACGTCGCCCTTGGGGATCTGGCCCGAGAACTCCATGATGCCGTCTTCGGTATGGACGATCAGGGTGATGTCGCCCCACGTGGCAATGTCGTTCATCGCGTCGATGAAGCCGGAACCCGGCGCGAATCTACGCGTCGCGCCCGGCATCGCCTCGAGCACGGCGCGCGACGTCCTCGAACACGACGCCGGCGTTCTCGGCGAGCTTCTTGCGCAGATCAGCAGCAGGGGCGTGCATGGCGGTTCCTCACGAACAAACGCATCCTACTTCACTTGAAGACGTTCGGCACCTCGACCTTGCGCTCGAGCCAGGCCGGCACCGGAAGACCTTTCTCGCGCAGGAATGCCGGGTTGAAGAGTTTTGACTCATAGCGTGTGCCGTAGTCGGCGAGAATCGTGACGACGGTCTTGCCCGGTCCGAGCTCCCTCGCCAGCCGGATCGCGCCCGCGATGTTGATGCCGGTGGAGGCGCCCATGCACAGGCCTTCGTGCTCCATCAGATCAAAGACGATGGGAACCGCCTCTTCGTCGGGAATGAGGTAGGCCTTATCAATCTTCATGTCCGCGATGATGGGCGTCACCCGGCCGAGCCCGATGCCTTCGCTGATCGAGCTCCCGTCGGTTACCTTGGCCTCGCCGTGGGCGAAGAGGTTGTACATGGCCGCACCCCGCGGGTCGGCGACGCCGATCACGATGTCCTTTTTCTTCTCGCGCAGGTAGCTGGAGACGCCGGCGAGCGTGCCGCCGGTGCCGATCGAGCAGACGAAGCCGTCCACTTTGCCCTGCAGGTCGTCCCAGATCTCCGGCCCGGTCGAGACATAGTGCGCCTTGCGATTGTCGAGATTGTTCCACTGATCGGAGTAGAGCACGCCGTTCGGCTCGCGCTTGCGCAGCGCGTCCGCCAGGCGCCGGCCGATGTGCTGGTAGTTGTTGGGATCGCTGTAGGGGACCGCCGGCACCTCGACGAGCTCCGCGCCGAAGAGCCGAAGCGCGTCCTTCTTCTCGCGGGCCTGGGTCTCGGGAATTACGATCAGCGTGCGGTAGCGCCGCGCGTTGGCGACGAGCGCGAGCCCGATGCCGGTGTTGCCGGCAGTCGCCTCGACCACGAGTCCGCCGGGCTTGATCTCGCCGCGCTTCTCCGCCTCGAGAATGATCTGCCGCCCGGCGCGGTCCTTCACCGACTGGCCGGGGTTCATGAACTCGGCCTTGCCCAGGATGGTGCAGCCGGTTTCTTCCGACGCGCGCCTGAGCTTGATCAGCGGTGTGTGGCCGATCGCCTCGATAATTCCGTTGCGGATGTTCATTGCTGACGGGTGCAAGGGGAGAATGAAGCCGCTACCGTAGTGGAGCGGTCGACCGGCCGCAACTTTGGCCGCATCTTCGCCGCCATCATCGCCCGCATCGAGGCGGCTCAAGCCAGGCGCTAGGTCGTCGACGTCGCTTCCGTAATGCGGCGCTGCGCGCGCATGCGCCAAGCGTCGATGGCGGTCGCGCCGGTCGCCATCGCGATGACGAATACGGCTATTTGCGGCGAGCGGGTGACCAGGTTCTCGATCGCCGGGCCGGGGCAGAGACCGACCAGGCCCCAGCCCACGCCGAAGATCGCCGACCCGATCCAAAGCGGAGGGTCGATGGTGTTCTTGCTGGGCCAGGTGATCCTCGCGGCGACGAGCGGCCGGCCGCGGCGGCGCGCGTACCACAGGCCCGGTGCCGCGAACGCGAGTGCCGCCGCCATGGTGACCGCGAGGCTCGGATCCCAGGTGCCGAAGAGGTCGAGGAAGTTCTGAATCTTGAGCGTGTTTGTCATGCCGGAGATCTGCAAGCCGGAGCCGAAGACGAGGCCGCAGACGAGCGCCGCGATGATTACCGGCATGTCAGCCTCCCATCCCGTGGCGCACGATCCACACCACCACGATCGCGGTCGCCATGAAGATCAGCGTCGCCGCAATCGAGCGTGGGCGGAGCAGCGCGTTGCCGCAGATGCCGTGGCCTGACGTGCAGCCGTTCGCGAGCCGCGTGCCTAAGCCGACGAGCAACCCGCCGCCGATGACCGCCGCCCAGCTTTCCGGCATGCGCGGCACCGGCAGCGGATAACCCGCGAGCGCCGAGAGGAGGGGCGCGCCGATCAGGCCCGCGATGAAGGCGAGTTGCCACGAGCGCTCGCGCGTGCCCGGCGAGATGATGTCGGCGAAGATGCCGCTGATGCCGGCGAGGCGGCCGTTGAGCAGCATGAGCAGCGTCGCCGCGAGGCCGATCAGCGCTCCGCCGATCGCCGCCCGCAGGGGTTCGAATTCAGTCATGGCAATACCTCCGGCGATGGGTGAACGAAGGGAATGGCGCCTTCCCAGATGCGTATCGAACAATTTGCCTTTCATCGCAACCCGATTTTAGATCGGCGCTGGAGGGTGTCCTAATTCGCCAATCCGATCTCGGCCTTTTGCCGCAAATTTTTACGGCGCTGCCAGCTATAGCCGTCCACTTCGCGGGCGTGTTTGGGGACTATGCTTTACCGACTCAGCGACCCGTGCAACCGTCGCGCGCCATGCGACTCGCCGGCGGCTAGCTTCTCGATGCCAACTTCTCATCCAGCAATATCTGAATGAGCTTGCCGACCTCCGTCGCGTGTCGGGAACTGCGCGCGAGTCGGTGGTGCGCGAGGCGTTCAAGACGCTCTTGAAGGGCTGGGGCCGCCAGCAGAACCTGATTTTCCATCCCCAAATACGAAATCGAAACGACCGCTAAGGAACGGCGCTATGTGGACGGCGCGCCATTCGCAGCAACTTTTCGGCGTCACCGCACTGACGGCTGGTGAGATGAGCAAAATCTTCATTCGCCCGTTTTCGCCGATTTTCGCATGAAGGCGCGCGCTTTGGTGAAAAGCCCGTTGACGAAGGCCTTGCATAGCAACCAGCGGTAGGGGCGACTGCGTGTATAGGGCAGATAGGCCAAGCCACAGCCATAGCCGTACACGCCCGTGAATCCGCCGAGCCGTCGGAAAGGGGGAATCGCCTGCTCGATGCCCGCGTCGGCCGCTGCGGCGACCGTAGCAAACTCGATGTGGTCACTGAATCGAGCCTCGGGAAAGTTGCGATTAACGAATCTGCGCTCGGGTGTTTCGATTGTCAGATCGTGCACGAAAACATGTGTGACCTTGCCGGAGGCAAGCAACCGGAGGGCAAGGCGCACCGCGCGAAACGCTTTAGGCCCGTCGATCAAGATCACGTCGCCGCACTGAATCATCTTGGGCAGCAATTTTCGGGCGTCTCCGAACAACAGCGTGACATTTTCCCGGTCCCGCAGTCGCCGACCGGCCACGGCGACATCCGGCGAGTTTTCATTTGATTCGACACTCAGGATGGAACGGTCAGGAAAGGCGAGCGACAAGAGCAACGTACTCTGGCCGCGCGCGCGCCCGGATTCGAGGAGGCGGCCGAAGTCCGCATGTTGCAAGCAAGCGACCAGAAAAAGGATTTCGGAGTTCAAAATGCCGGCGCGCTCGTACTGTGCCTGCGTAGCCCAATGCCGTATTGCGGGTAGCAGGGAGTGAGCCCGCCTGGCGAGCGTATCGTAGTCGGTCATGACGCAGGAACAGCCTCGTAAAGAGAATCGGAAAACGTGCACTCCACCGGCTCAAATTTCCCAGCCGGTTGTTTGAAGAGCTCTTTCATTCTTCCCATCGGTTTGATGCGATGCTGTGCTTCAGGAGGCTTTGGATGTCACAACAATGTCTGGATGTGCTACCAATTGTGCGGCGGAAGCAAACCAATCCGAAATCGCGCGAACTCGATCGATGATATAGCGTGCAAGATACATTCGGTAAGATAGCCTCCAGCCGGGGCTTGGCAAACAGGTGGTCTTGAACTCAACGGATCCCCATGAGCATTCATCTTTTGGGTTCGATGAAGACTGCAATCCGGCGGATAGTCGATCGAAGATTTGGTGCTAGATCCGCCTCCAATCTCGAGAAGTTTCGGAAAATCGCCCCAGAAATCTCCGCAGACGAAGCTGCGGTCCTCGACCGTTTCGCGCAATTCACGATGACCGGCATCGAGCGGCGGTGGGCCCTCGTCCAGGCGATGCTTTATTTGAATGACCGCGCCATTGCGGGCGACATCGTCGAATGTGGTGTTTGGCGCGGAGGGAACATGCTGACCGCCAAGGCCTTGTGCCAACACTCGCTGATGCGCCGGAACTTCTATCTTTTCGACACCTTTCGCGGCATGTCCCGGCCGACCGAGGTGGATATCGACCGCTACGGCACACCAGCATCCAAATGGTACGAGCAATCCGGCAAACAGGCGCATAACGAGTGGTGCTATGCCGGGGTCGAAGAAGTGCGCGAGAATTTTCGCAGTAATGGCCTGCTTGACGATAGCATCATCTTCGTCGAGGGCGAGGTCGAAGATACCCTGCGCGACGCCGCTAACGTGCCGAAGGAGATTGCACTCTTGCGGCTCGACACTGATTTCTATGAGTCGACGAAGGCCGAGCTTGAAGTGCTCTATCCCCGTCTCGTGTCCGGGGGCATCCTAATCATTGACGATTACGGGTACTGGCAGGGGGCCCGCAAGGCGACTGACGAATATTTCAAAGACTCAAGGCCGCTGTTAATCCGCATCGACTATACGGCGCGAATTATGGTGAAGATAGCGACGCGGTAATCGAGATATCATCATTCTTCGAAAGGAGTTCGTCCGGGCGCTCCAGCCCGAGGATGCTTCGGTGTGTAGGATGTGGAGCCCAGCTTTATTCGGTCGGTGCGACCGTTGCACAGTCAATACTGGGGACCGTCAGCGAGGCGCGATGTGGTAAACAGGCTGCTCGGGCGTCCAGTACCGCACTTCGACCAAGCGATAGCCGATATTGACTATGATATCGTCTACTCGGCGCCATGACAAATCGCTGACCCAGCCAACCCTTCGCCGGGCGCGAATACGGCGTCTAAAAGAGCCAGTCGGGTGATAGCTAAAAATAACTTCTTTGCCGTACCCCGCGACTCGACGCAAGAGTTTCGGAACGTCGAGAATATATTCGAGCAGTCCAAGCATGGTTATGACATTGGCGACAGCTGCAGCCGAATCGGGAAATTCACCGATGTTCAGGTTGCAAACGATGGTCTCGGCGTCGCGAGCTATGAAATCGCATCCGACATACGAGCATCCGTTCGGGAGAAACTGACGGAGACTCATCCGACCGCAGCCTAGATCAAGGACCTTTGTCCCGGGCCGAATCATTCGGGACACGAATTCCGCACGACGATCCCACTCCGGGTCAAGGGAGGCAGCATCGGTCCAGCGGGTGCGATCGGTTGGGTCTACCAAAGTTCCGAAATACATTCTTATGGCCGTCGATTGCTATAGCGATAGGTTCTCATATCATCCGATATCAAAAATTGCGAGCTAAACGCAAAGTGACGTTCAGGTCGGTCGATTGGGAACGCTAAGGTTTAGAGCTTGGCGGCGTGTGGTGCGGAACTGCAGTGGCGCACGATTGAGCTAGCGATGTTTATCGCTAAAAATGGACAACGACGAAGATCTAGCGAAAGGCGCGCTGCGGTCAATTGAAAGGAAAAGCCGCCAAGATCGCTGAGAGAGTCTTATCATCTGGGCGGCCGGGCCGACACTCGTCAAGTACTACAATACGATTGTGCTCGTTTAAGAAAGTCTCGAATTTTACGGGGCCGTATAGGCCCCGCCCGCGAAAGGCTGCATAATCTAGAAACTTGAATCGGCCGCCTCTGATTTGCGTGTCTGGAGCCATCGAGCAACTCGGCACTCCGTATGCGTCGGCGGTGATAATGCCGTGCAGACTGCTGGAAATGACAAACTCGGAAGAGGCAATGGCTCGCGCAATGTCCGCTGGGGATCCCAGGACGTCAACCACTCTCCAGTGTTTTGGTAGACTTGAACGGAGCTTAGCCAAAAAGGCGGAATGCGTTGCGTAATGAGGCACGATTGTCACCATTGCTGTGGTTGTTGCCGGCTTAGGCCACATCAACGGCAGCAGGAGCCCCGGATCGCCGAGAGGAAGCAGCGGCTGATTAATGCGGGCGCGGGTTAGGGGGCCTCGAACAGAGTGAAAGATCAGCTTCTGAGGCCACACCGCACTGCTATCTGGGTCGAGAAACCCGCTGCCCCAAACATGCAGCTCTTTCGAAGTGCGCAGGAATGGTCGTTTTCCTCGAGCTATATCAACAAAGTTTTGGAGTTTCGAGCTAAACAGAGATCTACGCTTCCGGCGATGAACGGCGTCTATGATGCTTCCCACCCCAATCAGTTCGGCTTGATCCGGGGCAACTAACCGCGCATTCATGTTGAAGAGAGCCTGCAAAATAGGCTCCATGAGATTGTCGCCGAAATTTCTGCGATGCTGATCGACGGCAGCAAATATCTTCACTGTCCTCATCGTCGCTATCCCAATTCCATATAGCAAAAAACTATCTGCTAACTTCCTAAGTTACGCATCGAAAAGATCTCGTCGATGTTCTGCTCGTCACTGGGATTTAGGCATTCCAGCGCTGTCCGTTAGCACCTGGTACATATCAGGGCACCTTGAAATTTTGGCTAGGCTCTCAATTTGATCGATCGCGTTCTGTAGTGAGAACCGGCTAAGGATGGCTGGATCGATTGTCGGACGCTCGCTGACTGCGCTCCGCAGATTGCGGGCGAGCGCCTCGGCATCGCCCACCGGTGACAAGTAGCGACTCAACGAGCCGGTGAGGATCTCGCTTGGGCCAGATCGGCAGTCTGTGCTGACGACAGGGGTGCCGCAGGCCAGCGCTTCCACCAATACGTTGCCGAACCCCTCGAAATCGGAAGTCACTACCAATGCCGATGCGTGCGCGTACCAGGGAAATGGGTTCTGACGAAAACCTGCCACAGTCACACGTGAGGAGAGCCCAAACGACTTGATCAGGCTCACCAGCCCCGGCGAACTTTCCACGAGAAGAACCAGATCATGCTCGATTCCTGCACGGGAGTAGGCCTCAAACAACAGGTCATGGCGCTTCTGGGAGGCGAAACGTCCGGCATGAATGATGTATGGGCGTGGTGGCAGGTCGGGCTCGGGCTCGGCCGCCAAGGCTCGAATCGCCTCGAAATCAAACGCGTTGTAGATGACGTCGATATTCGCGCCTGTGATGCCGATACCGTCTCGCAAGTCCCCGGCTACTCCCTTGGACACCGCGACGAGGCGACTTCCGTCGAACAGACGCCGATAACGTTTAAGCCGGCGCCGGGCTCGCCGCGCACTTCGCTTTGATAGCGTGTCTATCTCGGCCGAGAGGGAATTGTGGATGTGATGCCAGACGGGCGCAAGGCGAGCGAGTGCCACCACTTCCGCCGCGAATGGAAGGCTGACAAGGGTAAGATCGAATGGCCCAGCGGCCTTGCACCATTGCTTTAGTTTCGCGGCTAGCAACCGCTTGCCCAGCCACCCTGACCGTAGCCGGTTTCCGATGGGCGTAAGAACATGTGTGAAGACCCCCGGCGGCACAGCATATTGGCACAACCTGTGGAAGAGCAGTAAGTGCACCTCGTGTCCACGGTCGGCGAGCCCCCGGCCTAGTGTGATGGTAACCTTTTGCGCGCCGCCGCCACGAAGGTCAGTAATGATCAGCAAGACACGCATGAGGATATTTCGCACGTTTCTTTCATTTTTCTCCCAGGTCGCCCAGGAAATTGTGCTGATATTGCGCCTCCTCAATAGCAGAGCAACTATCAACTGTCGTCAATCCAGTTTTTACCCAGCGCTTCTCGATGGGTTGCAGCCTCGGCCGCGCTCTGTGGCATCAGGATGACGTATTTCTCTAGCTCGAGGTGCCGAGGAGCGACTTCGAGGCATAGCGGACGGCGCCTTTTAGATCCCATATGATCTTACAGTGGACGCGAGCCTTCGGATCCCGACGCCGGAGGATGGCCGCTAGGCGACCTTCACTGACGACGGTCGAAAAGGAGAACGCTGAGTGGCTCACCAGACGAGAAGGTAGCCAATTCGGGCAAAAAGAGATGGAAAATCAAATAGCAAAAATGGAAATGGCTCCCCGGGCCGGATTCGAACCAGCGACCAACCGGTTAACAGCCGGTTGCTCTACCACTGAGCTACCGGGGAACGCTGCGCCGTATAG
>DATNNN010000224.1:0-7645 GCA_035601815.1 Xanthobacteraceae bacterium | reverse complement strand
CCGCACCGGGTCCTTGATCACCACCTCGCGGTATTCGCGGGCGATCTGCACGCCTTCCTCGCAGCTGGTGAAGCGTGCGCGCAGCCCCTCCGCCTCCTTCTGGCGGGCGGCCTTGGCCGCGTCGGGCGTGCCCTTCGCCACCACGAAGACGATCTGGCGCAGCGAATACTGCACGGCGGTGGTCTGCGGCTGCTCGCCGCGCGCGGTGAGGATCGCCACCACGTCGGCGTCGCGCACCTGGAACACGCCGGGTGCCGTGGCCTGCAGCACTTGGCGCCACGTCAGCTCGGCGCGCAAGCGCTGCTTCAGCGTGTTGGGATCGATGCCGGACTGCTGCAGGGCCGCGGTGAACACGGCGGCGCTGCGGTTCGAGCGTTGCGCCATCGTCGCGAATGCCCGCTCGACGTCGACGTCGGTTATCTTGACGTCGTTGCGCTTGCCGTGCTGGATCTTGATCTTCTCGTTGATTAGCTCCTCGAGCACTTGCTCGCGCGGCGGCGGCTTCTGGTTGCCGCCCTGGAAGAGCTTCGTGCGGCTGGCGAGGTCGTGGCCGGTGATCGGTTCGCCGTTGACCATGGCAACCACGTTCTGCGCCGACGCCGGACCGCCCGCGGCCAACAGCGCGGTGAGAAGGAGCATGAGCGCGAAAGGCGACGCGAGGCGCATGCGCGGCTCGTCTATTGGCTGCCCCCGAGTCCGATACCCGCGGGTCACGGTAGCACTGGCGGAGCCTTGTGGCGGCAATGGGACCGGCGGCATCAGTTGAGGGCGCCGGGCGCGGTGGCCACCGGACCGGTGCCGTAGGTGGTTTGGAAGGTTTCCTCGCCCAGCGTGCGCAGATTGATGCGCAGCATGAACTTGTGGGTCGGCACGCCGTTAATCACCTGGGTGTAGTCGATCGCGTATTGGGCGGCGAGCGTGAAGCACTCGTCGGCGTAGCTGATACCGGCCGTGATCAGGTCGAAGTGGCTGTTCTGCAGGTCGTAGCGCACGCCGCCGTTGGCGCTCCAGTATTTGGTGAAGCGATAGGCCGCTGTCTGGTAGATCGATTCGCGCGGGTCGAGGAAGCCGATGAGCGGCTGGGCGTCGTAAAGGCCGTAGATCGTCGCCAGCGCCAGTCGCTCCCAGGTCGTGCGCGTCTCGATCTCGAAGCGGCGAACTTCCAGCGTGTCCTTGTCGAAGCGCGCGCGCGTGGTGATAGAGAGGTTTCCGGTCGGCTGGAAATAGATTCTCCCCACATAATCCGACACCTGCGTGTCGAGGCCCGATTGCAGCCCAGTGTTGGTGTTGTCGGCGACCGCGAACGAGTTCAAGCCGAACAGGTGGTACGATTGGCCAACCAGCACGTTGACGAGGCCATAGCGGTTCAAGTTGGCGGTGTACTGGATGCCCGCGTTGAGCCGGCCGCCGCCTTCCACCCGGTCGAAGCCGCCGTACTTGTTGATGGCGAACAGATTGGTGTCGTCGAACACCATGCTCTGCGAATCCTCGTTGGGGAACTTGCCGATGCGGGTCTCGTTCGGCCGCGCGATGAACTGCACGATCGGCTCGATCACCTGTGTTCCCCAGCCGTGCACCGAGATGAACGGGTAGCGGGTCTCGACGCCGACGGCCGGCATCGCGCGTACCAGCGACTCCCGGTCGGGCACGATGAAATTGCTGACGCCGGGATCGGCCGCGATGCCGCGGCTGGCGGCGTCGCCGCGCAACGAAACGAACGGCATGAAGGTCTGGCCCCAGCTCGCCACCATGGTGCGCTTCCAGGTCAGCTCGGTGGAGAGCCGGGTATAGTCGCCGGGGATGCCGCGGATTAGGCAGTTGCCGGGGTTGGTGGCGGCGACCACCGCGCGGCTGTCGCACCAGTTGTTCATCAGCGCGGTGGCGTTGGTGGGGTTGAACTCCGCCTCTTGGCGCGAGAGGCTCGTGAAGTTGACGTTCAGCCGCCACTCGCCGCCGGCGATCGGCTTTTTGCCGATATAGGAATAGTCGAGCGAGGGATGCACGATCGGCAGCTCGTTGTTGCGGTCGGCTTCCGAGAAGCCGGTGAATATCATGGCGCGCAGGTCGAAATAGCTGCGGTCGCCCTGACCGACGAGATAGACCTGCGAGATCTTCTCCGGGAGAATCGTGCGGCCGATTGCGTAGTCGTTGAGGAAGGTTCGATCGGACAGGAGCGACACGTCCCAGCCCCAGCTCCATCGCGAGTTGAAGAAGAACTGGCCCGAGGATTCGATGGCGCCGCGCCAGTTGCGATAGCCGGTCAGCGGGGTGGCGCCGATGAGGAACTGGTTCTTGTCGAGCTGGTAGATGCCCGCGGCGCGCACCGAGTAGGCGCCGTTGATGAGGCGTTGCCGAAATTCGCCGCTGACCAGAGCGCCCTGCTGCGACAGCGGCGTCAGCGAGAGCGTCGCGTCGTAATCCGGCGCCAGCGCCCAGAAATACGGGACCTCGACGCCGAATCCGGTGCGGCTCGACGAGTAGTAGTTGGGCGGCAGGAAGCCCGACTGCCGCTTCACCGTCGGATCGGGGTGATAGAAGAACGGCAGATAGGCCATCGGGATGCCGAAAAACTCGATCTGGGCATCCTGGTAGTAGATGATGCGCTCGGTTTCGTTGTGGATGATGCGCACCGCCTTGACCTGCCATAGCAGCGGCCGCTTCGGGTCTTCCTTGCATGCTTCGCAGGCGGTGTAGACGCCGGAGCGGAACACGGTGGTGTTGCCGCCCATGCGCTCCGCCGTGGAGGCGGCGAAGCGGGTTTTGTCCGGCGTCTCGACCAGAAGAGCGTTGACGAAACCCTCGCGGAAGTCGCGGGTGACGTCCATGGTCTCGCCGTAGAAGACGTTGCCGTCCTTGGCCTTGTAGCGGACGTTGCCTTGCGCGTGCAGGCGATCGGTCTTGCGGTTGTAGGTGACGCGGTCGGCTTCCAGCACCGCCTCGTCGTAGTAGATCTGCACGTGGCCGACGACCGCGACCATGTCGCGCTGGTAGTCGTAGACCATCTGGTCGGCCTGCACGAGCATCTTGCCGCCGGGCTTGGCCAGGCGCGTGGCGAACTTCTCGCCGGCGGTGCCCTTGGATTTGACCGATTGCGCGCTCGCCGGCAGCGCCAACACGAGGCCCGCCCATAGGCAAAACGCCGCGCGCAGGATGATGCGCACGGACGAACGGTTAGCGCGCTGGGAGAGGGCGGTCCTACGCGGGACCATCAACCGTCCTCCTGGTACAAAAGAACCAGACACCCTGTAAGCGCGCCGAGGATAACGGGAAACCACGCGGCGACAGCGGGATAAAGAATGCCGCCCTCGCCGAGCTCCTCGGCCAGCTTGGTCGAAACATAAAGCAGAAAGCCAGCAAGCACGCCACCGAGAATCATCTTGCCGACCCCGCCCAGCCGGAACACGCGCAGGCTGACGGCGGCGGCGATTGCCACCATGGCGACCAAGAGTAACGGCCGCGCTAACAGGGCCTGGAACTTCAGCCGGTAATGATCGGCCTTGAGTCCGGCCCGCTCGGTGAGGGAAATCACCATGGGCAGGTCCCAGAACGACAGCGAATCGGGGCTCGCGAGCGCGCCCTGTACCTGCTCCGGGGTGAGGTTGGTGGCGATGGGGTAGGTATCGTAGTCGCGCGGCTCGGTAGTGGCGCCCTGGACGCGGGCCTGCGAAAGCACCCATTGGCCGGGCTCGAGCCGGGCCGAACGGGCCTCGGCGCGGGCCACGAACTCGCCGTTCTTGTCGAAGGAGAACACCCGCACGTTGGTCAGCGCGCGGCCCTGCTCGGAGCTCGCCTGGGCCTGGATGATGGCCTGGCCGTCGACGCTCTGCTGGCGCACCCACACCCCGTCCGCGCTCGACCGCATGAAGGTGGCGCGGTCGCGGAACAGCGTCGCCTCGATGCGGTCGGCGCGTTCCTTCATCGCCGCCGACAGCGGGTTGTAGACCGTGGTGGCGAGGACCCCGATGGCGAGCGCGAGAAAGGCGGTGGACCCCGAGAATTGCCACACCGAGATGCCGGCGGTGCGCGCCACCACGAGCTCATGGCGCCGCGACAGGTTGAGGAAGGTGGCCATGGCGCCGATCAGGACGGCGAACGGCAGCATCTGCTCGGTGAAGGAGGGGAGCCGCAGGAACACCAGGAGCGCCACGTCCTCGATCGAGGTGCCGGGCCGGTCGCTGAGGCGCCGCGTCATCTCGAAGAAGTCGACGATGGCGATGAGCCCGACGCAGAGGAGGAACACGGCCCCGACGGCGCCGAGGAAGCGGCGGCCAAAGTAACGCCCGAGCATACCGAATGTGACCAAGGGCTGCTCCTCAGGCCGTCTGCAGGCGTTCGAGCCGTGCCACCACGGCGTCGGCGATACGCTGCAGCGACGGCGGCACCCTTGCCTCGATGTATCCGGCGATGGCGGCGAGCCCGATCACGATCGCGGCGAGCGGGATCAGATAGGGAAGGGGCTCGGCGAACACCGTGCGTGCCGCGAAACCCGACGTGCCGAAGCCGAGAAGCTCGACCGCGGAAAAGGCGGCGACCGCGCCGGCGATGGCAAGGCCGCGGCTCTGCCGCGTGGTGCAGGGCGCGCCGAGGAAGGCGAAGGCGATGATGAAGGCGGCGAACGGGTAGAGCGGCGCCGACAGGCGCTTGTGCAGCTCGATGCGGAAGCGGCCGGGGTCCTGCTTGTAGAGCGGATCGTCGGGCGGCGGCGAGATCAGGTCGACGAGCGCCCTGTCGCTTGGCCGGTAGGTGGCCTGATTTGCGTTGTGCGTGAACTGCGAAAGGTCGAACCCGTAACGCTCGAACTCGACCATGTTCGAGTTCTTGCCGGCGCCGCGCAACAGCGAGCCCTGCTCGAGCACGAGAAACAGTCCGGCGGGCAAGCTGATGATGCGCCCGCGCTCGGCGAGATAGGTGATGGGGTTGGCCGGCTCGCGGGCGTCGTGGACGAAGATGCCGAGCAGGATGCCGCCCTGCGCGCGTTCGCGGACGTGGAAGGTGAGCCCCTTCTCGATGGTGGTGAAGCGTCCCGGCACCGCCACGTTGGTGACGATGTCGGCGTTCACCAGCGCGATCTGGTCGCGCAGCTTGCGCATGGTGAGCGGGCCGATATCGGTGCTGATCGCGACCGAGATCGCCGATACCGCGAGCGTGAGCGCGGCGAGCGGCCAGAAGATCTGCCACGGCCCGAGGCCCGCCGCCGACATCACCACGAGCTCGGAATCGCTATTCAGCTTGTTCAGCGTGTAGCCGACGGCGATGAACAGCGCGATCGGGGCGATCACCAGCATCAGCATGGGCAGCGCCAGGCCGGTGACCTTGAAGAACACGACGATGGTCTGGCCCTGGGCGGTGAGGAGGTCGAAACGGCGCAGCACCTGCGTCACCCACACCATGGCGACGAGCGTTGCGAGCGCCGCGATGAACGCACCGCCGGCCGTCGCCAGGATGTAGCGTGCGATCCGTCCCATCCGTTCCGTCAGGCGCCGGCCTCTTCGGGGGTCGCGCCTTCCCCGCCAGGCCCTTTGGGCCCTGTCCGTATGGCCATAATGGGGCCGGGAAGGCGGGGTTCCGGCGCTCGCAGGCGACGCCGCGATGCGATAAGACAGCGGAAACCCTTGATCAGGAGCCCGATTCCCATGGCCGAAAGCCCCAAGATCGCCTTCACCGACCTGAAGCCGGCTGATGGCGGGGTCCTGGTGGTGCTGACCGACGACGAGCTGGGGTTCGGTCCGGTGACGAAGCGCGCGCTTGCGCCGGCGGGCGACCTGGTGGCCCGCGCCGCCAAGGCCGAGGGCTTCAAGGGCAAGGCGGGCAAGGCGCTCGAGATCGTGGCGCCCGGCGGCCTCAAGGCCGAACGGCTGATCGTGGTAGGCGGCGGCCGCAAGAAGGAGCGCAAGCCCACGAGCTTCCTCAAGGCCGGCGGCGCCGTCATGGGCAAGGTGCCGGCCTCCGCCAAGGCCGTCACGGTTCTCCTGGAGCTCCCCGACGGCAAGGTGTCCGGCCGCGACGCCGCCGATTTCGCGCTCGGCATGCGGCTCCGCGCCTACAGGTTCGATCGCTACAAGACCAAGCGCAAGGAAGGCGACGACAAAGACAAGGATGCCCCGGTCAAGGCCGCGGTCACCATCGCCACCGCCGATCTTTCCGCTGCGCGCACGGCGTGGGCGGAACGCACCGGCCTCGCCGACGGCGTGCTGATCGCCCGCGACCTGATCAACGAGCCGGCAAACGTGCTCTATCCGGTGGAGTTCGCCCGCCGCGCGTCGACGCTGAAGAAGCTCGGCGTCGGCGTCGAGGTGCTCGACGTGAAGGCCATGACGAAGCTCGGCATGGGCGCGATCCTCGGCGTCGGCCAGGGCTCGCCGCAGGAATCGCGCGTGGTGATCATGCGCTGGAACGGCGGCAAGAAGAACGAGCCGCCCGTGGCCTTCATCGGCAAGGGCGTGTGCTTCGACACCGGCGGCATCTCGATCAAGCCGGCGGCGAGCATGGAGGACATGAAGGGTGACATGGCGGGCGCCGCCTGCGTGGTCGGGCTGATGCACGCGCTCGCCGCGCGCAAAGCGCGCGCGAACGTAGTGGGCGCCATCGGCCTCACCGAGAACATGCCGTCCGGCTATGCACAGCGGCCGGGCGACATCGTGAAGTCTCTCTCGGGCCAGACCATCGAGGTGATCAATACCGACGCCGAAGGCCGCCTTGTGCTCGCCGACGTGGTGACGCTGGTCAAGGACCGCTACCAGCCGAAGTTCATGATCGATCTCGCGACGCTCACCGGCGCCATTCTGGTGGCGCTCGGCCAGGAGTACGCCGGGCTCTTCTCCAACGACGACAAGCTCGCCAAGCGCCTGATCGAGGCAGGCGAGGAGACCGGCGAGCGGGTATGGCGCATGCCGCTCGGGCCCGAGTACGACAAGATGATCGATTCCAAGTTCGCCGACATGAAGAACGTCGGCAACGGCCGCCACGCCGGCGCCACGACGGGCGCCCAGTTCATCCAGCGCTACGTGGATAAGACCCCGTGGGCGCACCTCGACATCGCCGGCACCGGCATGGGGCCGCCGCCGTCGGAGATCAACACGAGCTGGGGTCCGGGCTGGGGCGTGCGGCTGTTGGACCGCCTGGTCCAGGAACACTACGAGAGGTGACCATGAGAACCGCGATCGCGCTGCTTTTCACCTCCCTGCTGATTGCCGGCTGCACCGCCGATATCCGTGAGCAATACGAGGTCGCCTTCACCAAGGACCAGAAGGCCAAGCAGGCGGCCTGGGATCGCGCCGACGCCGCCGAGTGCCAGCGCCAAGGCGCCCAGCCGGGCACCGATTTCTACAACCTTTGCCGGAACCGGCTTGCCGACAAGCACATCGCCGAGGAGGAAGCCCTTGATCGACAGCGCATGGGACTCGTGCGCTAAAGGGCCATGACCGAGGTCCACTTCTATCACCTGCAGCGCCAGCCGCTGGAGAAAGCGCTGCCGCAACTGATCGAGAAGTGCATCGAGCGCGGTTGGCGCTGCGTGGTGCAGGCGGCGTCCGACGAGCGCCTCGATGCGCTCGACTCGCTGCTGTGGACCTACCGCGACGACAGCTTCCTCGCCCACGTCACCGATCGCGAGGCGGAGGCGGGCGAGAGCCTCGTGGTGCTCACC
>DATNNN010000223.1:0-2173 GCA_035601815.1 Xanthobacteraceae bacterium | reverse complement strand
TCGTGACCCATGGCGATGCCGTCGGTGACGGTGATGGTGCAGAACTCGCGCGGCGTGCCGCCGGCGGCGGCGACGCCTTTCTTCGCGGCCTGGGCCTGGCGCATGAGCGAGATGTTGCAGGGCGCGGCCTCGTTCCAGCAGCTCGCAACCCCCACGAAGGGTTGATGAATCTGCGCGGTGGTGAGCCCCATCGCATAGTAATAGGAACGGTGCGGCGCCCGCTCAGGGCCCTCCGTCACATGCCGGCTGGGCAGTTTCGACTTATCGAAGGTCCGCGCGTCCATGTTGGCCTGCTCGCCGCCCGCTGCAGTCCCAGGGCTTCTTCTGAAAGCTCTTGCGCTGACTGGGGCGTTCGAGGGTTAGGTCGGGTTCGTTTATGGCGGGAACGCGGCGTCGACCGCCCGCAAACCCTTTAGGTTTGCAAAGTCTTGAAGGTGTGGCGGAGTCGCCACAGTGAAAAGGCGCGGACTCGCCCACTATCCCATTTCGGTTCAGGGGGCCGGCTTGCGACAACAAAGAGGGCGGATTCTCGGCCGGCGTTTCTTCGTCCGCAGCGTCCATCAGGTGGCGCGTGATCTCATCGGCGCAACGCTTCTGTTCAAGAGCGCGGGCGGACGCATTGTCGAAGTCGAGGCCTATCACCACACGGATCCCGCCGCCCATTCCTATGGCGGACGCACCGAACGAAACCAGGTGATGTTCGGGCCACCGGGCTTCGCCTACGTCTACCGCTCTTACGGCATCCACTGGTGCCTGAATTTCGTGTGTGAGGAGGAAGGCAGCGCCAGCGCGGTGCTGATCCGTGCACTGGAGCCGACGGAAGGCTTGGCGGCCATGCGCCGGCGGCGCGGCGTAAAGGACGAGCAGCTACTTTGCTCCGGCCCCGGACGGCTGGCTCAAGCGCTCAGCATCACCGGCGCCCACAATGGCGTCGCCCTCGACGAGCCGCCGTTTGAGCTTTTCGCGCAGGCGGCAAAAGTGGTGATCGTGCGCGGCCCGCGCATCGGCATCACCAAGGCCGCCGAGAAGCCGTGGCGGTATGGACTGAAAGGCTCGCGCTTCCTCAGCCGGCCGTTCCAGACCGCCGGCTGAGATCGATCATCGGCGCGATCAGGACCAACGGTAGTCCCGCGAGCGCGATCGGCAGGAACGCGAACGCAGCCGATCCCGTGACGTCCCACGCGGCGCCTGCGACGACCGAGATCACCATGGCGCCGCCGTAGCTGATGGTGAACATGGCGGCCGAGGTGCGCGGCACATCGGCCGGCGCGTAGAGAAGCGGCGGCAGCGCGAGTGCCAGCGCCAGCACCGCGGCGGCGGCGAAGCCGAGCACCGCCGCGAAGAACACGGTCCAGGCGCTCGCCGTCAGCACCATCCCGACCACGCTGCCGATGGACAAGACGCCCATCAGCACGAACGGCCAGGCGCGGCGCTCGAGCCGACTCGCGATCGCGAGCAGTAGGAACGAGGCGGGAAGCTGGCCCGTGTTGAGCGCGGTGAGCGCCGGGCTGATGAGGTCGGCGCGGGCTTGGCTGGTGAGATAGCCGGGCAGGAAGGCGTTGGTGCAGAAATACATGGCGTTGACGGCGCCGAGCAGGAAGGAGAGCCGCCAGATCAGGCCGTCGCGCCAGTCGGGCCACCAGCGTGCGGGCGCCGACGCCACGGCTGCGCTCTTCTCGGTACGCGGGGCGAAGAACAGGAGCGCAAGCGCAATCAGGATGCACGGCGCGCCCCAAGCCGCGAAGCCCCATCCCCAGCCGCCGAGAAGCGGCAGGAGAAGCGGGAGGGTCAACGCCACCGGCAGCGTCTCGCCGACGAGGAGGCCATTGGTGTAGACCGCCGTGCCGAAGCCGATTCGGCTGGGCAACCATTGCCGCACCATCGGGGGCATCGCCGGCTGCATCAGCGCGACACCGGCGCCGGTGAGGATGGTGGTGGCAAAAAGGATTACCACCGAACCGCTCGCGCCGCGCAACACCGAACCGACGCCGGTGACGAGCAATCCCACGACGAGCGTGGTCAAGGCGCCGAAGCGAGCGATGAGCAGCGCGCCGGGCAGCGCCACCGCGGCGAACAACACCACCGGCAGGCCGTTGAGGATGCCGATCTCGGTGCCCGACAGATTGAGATCCGCCTGGATCAGCGTGATGACCGGCGGCACCGCTAGGATCGT
>DATNNN010000222.1:0-14965 GCA_035601815.1 Xanthobacteraceae bacterium | reverse complement strand
GAGCCGCATTGAGCTTTTCTTAACCATGTCCTTCAGGCCGCCCTTAACCATTCGGGGCGATCGTCCGCCTTGGCGAGCGACCGGGACGAAAGAAAATTCCAGTGGTGATGCGTGAGTACCTGGCCCGCGGGGATGAGCGGGCGGCCGAAGCCGCGCGCGCGGCGCATGAGCGGCGCCTGCTGCTCGCTCGCAGTGTACGCGATGCCCGCGATCAGCTCACCTCCGTCTCCGGAGTAAGGCCCGCCTTCGACCACGAGCTCTTGCGCCTCTATGCCGAGCACCGCACCGGCTCGTCGCTGGCGCTGTTCTTGCTAGTGGCGATGGTCGGTGGCGTCACCAGCCTGTGGACCGGCGGACGCTCGGCGCTGTTGTGGACGGCGATCGCACTGCTCGTGCATTCGCTCAACGTCGCGGCCTGCCGCCGCTTCCTGGTGGAACCCGCGGACCCGCCGACGCTACGGCGCTATCGCATTCTCTTCGTCCTGTTCGATTTCGTGTTCGGCATCGCCTGGGTGCTGAACATCAACGAGCTCGTCACCATCGGCGTGCAGGGATCGGGCGACTTCTCGCTGTTCGCCATGCTCCTGGTCATCGCCGTGTTCTGCATGCTGGCGGCGAGCGTGCCGGCCGCGGTCTATGCGGCGACCATGCCGGTCGCGGGCGTCGTCGCCATGCATTATCTCCTGCGCGGCACGCCGCAGGATCTCGTGCTCGCCGCCCTTACCATCGGCGCCGAGGCGTACTTCGTCATGGTGGCGCGGCGGCTGCACGCCGCCGCGCTCTCCGCGCTCGAGGCGCGCGGCCAGCTCGACGCGCTGATCGGCGAGCTCGAGCAGGCAAAGGCCAAGTCCGACGAAGCGGCGCGGCGCGCGGAGGCCGCCAACCTCGCCAAATCGCGCTTCCTCGCCCAGATGAGCCACGAGCTGCGCACGCCGCTCAACGCCATCCTCGGATTTTCCGAGGTGATGAAGGGCGACATGCTTAGCGCGGAACAAATCCTCACCTATCGCGAGTATGCCGGCGACATTCATTCGTCGGGCCAGCACCTCCTCAACCTCATCAACGAGATCCTCGATCTCTCGCGCATCGAGGCCGGCCGTTACGAGCTGAACGAGGAGCCGGTCAACCTCGCCCACGTCACCGAAGACTGCCACCGCCTGGTGAAGCTGCGCGCCACCAACCGCGGCATCACCATCATCGAGCGGGTCGAGTCCAATCTCCCGAAAATCTGGGCGGACGAGCGCGCCGCCCGGCAGATTTGCCTCAACCTCCTGTCCAACGCCATCAAGTTCACGCCGCAGGGCGGCGAGATCCGCATCAAGGTGGGCTGGACCGCCTCGGGCGGCCAGTACCTGAGCGTGCGCGACACCGGCACCGGCATTCCCGAGGACGAGATTCCGATCGTCATGGCCTCGTTCGGCCAGGGCTCGAACGCCATCAAAAGCGCGGAGCAAGGCGCCGGCCTCGGGCTGCCCATCGTCAAAGGCCTGATCGAGCTGCACGGCGGCACGTTCACGCTGAAATCCAAGCTGCGCGAGGGCACCGAGGTGGTGGTCACCTTCCCGGCGGAGCGGGTAATGACCGCGCTGCCGCCGGTCACCGACGACACGCCGCTACAGCCCCACGTCTACGACGAACATGCGGCCCGTATGCCGATCTGAGGCGTTGGCGGTGCCGGCGCTCGGGCGCTAATTTCAGGCGGCGGGCGCGAATCGGTTTCCCGCGCCGGCAGCATTGGAGGAGACCATGGCCTCCCTCGTCCACGACACGCTTGCGTGGCTACGCGTCTACAGCGCGCTGCCGATCCCGCCGCTTGCCGGCGAGGATTCGGCGCAGGCGCCTGATCGCGCCGCGACCGCGCACCTCGTGCCGGTCGCGGGCGCGGCCCTCGGCGCGGCAGGTGCGATCGCGCTGATCGCCGCGGGCGGGCTGCGCCTGCCGCCGCTTCTCACGGCCACGCTCGCCGTGGCGGTGCTGGTGGCCGTCACCGGCGCCCTGCCGGAACGCTCGCTCGCGCGAACCGCCGAGCGGCTCGCGGACCCGACCCGGGCGACCGACGATGCGCTCTCCATGTCCGCCGTGGTGGCGCTGGTGCTGGCGCTCGTCATGCGTATCGGCGCTCTCGACGGGCTCGTCGCCTTCGGCTCGCTGCACGCGGCGCTGGCGCTCATTGCCGCTTGCGCCGTGTCGCGCGCTGCGGCGCTCGCGCTCACGCCCGACTTTGCGTCGCAATCAACCGGCGAAAGCGGCGGCTTCGGCGCCTTCCAGAGGCTCGCGCTCGCGGCGCTCGCGATCGCCGCCGCCGCCGTACTCCCCACCTACGGCATCGGCGCGGCGGCAGCCGGCATCGCCGCCGCGGTCGCCGCCGCTGCCGGTGTCATGGCGCTCGCACCGCGCCTTTCGCGCGACGACGAGGGCCCACTCGCCGGTGCGGCCGCGCAAGCGGCGGAAATCGCCTTCCTCGTCGCCGTGCTCGTGTTCGCCCGCTCGCCGTGAAGCTGCCGATGCGCTCCGATCGCCTGCTGTGGATCGTCGTCGCCGCGCTCGGCCTCGCAGTGCTGGCGCTGGCGCTCCGCCATGAGCAGGGCACGGTGCTCGGCTTCGGCCTCGACACCTTCGCGAGCCTGGTCGCCGGCGTGGTCCTCATCTTCATGGTGATGGGCGCGGTGGTGAGTGTGCTCTACCACCGGCTCGGCGATGCGATCCGCGCCGCGGTGTTCTGGATCTGCATCGCCGGGCTCTTGATGCTCGGCTACACCTTCCGCGGCGAGATACAGATGGTGGGCGAGCGCGTGCTCGGCGAGCTCGTGCCGGGGCGACCCATGTCGGCGGGCCGCGCGGTCGAAATCGCGCGGGCGCGCGACGGCGACTTCTCGGTGCGCGCCGAGATCAACGGTGCCCGCTTCACCATGCTCGTCGACACCGGCGCCACCAGCGTCGTGCTGACGCCCGACGCGGCAAGGGCCGCGGGCCTGCCGGTGGATCTCCTCAAGTTCGACGTGACGATCGAAACCGCAAACGGTCGCGGCCGCGCCGCCGCGGTTATCCTCGACAGCGTGGCGGTCGGCGGCATCGTCGAGCGCCGGGTGCCGGCGCTGGTGTCGGCGCCGGGCGACCTCAAGACGAGCCTCCTCGGCATGAGCTTCCTCAACCGCCTGGAGTCGGTGGAGATCCGCGGCAGCCGCCTGGTGATGCGGGCGAAGCCGGTGCCCTAAACGATCAGGCTGATGAGGAAGCGGATCGAAACCAACAGCAGAAAGACGCCGAAGGCGATCTCCAGAGTGCGCCGCGAGAGCCGGTGACTGAGGCGCGCGCCATAGGGCGCGGCCAGCACGCTCGCCGGCGCGAACAGGGCGAGCGCCAGAAACGAGACGTAGCCGACGGAGAACGGCGGCAGCAGCGCCTGCTGCGGCCAGCCCGCGATCATGTATCCGACCGCGCCCGGGATCGAGATCAGGACGCCGAGGCCCGATGTGGTGGCGATCGCCGCGTGAATGCTCAGGCCATAAAGGGTGAGAAACATGGTACCGAAGGCGCCGCCGCCGACGCCCATGAGCGATGAAAAAAGGCCGATGAGGAACCCGATGGCGACGGTGGTGGGCTTGCCAGGCAGCTCCTGGCCGAACCGCCAGTGCTCGCGGCCGAACAGGAGCTTGATCGACATCAGCCCGCCGCCAACGACGAACACGAGCTTGAAAAACGCGCCGGGCGCAAAGTGAGCGATCACGGCGCCGATGATGACGCCGATGACGATCGGCGCCGCCCACAGCTGCAGGATATCGGTGCGGACCGCGCCCCGGGCGCGGTGCGCCAGGTACGAGCGGATCGAGGTCGGCGCGATGAAGGCGAGCGAGGTGCCGACGCAAAGCTGCATGCGCACCTCGTCAGGCACGCCGAGCAGGCGGAACAGCTCGTAGAGCACCGGCACGATGATGGCGGCGCCGCCGATGCCAAGCAGCCCGGCGAGCAACCCCGCCACCGCGCCGGCAACGAGGATCGCGACGGCGAGCCCGATGAGCTCGCCCATGGGCAGGCCCGGGATCATCTCGGTTCCGGAAAAACGTTGCGGGAGGCGGTCAAGCTGCGGCGGTGTGCGCGAAATCAGCGCGGGTGTCCAGCACCTTGGCCGCCGCCGCGCGCAACACTGCGATGCCGGCGCCGGGCTTCACCGCTTCGGTCGCCAGATGCCGGCGGAAGGCGCGCGCGCCGGGCATGCCGTTGAACAGACCGAGGATGTGGCGCGTGATGCCGTGCAGGCGGACGCCGTGCGCGAGCTCGCGCTCCACATAAGGAGCGAGCGCCTCGATCGCGTCGTGGGGGCGCGTGAGCGGCGCCGGCGCGTCGAACAGAAGGCGATCGACTTCCATGAGCATCGCCGGATGCTCGTAGGCGGCGCGGCCCATCATCACGCCGTCGACCTTGGCGAGATGCCGGGAGCATTCCTCGAGCGTGCCGATGCCGCCGTTGATGATGACCGGAATATCGGCGAGCCGCGCCTTCAGACGATAGACGCGGTCATGGTCGAGCGGCGGCACGTCGCGATTCTCGCGTGGGCTCAGACCCTTCAGCCATGCCTTGCGTGCGTGCACGATGAGCGCGTCGGCGCCGGCCGAAATCACCGCGTCGGCGATGCGGTCGAGGGATTCCTCGGGGTCCTGGTCGTCGATGCCGATGCGGCACTTGACCGTGATCGGAATTGCAACCGCCGCCTTCATGGCGGCCACGCCGTCCGCAACGCGCGCGGGCTCCGCCATCAGACAGGCGCCGAAGCGGCCGTCCTGCACCCGGTCGGACGGACAGCCGACGTTGAGGTTGATCTCGTCGTAGCCGAGGTCGGCGCCGATGCGGGCGGATGCCGCAAGCTCGCGCGGGTCGCAGCCGCCGATCTGCAGCGCCACCGGACGCTCGACCGGATCGAAGCCCAAGAGGCGGCTGCGGTCGCCGTGCAGGATCGCGCCGGTGGTCAGCATCTCGGTGTAGAGCAGCGCGCGGCGCGTGAGCAGTCGGTGGAAGAACCGGCAGTGCCGGTCCGTCCACTCCATCATGGGGGCCACGGAGAAGAGGTATCGCCTCTCCCTCATTGGCGTTCTTGCTGCTGACATTCGGCGAGACAAAGCATGGGGTGGATGTTCGTACAACTGGCGTCCGGCGGCGGGGTTTCAAGCGCGTAGCCACGTTGCAACCGGTGCCGCCGCCCCGCAAGATGCCGCGGAACTTCGCGAGGAGATCATGCCCGGACCCAAGCCCCCGGCCTTCGAGACCTTGAGCCTGCACGCCGGTCAGCATCCGGATCCCGTCACGGGGGCGCGCGCGGTTCCCATCTACCAGACCACGTCCTACGTCTTTCAGGACGCCGACCATGCGGCCGCCTTGTTCAACCTGGAGCGCGCCGGTCACATCTACACCCGCATCTCCAATCCCACGACGGCGGTTCTGGAAGAGCGGCTCGCAGCGCTAGAAAATGGCGTCGGCGCGGTGTGCACCGCGAGCGGCATGGCGGCGATGCATCTCGGGATCGCGACGCTCATGGGCGCGGGCGATCACATCGTTTCCTCCGCCTCGCTCTATGGCGGCACGATCAATCTGCTCACCCACACGCTGCCGCGCTTCGGCATCGCCACGACCTTCGTCAAGCCGCGCGACCTCGAAGGCTTCCGCGCCGCCGTCCGCCCCAACACCCGGCTCGTCATCGCCGAGACCATCGGCAATCCGGGCCTCGAGGTGCTGGACATCCCGAAGGTGGCGGCGATCGCCCACGCTGCCGGAATTCCCTTGCTCATCGACAACACGTTCGCGACGCCCTATCTCAGCCGGCCGATCGAGCTCGGCGCCGACATCGTGATGCACTCGATCACGAAATGGATCGGCGGCCACGGCATCGCCATCGGCGGCGCGCTGATCGACGGCGGCCGCTTCGACTTCCAGGCATCGGGGAAATTTCCCCCCATCACCGAGCCCTACGCCGGCTATCACGGCATCGTCTTCGGCGAGGAGTTTGGCCCGCAGGCCTTCGTCATGCGGGCGCGCGCCGAGGGCCTGCGCGATTTCGGCGCCTGCCTTTCACCCACCAATTCCTTCTACCTCTTGCAAGGCATCGAGACCTTGGCCGTGCGCATGCAGCGCCACATGGAGAACACCGCCGCCGTGCTCGATTTTCTGACCAAGAACAAGGCCATCGAATGGGTCCTGCATCCGTCGCTGGAATCGCATCCGGATTTCGAGCTCGCCAAGCGGCTCTTGCCCAAGGGCGCGGGCTCGATCGTCAGCTGCGGCATCAAGGGCGGCCGCGCCGCCGGCCGCAAGTTCATCGAGACGCTCAAGCTCGCGAGCCATCTCGCCAACGTGGGCGACGCCAAGACGCTGGTCATCCATCCGGCGAGCACCACCCACCAGCAGATGGACGCGGCGCAGCTCAAGGCCGCCGGATTGGGCGAAGAATTGGTGCGCCTCTCGGTCGGCATCGAGGCGGCGAGCGACATCATCGACGATCTCGGCCAGGCGCTGCACGCCTCGCAGAAAGCGTGAACGATGCGGCTCAAGGTGAACGGCACGGACACTTTTATCGCTACCGGCGGGCGCGACTTCGATCCGGCCTTGCCCGCGGTCGTCTTCCTCCACGGCGCCGGGCTCGATCATACGGTATGGGCTCTGCTCGCGCGCTGGTACGCGCACCGCGGCCACGCCGTGCTCGCGCCCGACCTGCCCGGCCACGGACGCTCCGGTGGCGAGCCGCTCACGTCCATCGGAGCCATGGCGGACTGGACGGCGGCGCTGATCAAGACTGCGGGCGCGCGCGACGCGCGGATCGTCGGGCACTCCATGGGCTCGCTGGTGGCGCTTGAGACGGCGGCACGGCACCCGGACAAAGTGAACGCCATCGCGCTGATCTGCACGGCCGCGGCCATGCGCGTGTCACCCGACCTGCTCCACGCCGCGGAGTCCGGCGATCACGCCGCGATCGACATGGTGGTGATCTGGGGCCACGGCCGCCAGGCGGGCATCGGCGGCTCGCTCGCGCCTGGCTTGTGGATGCTCGGCGGCGCCGATCGCCTGCTCGAACAATCGCGCCCGGGCGTCCTGTACACGGATCTCGCAGCCTGCGCCGCTTATGGCGGCGGGCTCGCCGCAGCGGCAAAGGTAACCGTGCCGGCGATCGTAGTGCTGGGCGAGCGCGACCTGATGACTCCCGCCAACGCCGGTAGGGAGCTCGCCGCGGCCCTGCCCAACGCTCGCGTCATCACCCTCAAGGGCGCCGGCCATATGCTGATGAGCGAGCGGCCGGACGAGGTGCTCGACGCGCTGCGCGAGCGGATCGCCAGCGGCGCATGAGCCCTAGATCGCAATCTATTGGCGCAGAATCGGATTTTAGACACCCCGCCACAATTGCCGCCCGATCGTGATGTTGATTCAAGACCCCGCCGCTTCCCCCTGCCCCCTCAGGAGAAAATCGATGTGCCGCAGATCGCGCCCCCTCCGGCTCGCGCTTTCGATCCTGCTCGTGACGGCGGTCGCCGCCGGCGCCTCCGAGGTGCAACGCGGCTACGCCGGCAAGGCCGGGGCACCGCGCGGCAAGATAGACCTGACCAAGCCCGACCAGGCGGAGACCCCCGGAACGCGCGCGGCCAAGCTCCCGGGCGAGCGCGCCAACGTCTTCGATAGCGCGCAGCGGGCGCTTCCGCTCTCCGAATTGCCGCTCAAGCCGAGAGCCGCGGGCCCCCGCTCTGCCGCAGACATCAAGCGGGCGCTCGTCACGACCTCGGTCACGCGCGACGGACGCGTGGAGAAATACGAGCTTTCGCCCGCGATGCAGCGGCGCATCCTGGAAGGAATCCGCCTGCTTGAGCGCGAGAAGAACCGCGCCGGCGGCGTGAAAATCGGCGCCGGCGCGCGCGAAGGCGGCGGCGGGCCGCGGCCGCCGCGCGAGCAACGCCAGGTGCTGGGCAGCGACGACCGCGAGCGCGTCACCGACACCACCGTGTTTCCCTTCCGCGCCATGGGTTACCTCGGCACGGGCTGCAGCGGCACGCTCGTGGGCCCGCGGCACGTGCTCACGGCCGGCCATTGCGTCTACAACACCAAAACCGACAAGTGGTACGAGAACGTGGATTTCTGGCCGGGGCAGAACGGTGAAGAAAGTCCCTATGGCCGCGTGGCGTGGAAGCGCACCGTGAGCGTGCAGGGTTGGACGCGCGATCACGAGCCCGGCTACGACTACGGCATGGTCATCCTGCAGGAAGATGTCGGCCGGCAGGTGGGCTGGCTCGGCTTCGGCTACAAGGAGCCGATGCCGCTCTACAGCATCAACTTCGTCGGCTACCCGGGCGACAAACCGAAGCACACTATGTGGCGGCAATACTGCGACATCAAGGAAGTGACGGACACCGAGCTGTTCTACGATTGCGACAACACGCCGGGCATGAGCGGCGGGCCGCTCTACGTGTATACGCAAGATGACAACGAACGCACGATCTACGGCATCAACGCGTATCAATACTTCAATCGCGAGATCAACTCCGGCACGCGCATCGACCGCGCGCGCTTCGAGGTGATCCGCGGCTGGACGCGGAGCTATTGAGCTGCCCGTCTTCCGGCCGAAGCGAAGGCTTGATTGACGGCCCCTGCCGGTTTCCCGATAACGGCGCCATGACAAGCGAAAAGCAAAAGGTGGCGCTGGGCTCGATCGTGGCCTCGGCGGGATTGACCATCGCCAAGGCCGCGGTCGGCCTCACCTCCGGCTCGCTCGCCATCCTGTCGGAAGCGGCGCATTCGCTGATCGATTTCGTCGCGACGGTGATCACCTACTTCGCCGTGCGCGTCGGCGACAAGCCCGCCGACGAGGAGCACCACTACGGTCACGGCAAGGTCGAGAGCGTGGCCGCGCTCGGCGCCACCGCGCTCCTGTTCCTGCTGTCCGGTGTGGTGGCGTGGGAGGCGGTGCAGCGGCTATGGGGCGCGCATCCCCACGCCGTGGAGGCGACGCCCGCCGCCTTCATCGTCATCGCCGCGTCGATGTTGGTGGACTTCTTTCGCGCTCGCGCCCTGTCGCGAACCGCCAGCGCTACCTCAAGCCAAGCGCTGGAAGCCGATGCGCTGCATTTCAGCTCCGACCTGTGGTCGTCGCTCGCCGTTCTCGTCGGACTTGGCGGTGTCGCGGCGGGATTTCCTTTAGCCGACGCGGCGGCGGCGCTCGCCGTCTCCACCCTCATCTGCGTCGCCGGCTGGCGCCTCGGCCGGCGCACCATCGACACGCTGACCGACACCGCGCCGCGCGGCGTCGCCGACCAGATCGCGCGCATTGCGCGCCGCATCGGCGGCGTGGTCGCGGTCGAGCGCGTGCGGGCGCGCGAGGTGGGCGACCGGCTGTTCGTCGACCTCGTGCTCGGGGTCAGCCGCACGCTGCCGCTCGACCGCGTGGCCGCGCTGAAGGAAGAAGTCGAGCGCTCGATCCGGCGCGATCTGCCCAAGGCGGAAGTGACGGTGGCGACGGAGCCGCGCGCGCTCAACGACGAAACCGCGCTCGATCGCATCATGGTGATCGCGCGCAACCAGGGCTGCGCCGTCCATCACGTGACGGTCCATCAATTGCAGGACAAGCTCGCGGTCAGTCTCGATCTGGAGGTCGACGGCACGCTGTCGCTTGCCCAGGCGCACGCCATCGCCGACGCGCTGGAAGCGGCGATTCGCGCCGAGTTCGGCGCCGACATCGAGGTGGAGACCCACATCGAGCCGCAGCAGGCCGGCGGCATCGCCGGGCGCGACGCCGCCCAGCCTTTGCAGGCCGAAATCGCGCAAACGATTCGCGCGCTCGCCGACGCCGGGGGGGCGATTCGCGACATTCACGCCGTGCGCGTGCGCGAGACGCCGCGTGGGCTCGTGGTCAACTTCCACTGCTATGCGGACGCGGAACTACCTATCGATACTGCGCATCTTGCCGTCGACGCGCTCGAGCGAAAGCTCAAGGAAAAACGGCCCGACGTGCGTCGCGCCATCGGCCACGCCGAGCCGCCGGAACGCCATCGGGTGGAGAATCAGACCCGGTGATTCGGCGAATCAGTCGCGCGAAAGCCGAGTCTTTTTGCGGCACTGCGGAAAACTCGCCCAAGCCTCTGGACAAACTACCGGAACTTCGATTCTTATGAGTACGAATCGGAGCGGTGCAGTATCCGGTGACGTGACGGGGCTTTTTCGAGGAGACCGGCGATGGCGCGTGTCCACGCTGCCAACGCATCCCTGCAATCCCATACCGTTCGCGGTCTCGCCCGCTCGCTCAGTCATCCCGCCTATCAGCGCCTGCTGAACGCCGAGCCGTTTCTGCGCCGCGTGGTGCCGCTCCTGATCGTGGCGTTCCTCGCCGCGGTCGCCGTCGGCGCCGCGGTGCAGATCGCCGAGCACCGGCGCGAGACCCTCGCCGACGCCGAAAAGAACATCGCGCTGCTCGCCCGCGCCATTGCCGACGACATCGCGCTCGCCGACGGGGCGCCGGTACCGGCCAATGCCGCCGAGGTGTTGACCCGAATCCTGCCGCCGCAGGCGCTTGGCCAGGCGCGCCGCTTCTTCCTTTCCGACCAGTCGGGAAGGATCATCGCGAGCGCGCCCCCGGCGCTGCGTCGCGAGGGTACGCTCGCCTCCGTTCTCGGCGACGCCACGCCGCTCGCGATTCTCGGCGAGCGCGCCGGCGTCATGGAAGTGCCGTTCGAAGGCGACGTCGCGCTCGCCACCGTGCGCAGCCTGCGCGCGCCGCTGGGCCAGATCGCCGTGATCCAGCCCAAGGCCGAGGCGCTGGCGCGCTGGCGCACCGATGCGGCGCTCACCGTCACCCTCGTGACCACCACGGGCTTCGTGCTGCTCATCCTCGGCTTCGCTTTCCACTGGCAGGCGAGCCGCGCGCGCGAGGCCGACGTCATCTACGAGGTGGTGCGCACCCGCTTCGACACGGCGCTGAACCGCGGCCGCTGCGGCCTGTGGGATTGGGATCTGGCGCGCGGCCGCATCTACTGGTCCGACTCCATGTTCGAGATCCTCGGCGTCGAGCCGCGCGAGGAATTGATGTCGTTCGGCGAGGTGGACGCGCTGGTTCACCCCGACGACGGCAGCCTCTACGAGATCGCGGCCGGCCTTGCCGATACCGCGGACGGCATCATCGACCGCGCCTTCCGCATGCGCCGCGCGCGCGGCGACTGGGTGTGGCTGCGCGCCCGCTGCGAGCTGGTGCGCCAGGAAGGCGGCCGCGGCCCGCATCTGATCGGCATCGCCGTCGACATCACCGAGGAGCAGCGCCTGGCGGCGCGCACCGCCACCGCCGACATGCGGCTGCGCGACGCGGTCGAGAACATCTCCGAGGCATTCGTGTTGTGGGACGCCGACAACCGCCTCGTCCTGTGCAACACCAAGTTCGAGCAACTGCACGGGCTGCCCGAGGCCGTGACGCAGCCCGGCACGCCGTACGAGGACGTGATCGCCGCCGGCCGCCAACCGGTGATCCGCAATCCGCTCCGCCCCGAGGACAAGCTCGAAGAGGGCGTTCACTCCTTCGAGGCGCAGCTCGGCGACGGGCGCTGGCTCAAGATCAGCGAGCGGCGCACCAAGGACGGCGGCTACGTTTCGGTCGGTACCGACATCACAGCGATCAAGCGCCACGAGGAACGGCTGGTGGAAAGCGAAAAGCGCCTGATGGCGACCATCGCCGATCAGCGCCAGGCGCAGCAGACGCTGGAATACCAGGCCCAGCAGCTCGCCGACCTCGCCCAGAAGTACGCCGAGGAGAAGAACCGGGCCGAGCTCGCCAACCGCGCCAAGTCCGAGTTCCTCGCCAACATGAGCCACGAGTTGCGCACGCCGCTGAACGCCATCATCGGCTTCTCCGAGATCATGGAGCAGGGCATGTTCGGTGCGCTCGGCTCCGACCGCTACGAGGAATACTGCAAGGACATCCACGCCAGCGGCGCGTATCTTCTGGACGTGATCAACGACATTCTCGACATGTCGAAGATCGAGGCCGGCCGCATCCGGCTCGACGTCAGCGACGTGCGCCTCGACGAGATCGTCGCCGAGGCCATGCGCGTGATGTCGCTCAAGGCCGACGAGAAGCAGCTGACCTTCGACGCCGACGTGACGCCGGGCCTCATGATGCGCGGCGACCGGCGGGCGCTGAAGCAGATCCTGCTGAATCTGCTGTCGAACGCGATCAAGTTCACGCTGGACGGCGGCAAGGTCGCGGTGCGCGGCCGGCTCACGCGCAACTCGGTGATGCTGGTGATCGAGGATTCGGGCATCGGCATCCCGCGCGTGGCGCTGCGCAAGCTCGGCCGCCCATTCGAGCAGGTGGAGAGCCACTTCACCAAGACGCACCAGGGTTCGGGCCTCGGGCTTGCCATCGCCAAGTCGCTCGCCGAATTGCATGGCGGCGCCATGCGCATCCGCTCGATCGAAGGCATGGGCACGACGGTGATCGTGCGCTTCCCGCATCCGGACCGGTCGATCGGCGAGCACACGGCGATCGCGGCCGAATAACTCAATCTTTTCCGAGAATTTTCGAGAAGACGCGCCGCACCCGCGCCTGCGTGTCGGCGAGGTGCGCTTCGAGCGTGGCGAAGTCCGGCAAGCCGCCGGCGCGCGCCAACAACGCCAGCAAGCCGGGCCCGGCGGTCTTCGGATCGAAGCGGCCGGAAAGGCAGAGGCGGAGCAAGTGCGTCAGGTCGTGATAGAGCTTCGCCGCCGCGCGCAGGAGCTCGCCGTCGGCGGCGTTGATCAGGTTCAGCGCCTGGGCCTTCTCGAGCACCCGCACGGTGTTGGTCTCGACGATCGTCGGGTGCTTGGCCGCGTGCACGAGCACGAGGAACTGGGCGGCGAACTCGATGTCGATGAGGCCGCCGGCCGCGTACTTGAGGTCCCAGCGGTCGCCCTCGCCTTTCTCCTTGGCGATCATGCCGCGCATCTCGCGCCCGCCGCGGGCGATCCTCACCGGATCGCGCGCGCGGCAGAGCACCTGGCGGATCAGCGTCTCGATCCGCGCCCGAAGCGCGGGCGAGGCTGAAACCACGCGGGCGCGCGTCAGCGCCATGTGCTCCCAGGTCCAGGCCTCGTCGCGCTGGTAGATGGCGAAGCTCGCGAGCGAGGTGGCGACCGGGCCCGAGCGGCCCGATGGGCGCAGGCGCAGGTCCACGTCGTAGAGCTTGCCGGCGTTGGTCGGCGTGGTGAGCGCGTTCACCAGCCGCTGCGTCAGTCGCGCATAGTAGGTGGCGGCATGAAGCGGCCGGCCACCGTCGGATTCCGACGCGTCCGGATGGGCATCGTAGAGCAGTACGAGGTCGAGGTCGGAGCCGGCCGTCATCTCGCGGCCGCCGAGCTTGCCGAAGGCGACAACCGCCGACTCCGCTCCCTTGACGCGGCCATGCACGGCGGCGAAGCGCTCCTCCTCGGCGCGATGCAGCGCGCGGATCAGCACATCGGCGAGCCGCGCGAATGCCTCACCCGCCTGGCTCGCCGACAGCGCGCCGGAGAGCACGCGCACGCCGATCAGCACCATGTGCTCGCGGCCGAAGCGCCGGGCGCGGTCGAGGAGCTCCTCGTGATTGGGCGAGTCGGCGAGAAGTGCCGAGAGGCGCTCGGTGAGCTGCGCTTCCCCCGGCGGTGCGCCGAAGAAAGCGGGATCGAGCAGGCCGTCGAGCAGCGACGGCGCTTGCGCCACGATCTCGGCAAGCCGCGGCGCGGTGCCAAAAATCACGGCGAGCAGCTCCACGAGATCGGGATGCGTGCGCATGGCGGCCAACAGCCGCGCCGCGCCGGGCAGCGCCGCGAAGAAATGGTCGCAGGCGACGATGGCCGCGTCCGGATGGCCGGTGCGGGCCAGCGCGTCGAGGAGCGTCGGAATGACGGCGGCCAAGTCGGCGCGCGCCGCGTCATGGCGCAGCGAGCGGTGCCCGCCGGCGAGCCAGTTGCGCACGTAAGCGCTCGCGGCGAGCGGCTGCTGGAAGCCCATGCAGGAAAGCGTATCCAGCGTCTCGCGGTCGTCGGCGTCGGCGGGAAACTCCAGGCGGCGGGAGATTGCCGCGAGCGGCGGCGCGTCCTCGAAGAGATGCGCGTAGTGCGCCTGCACCCGGGTGAGATGTTGGGTCAGCGCCGCGGCAAACGGCTCGCGCCCGCGCAATCCAAGGAAGCGGGCAAAGCGGTCGAGTGCCGCGGGGTTCTGCGGCAGCGTATGCGTCTGCTCGTCGCCCACCATCTGCAGGCGATGCTCGACGCGGCGGAGGAATCCATAGGCTTCGGTGAGCTCGTCGCGGGCGCGTTCGTCGATCCATTTCTCCTTGGCGAGCTCGGCCAGCATCGGCAACGTCTCGCGCCCGCGCAGGCGCGGCGCGCGGCCGCCGGCGATGAGCTGCTGGGTCTGCACGAAGAATTCGATCTCGCGGATGCCGCCGCGGCCGAGCTTGATGTTGTGGCCCTCCACCGCCACCTCGCCGTGACCGCGAAAGGCGTGAATCTGCCGCTTCATGGCGTGGACTTCGGCGATCGCCGCATGGTCGAGGTAGCGTCGCCACACGAACGGCGAGACCGCCTTCAGAAACTTCTCGCCGGCGCTCACGTCGCCGGCCGCCGCGCGCGCCTTGATGAAGGCCGCCCGTTCCCAGGTCTCGCCGGCGCGCTCGTAGTAGGTGAGTGCCGCGTCGGTAGCGATCGCGACCTGGGTCGACCCGGGATCGGGACGCAGCCGCAGATCGACGCGGAACACGTAGCCGTCGGCGGTGCGGTCCTGCAGGAGCCGCACCAGATTCCGGGTGAGGCGCACGAACAGCATCCCGACATCGACGACGCCGGCAACGGGCGCCGCCGGGTCGTAGAGCACGATCACATCGATGTCGCTCGAATAATTGAGCTCGCCGGCGCCATATTTGCCCATGGCCAGCGCGAAATACTTCGAGCCATGGCTTGGCCGCGCTGGATCGGGAAGCGTGAGCTTGCCGGCCTT
>DATNNN010000221.1:0-3062 GCA_035601815.1 Xanthobacteraceae bacterium | reverse complement strand
CGACGGCGACACCGACCTGGGCCCGCAGTGGGAGCTCATCGCCGACCTCGCCGCCGAGAAAAGCTTCGCGCCGGGCCGCGACGCCAACACCGCGTGCGGGCCGGCGCTGCCGGTCCCCGACGCCAAGGCCTTCGAGCGCGCCAGCGCGCTGATCGAGGACCCCGAGCAGCCCGCCGAGTGGATCTACTCGATGGCCGAGATCACGCTCACCGCGAGCCCGGGCGGCGGCGCCATCGTCGGCAAGACGGCGGCCACCGCGCTGCCGGTGCTCGGCACGAGCCCGCCGCTCAGGCCCGGCGGCCCGCTGCCGGTGCACCTCGAGCTGTTGCTGCCCACCGGCAAGTCCGGCTGGGTCGCGGTCGCGGCGGTGAAGCCGCTCACCGCCGACCAGCTCTGCTTCGCCAGGCAGCCCAGCGGCGACTGGAAGATCGCCGCCTACGACCAGGGAGAATAGCGCGGCACGTTCGCCGCCGGACACCATGGCCAGACTCTTGCGCCGCGCACTACCGCTCGTTGTCTTCGCCGCCGCGCTGTCGTTCCTCGCCGGCGCCGGCAGCACTCAAGGCACAAAGACGTTCGTCAAGAACAAGGCGAATGAGCCGAAAACCTGCGCCACACTATGGAAAACCGTCGGCCAGCCGACGTACGTGAGCGAGGCCGCGCGCGAACACATGCCCGTTTGCCACAGCCTCTACTTCGTCTCCCATAACATCAAGGCAAAGACTCCCGACTGGGTGATCGAGCGGATGAACAAGAGAACGGGGACCGGGAAGTTCAAGCGCCCTGGCGAAGACTTCTCGCCGGAGGAGCGGGTGCCGGAAGAAGGCAACCCACGCGGCGGCGATTATGCAAACAGCGGCTTTGCCCTCGGCCACATGGCGCCCTCGGAAGACTTCAATGTGAGTTGCGGGCTTATGCGTGAATCCTTCTCGTACGCCAATGCGGTGCCGCAGGTTGGGGCCAGGTTCAACAGCTCGATCTGGCGCCGGCTCGAGGAAGAGGTACGCGAAACTGCAAAGGCGCGCGGCACGCTCTACGTCATCACCGGACCGATTCCGCGCGACAGCGCCGGCAATGCGCCAACGATCACCGCCGCCGAAAACGAATGCGGGAAGGCGGTTCCCCTCGAGGGGACGAGCACAAAGTTCGTCTGCAAAGAGCACAACAAGAGCGGGGGAACTTGCACCGCAGGCGTGACGGCTCCAATTGCCCTGTTCAAGATCGTTTTGTAAAGTGCATAGTTCCGCTAGAAATCGCACTGGCAAATCGTGCCTTTGGGCGCCTTTCGGAACCTTGGCGCGCCTCGGCCGTTGAGTCTCATCCCATTCGAACGGAGAGGTGCAGTAATGGACAAGGACCGCGTCGAAGGCTCGGGCCATCAGGTCAAGGGCAAAATCAAGGAAGTGGCCGGCAAGATCACCGGCGACGCCAAGCTCGAAGGCGAAGGCAAGGCCGAGAAGACCGCCGGCAAGGTGCAGAACGCCTGGGGCGGCATCAAGGACACGGTGCGCGGCAAGTAAGCGGCGCATTTCCTAAGAAAAGCCCGGCCTCGCGCCGGGCTTTTTTGCTTTTGTGCGGGCTTGCCGGCCGGCCCGTTTCCCACGAGCATCCGGCCCTTCGCGGGAGGCGCCCATGATTATCGACGGCCAGGAAAGCGTGACCACGGCGGTGCTGGCGGAGCTGAAGCGCGCCCCCGACGCGCGCCTGCGCGAGATCATGTCCGCCTTGGTGCGCCACCTGCACGACTTCGCCCGCGAGGTGCGGCTCACCGAGGCGGAGTTCGAGCGCGCCTGCGCCTATATCGCCGCGCTCGGCCAGAGGACCACGGCCTCCCACAACGAGGTGGTGCTGATGGCGGGCTCGCTCGGCTTCTCCACCCTGATCTGCCTCCTCAACAACGGCAACAACGGCCAGACCGAGACCGCCGCCAACATGCTCGGCCCCTTCTGGCGGCTGAACGCGCCGCACACGAAGAATGGCGGCTCGATCGTGCGCTCGCCGACGCCCGGCCCGGCGCTGTTCATGCACGGAGAGGTGCGCGACCAGGCCGGCCACCCGATCGAGGGCGTCGAGATCGACGTCTGGCACTCCTCGCCCGAAGGCTTCTACGAGAACCAGGACGACACGCAGGCCGACATGAACCTGCGCGGCAAGTTCGTCACCGGCAAGGATGGCCGCTTCGGCTTCCGCAGCGTCAAGCCCGCGGGCTACCCGATTCCGATCGACGGGCCGGTCGGCGAGTTCATCCGCGCCCAGGGCCGCCACCACTACCGGCCGGCCCACCTGCACTTCCTGTTCTACAAGCCCGGCTTCAAGACGCTGATCTCCCAGGTCTACGTCAACGGCGACCCGCGCCTCGACACCGACGTGCAGTTCGGCGTGACGCGGGCGCTGGTCGGCAACTACGTGCGCCACGACGAGCCGGCGCCGGCGGCGGACGTGAAGGGCGAGTGGTATTCCCTCGACTTCGATTTCGTCATGGAAGCGGGGAAAGAGCGGCTGCCGCGGGCGCCGATTCAGTAACCCTTGCCTCGCCCGATCGGACGCTGCCTTGCGCCCTTTCAGCGCGGGTAGGTCCTTGACCTCAGGCTTATTATAATGTTCAATAGAACAATTGAATGTTGCGAGGTGCCGCCCTGATGTCAAGCCAGAGTCCGAAAAAGGCGCTGTTCAGCCAGTTCGCCGCCGTCGCGCGCGCACTCGGCAGCGAGCACCGGCTCGATCTCCTCGAGCATGTGGCCCAGGGCGAGCAGAGCGTCGAGCGGCTGGCGCAGCGCACCGGCATCCCGTTTGCCAGCGTCTCGCAACATCTGCAGGCGCTGCGCAAGGCGGGCCTTGTCGCCGCGCGCCGCGACGGCCGGCACGTGCTCTATCGCATCGCCGATGACAACGTGCTGCGGCTTCTGGCCACGCTCCGCGACGTAGCCGAGCGGCAGGTCGCCGAGGTCGAGCGCATCGTCGCCGGATATTTTCGCGATCGCGACAGCCTGGAGCCGGTCTCGCGCGAAGAGCTCGCGGGGCGGATCAAGGATGGGCTCGTCACCGTGCTCGACGTGCGGCCG
>DATNNN010000220.1:0-4982 GCA_035601815.1 Xanthobacteraceae bacterium | reverse complement strand
CGCCGCGCGCTTGCAGCGTGCTTATGATCTATCCGCGCTTCGCCGGCGACACGTTTTGGAACTTTGCGGCGGCGTGCGAACTTTTCGGCGTACGCTACCCGACCTCCCCGCTCGGCTTGATTACCGTAGCCGCCATGCTGCCGGCGTCGTGGACGATCCGCCTCGTTGACCGGAACGTCGAGGAACTGACCGAGAGCGACCTCGAATGGGC
The DNA here is from genome assembly GCA_035601815.1 of Xanthobacteraceae bacterium. GTDB lineage: Bacteria > Pseudomonadota > Alphaproteobacteria > Rhizobiales > Xanthobacteraceae > DATNNN01. The sequence goes on along the minus strand of DATNNN010000220.1, from coordinate 4,771 downwards.
CGATCTGGTAATGACCGGGGGCATGCTGCCGCAGCATGCCGACTTGCTGGAAATCATCGACCTCTGCCGGGCGCGCGGAAAGCCGGTCGCCATCGGCGGGCCTGCCGCCACCTCGGTTCCCCACTCTTACGCCAAAGCCAATTTCCAGATTCTCGGCGAGGTCGAAGAGATCGTTCACAAGTTCGTCGAGGCATGGGAGGCGGGCGCGCGAGAAGGGGTATTCGTGGCCGAAAAGTTTGAGATCGACGTAAGGAAGACTCCGATTCCGCGCTTCGATCTGTTGAAGTTCGAACATTACTTCTACATCGGTGTGCAGTTTTCCCGCGGGTGTCCCTTCACCTGCGAGTTCTGCGACATCATCGAGCTCTATGGGCGGGTGCCGCGAACCAAGTCAAACGCGCAAATCCTGGCGGAGCTCGACACGCTATACCGGCTCGGCTATCGCGGGACCGTCGACTTCGTTGACGACAATCTCATCGGCAACAAGAAGGCAGTGAAAGCTTTCCTGCCTGAGCTCAAGGCGTGGCTCGAACGCAATGACTATCCCTTCGAGTTCACGACCGAGGCCTCGATCAACTTGGCCGACGATCCCGAGCTGCTGAAATTGATGAACGAGGCCAACTTCGTCGGCGTATTCGTCGGGATCGAAAGCCCGGATACCGAGACGCTCATTCAGATGAAGAAAAAGCAGAACACGCGCCGCAACATCGCGCAGAGCATCCACAAGATCTACGGGGCCGGCATGTTCGTCACGGCCGGGTTCATCGTCGGCTTCGACAGCGAAAAGGACGGCATGGCGGAAGCCATGGTCGCGCTGGTCGAGGAAGCGGCAATTCCCGTCTGCATGGTGGGCCTGCTCTATGCGCTGCCCAACACGCAACTCACGCGCCGGCTTGAGCGAGAAGGCAGGCTGCACCCTGCGCCGGAAGTGGTGTCAGGCCGCGCGGATCAATGTACGCTAGGCTTGAACTTCGACACGCTGCGGCCGCGCCAGGAGATACTCCTCGACTACAAGCGTATCCTGGAGAAAGTCTACGACCCGGTCGCCTATGCCGGACGGGTTCAGCGCCTCGCAGGCCTGCTCGACAATTCCAAGCGAAAACGGCAAAGCGCCGTGCGGGCTTCCTGGGACAGACTGGAGATGGTGCAGCGGATCATCGGGAACCTGCCGGAGCCGCGCGACTTGTTTCGACAAATAATTCTCCAGTGCGCGGCCAGCAACCCGAGTTCAGGGCGCTACATCGTGACGCTGATGGCCTGGTACCTGCACCTCGGCCCGTTCTCGCGTTACGTGATGGAGCAGATCGACCTCAGGATCGCCGAGATCGAGCCCGAGTCGCCGCGGCAGCCCGCACTTGCGGCGCAGGCGGCAAGCGTCGTAGCGATCCACTAATTCAAAAAGCGAAATGGCCGGGGAGAAGCCGGCGATGAAGGGCCGTCATTCCGGCCGCGCGTAGCGCGGGCCGGAATCCATAACCCCGGTGTTCAATGTACGCAGGGACTATGGATTCCGGGTTCGCGCCCTCGGCGCGCCCCGGAATGACAAGGTGGCTACCCCTTCTTCTCGATCTCCTTCATCACCTCGCGCGCCTCGTTGACGGCGGTGTTGGCCGCCGGCACGCCGGCGTAGATGGCGAGCTGCAGGATCAGCTCCTTGACCAGGTCGGGCGACATCTTGCCTTCGGTGAGGGCCGCGCGCAGGTGCAGGCGATACTCCTCCCAGCGGCCGAGCGACACGGTGGTGGCGAGCACGATCAGGCGGCGCGTGGTGTCGTCGAGGCCGGGCCGGGTCCAGATCTCGCCCCAGGCGTAGCGGGTAATGAGGTCGAGGAATTCCTTGTTGAACGGCGTCTCGTTCTTGATCGAGCGGTCGACCCACTCGTTGCCCAGTACCTGGCGGCGCTTCTTCATGCCGGCGGCGTGGCGTTCCCGTTCGTCCATGACTCAGTCCTTCCGTAGAAACTTCTCGATGGTGTCGTTGTAGGTCGCGGCCTGCTCGAGGTTGGCGAGGTGGGCGGCATCGAGCACCACGAACTTCGCGTCCTTGATGCGGCTGGCGACGAACTCGCCACTCTCCGGCGGCGTCGCCGGGTCGCGCTTGCCGGCGATCACCAGCGTCGGTGCCTTGATCTCGGAAATGCCGGCGCGCTCGTCCATGTCGCGCAGCGCAGCACTGCAGCCGGCGTAGCCGGCGGGCGGCGTGGTGAGCAGCATCTCGCGCACGCGGGCGACCACGGCCGGCTGGCGTTTGCGGAATTCCGCGGTGAACCAGCGCTCGAGCACGGTGTCCACCACCGCCTTCATGCCGTCCTTGAGCACGGTCTGGATGCGGCCGTTCCACAGCTCAGCATTGCCGATCTTGGCGCCGGTGTTGGAAAGCACGAGCTTGCCGAAGCGGTCGCGGGCGTGGCGGCCGAGCCACATGCCGGTGCAGCCGCCCATGGAGAGGCCGACGAAGTGGGCCTTCTTGATGCCGAGGTGGTCGAGGATCGCGAGCACGTCGCGGCCGAGACGGTCGAGCGAGTAGGGGTGCTCGGGCGCGTCGGATTTGCCGTGGCCGCGCTGGTCGTAGCGGATGACGCGGAAATGCTTGGCAAAGGCCTTCGCCTGGTCGTCCCACATGTGCAGGTTGGTGCCGAGCGAGTTGGAGAACACCACCGCGGGCGCGCCTTCGGCGCCCTCGACCTCCACGTTGATGCGGCAGCCGTCGGCGTCGACGAGCATTATGACTTCCTTCTTTTGCGGGATTTCGGCGCGCGCTCGGCCTCAGCCAGCGCGCGGGTACGGAATAGCTCGGCGGCGCCGAGATAGGAAAGGGGATCGGCGAGCGCCTTCAGCCGCGCCCGCGGCAGCACCCGCGAGATTTCGGGGATAGCGGCGAGCACCTCGACGAGCGGGCGCTTCTCCTTGAGCGCGCGCTTGGCGGCGGCGCCCATCAACTCGTGCGCCGCCGAGCGGCCGATCTTGGCGGCGAGCGCCATCTGCACGGCTTCCGCCATGATCAGGCCGTCGGTCAAACCGAGGTTCGCGCGCATCTTCGCTTTATCGACCTCGAGCCCTTCGGCGATCTCGGCGAGGCGCGCGAGCGCAACCGAGGCGAGGCGCATGAGCTCGGGCAGCGCGATCCATTCCGCCTGCCAGGCGCCGCCGGCGCGCTCGTGCTCCTGCACCAGCGCCGCGAACACGTCGGCGACGAGGCCGGGCGCGAGCGTGGCGGCGGTGAGGATTTGCGCCGCACCCACCGGATTGCGCTTGTGCGGCAGGGTGGAGGAGCCGCCCTTGCCGGGCGCCGCAGGCTCGAACACTTCCTGCACTTCCGTCTGCGCGAGCAGCGTGACGTCGCGGGCGATCTTGCCGGCCGAGCCGATGGCGATGCCGAGTGCGGCGGCAAAGCCCGCGATCCGATCATGGGCGCTGTGCCAGGGCGCGTCGGGCAGCGAGAGAGCGAGCGCGCCGGCGAGGCGCCGCGCCACCGCCGGGCCCTTGTTACCGAGCGCCGCGAGCGTGCCCACGGCGCCGCCGAACTGGATCACGGCGGCGTTGTCGGCGGCGTCGGCGAGGCGCCGCCGGGCGCGGCCGAGCATGGCGGCATAGCCCGCGAGCTTGTAGCCGAAGGTGGTGGGGAGTGCGTGCTGCAGCCAGCTGCGCGCCACCATGGGCGTGTTGCGATGGCGCCGCGATAGCGCCGAGAGCCCGCGGATGGCGCGCGCCAGATCCCGGTCGAGGAGCTTCTGCGCCTCGACGATGGAAAGCGCAGCTGCGGTGTCGATGATGTCTTGGCTCGTGGCGCCCCAGTGCACCCAGCGCGCGGCTTCCGGCGCGCGCTTCTTCACCAGCGCCGTGAGGTCCTTGACGAGCGGGATCGCGAGGTTGCCGGCGTCGGCGGCGGCATCGGCAATGGCGGCCGCGTCATAGCGCTTGGCATCGCAGGCCGCCGCAATGGGCCCTGCCGCAGCGCGCGGGATCACGCCCACGGCCGCCTCGGCGCGGGCAAGCGCCGCCTCGACCTTGAGCATGCGGCCGAGCACGGCGCGGTCGGAAAGGAGCGCGCGCATGGCCGCGGTCGACACCAGCGGGCCGTAGAGCGTGGAGATTTCGGGATTGGGCGCGGGCATGGCACTGTTGCGCGGCGGACTGTACGCTACCGGCCCGCCTTGCCGGAAGCCCCGCGGCCTCGCTACCCATCGCGGGAAAGTTGTTTCGTCAGAAGGAGGCGTCATGGCCCTCAACATGACCGGCGAGTACGAGCTGCCGGTGCCGCGCGATACCGTGTGGCGGGCGCTCAACGATCAGGAGATGCTCAAGCGCTGCATCCCCGGCTGCGAGACGCTGGAAAAGGTTTCCGATACCGAGTTCAACGCGGTGGTGAAGCTCGCCATCGGACCGGTGAAGGCGCGCTTCAAGGGCAAGGTCACGCTCACCGACCTCGATCCGCCCAACGGCTACAAGATCGTGGGCGCGGGCGATGGCGGGGTCGCCGGATTCGCCAAGGGCGACGCCGCGGTGGCGCTGAGCGAGATTTCCGCCGGCACCAAGCTTGTCTATACGGCCGAGGCGCAGGTGGGCGGCAAGATCGCCCAGATCGGCCAGCGGCTCATCGCCGGCAGCGCCAAGAAGATCGCCGACCAGTTCTTCGCCAACTTCGTCAAGGCGTTGTCGCCGACTTAAGGCTTGACCGCAGCGCGCTCAATCGGTTTCCTCGAACCATGAAAATTCAGCTCACGGTGAACGGCAAGAAAGTCGCGGCGGACGTGGAGCCGCGCACGCTGCT
>DATNNN010000219.1:0-3190 GCA_035601815.1 Xanthobacteraceae bacterium | reverse complement strand
CTCGAGGTCAGGCGCCATTTGATCTCCGGCGCGGATTGAGCGATAGCCGGAGCGGCGACCGCGGTGGCTGCAAGCCCGGCACCTGCGGTCTTCAGGAACGTACGGCGTTTCATGGGCGGTCTCCCTATACGGTCTGGCCTTAGGAGGTCGGCGGAATCTGGCGTGCCGAGCGTGGCCGGTTTCGGTGGGGCAATCTTAGGGCGAAACCGGGGGCCAGCGCAAAGAAAAAGCCCCGGAGCCGGTCGCCCCGAGGCGTCTTCTTCTTTCGTCGTACTTAAGAACGGGGACGGGTGCGGATCATGTAGGTATCGTAGCTGTATTCGGCGATCTGGCGACCTAAGGTGCAAATTCTGCGGGAATAACACGGCGAACAACCGCGCGAGCGCACCTTCCCGGGAATTGAACCGTCAGCTTTCGATGACGATCTTGGGGGCGGCACGCGCACTTTTTTGCGCCAAGCCGTCGCGCACGCGCGCAGCGATCTCGCGATAGATCGCGGCGTGACGGCTGTCGGGCATGGTCGCGACCACCGGCAGGCCGGCGTCGGAGGTCTCGCGGATCTCCGACTCGAGCGGCACCTCGCCGAGAAACGGCACGCCGAGCCGCTCGGCCTCGGCCTTGGCCCCGCCGTGGCTGAAGATGTCGGTGCGCTTGCCGCAATGGGGGCAGAGAAAATAGCTCATGTTCTCGACGAGGCCGAGCACCGGCACGTCGACGCGGCGGAACATGGCGATGCCGCGCCGCGCGTCGATAAGCGCCAGATCCTGCGGCGTCGAGACGATGACGGCGCCGGCGAGCGGCACTTGCTGCGCGAGCGTGAGCTGGGCGTCGCCGGTACCGGGCGGCATGTCCACCACCATGACGTCGAGCTTGCCCCACTCCACTTCACGCAGCATCTGGGTGATCGCCGACATCACCATGGGCCCGCGCCAGATCATCGGCGTCTCCTCGTCGACGAGGAAGCCGATGGACATCACCTTCATGCCGTAGGCTTCCATGGGCCTGAGCGTGCGGCCGCCGATGGTCTCGGGCCGGCCCTTGATGGCCAAGAGCCGGGGCACGGAGGGCCCGTAGATGTCAGCGTCGAGCACGCCGACCTTGAGGCCGAGATCGCGCAAGCCGAGCGCGAGATTGACGGCGGTGGTCGACTTGCCGACGCCGCCCTTGCCGGAGGCCACCGCAATCACCGCCTCAATGCCGGGAATGCCCGGCACCGGCCGCGGCCCCTCGCCGCCACGCGGGGCGGCGGCCCCGGGACGCTGCGGCCGCACCGGCGACTGCGCGCCGCCGCGGCGCTCGGCGGTGAGCGCGACCAGCACCGACGCCACACCCGGGATCGCGCGCACCGCCGCTTCGGCGGATTTGCGCACCTCTTCCCAGACCTTGGCCTCCGCGGCGTCGACGGTGAGGGAGAAGAACACCTTGCCGTCGGTCACGACCACGTCGGAGAGCTTGCCGGAGGCGACGAGATCGACGCCGTCCGGGCCCTTGATGGTCGCCAGCCGTTCGCGCACCGTGTCCGGCGTCACCGCCATTCTTTCCTCCACGATCGTCTAGTGTAGCACCGCTCAGCGCCCTTCGAAGCGGGCCGCGCGCTTTTCCATGAAGGCTTTGACGCCCTCGCGGAAGTCGCTGGAGGCGCCGGCCTCCCGCTGGCAATCGCGCTCCAGATCGAGCTGCTCGGAGAGGTCATTATCGAAGCTCGCATTGAGCGCGACCTTGGTGAGCCGGTAGCCGAGCGTCGGGCCGGCGGCGAGGCGAGCGGCGAGCTTCGCCACCTCGTCGCGGAAGCTCGCATCGTCGAATACCTTCCAGGCGATGCCGAGGCGCTGGCATTCCTCGGCCAGCACGGGCTCGGCGAACAGCGACAGCGCCAGCGCCCGCTTCAGGCCGACGAGACGGGGCAGGAACCAGGTGCCGCCGGCGTCCGGGACCAAACCGATGCGCGCGAACGCTTCCTGCAAGTAGGCCGAGCGCGCCATCACCATCACGTCGCAGGCGAGCGCCACGTTGGCGCCGGCGCCGGCGGCGGGACCGTTCACCGCGGCAAGCGTCGGCAGCGGAAACGCGGCGAGGCGGCGCACCAGCGGGTTGTAGTCGCGCTCGAGCGAGCCGCCGGGATCGAATTTCTCGCCCTCGCGCATGACGCGGTCGTTCAGGTCCTGGCCGGAGCAGAAGCCCCTGCCCTCGCCGGTGATGACGAGGCAGCGGAGCCCGCTCTCCCCCTCCACCCGATCGAGGGCGGCGCGGATCTCGACGTGCATCTCGCTGTTGAACGCGTTCAGCCGCTCGGGACGCGCGAGCGTCAGCGTGGCGACGCCGCCGTCGCGGACGAGGCGGATGGTCTTGAAGTCCATCGCTACGCCGAGGCGCTCGGACGCGCCGCGATCGCCGCGTGCCAGCGCCGGACGTTCGTGAGCTCCGCCGGCAGCTCGATCTTGGCGGGCTTCATGAAGTCCACGGTCACGAACGCGGTGATGTCGGCGACGGTGAAACGGTCGCCGGCGACAAACGAGCGCTTGGCGAGCTCACCGTCGAGGAGGCGCGCAAACTCTACCACCTTCGGCTTGTTGGCCTCGCCCCAGTCGGCCACCTGCGGCTTCTCGCGTTCGGCCATGGCCGGGTGGAGGTGACGGAAGGCCTGCGACACCGGCCAATAGAAATTGAACTCGATCCGCCGGTTCCACATCTCGACCAGCGCGATCTCGCGCGCGTCGCGGCCGAGCAAGTTCGGCTCGGGCTGCAGCGCTTCGAAGTAACGGCTGATGGCCGCGGTCTCGGAGATGATGGTGCCGTCGTCGAGCACCAATACCGGCACGCGCTGTAGCGGATTGAGCGCGGTGAACGGGCCGCTGAACTGCTCGAACTTGGCCAGATCGACCGGCACCAAGTCGACCTTGATCCCCTTCTCGGCAAGAAAGATGCGCACGCGCCGCGGGCTCGGTGCGCGGCTGGAGTCGTAAAGCTTCATGGGTTCACCCTCGGAAGCGAAGTCGACCACGCAGGGCCGGGCGCGGCAAGGCGGGCCGCGCCTTGCCGGCGTTGACGCGAGCCGCATTGAGCTTTTCTTAACCATGTCCTTCAGGCCGCCCTTAACCATTCGGGGCGATCGTCCGCCTTGGCGAGCGACCGGGACGAAAGAAAATTCCAGTGGTGATGCGTGAGTACCTGGCCCGCGGGGATGAGCGGG
>DATNNN010000218.1:0-10437 GCA_035601815.1 Xanthobacteraceae bacterium | reverse complement strand
ACGGCGAACGCGTGACATCGGCCAGCGACCTTGAGCGGCTCACCAAGGAAGCGAGCCGGCTGTGGCGCATCACGATTTCGCGGGGCGGCCAGCAGATTTCGGTTATGCTCGGCGGATGAGCTCGGCTCCCAAACGCAAGAACCAAAGCCTGTTCGAAGCGGCGGGCCTCGACGAGGGCGCGCCGCGGCCGCTTGCTGACAAGCTCAGGCCGCGAAAGCTCGCCGAGGTGGTGGGGCAGGATCATCTGGTCGGCCCGGACGGCGCGCTCACGCGCATGCTGGAGGCGCGCTCACTAGGCTCGCTCGTGTTCTGGGGGCCGCCCGGCACCGGCAAGACGACGGTCGCGCGATTGCTCGCCGACGAGACCGACCTTCATTTCGAGCAGATCTCGGCGGTGTTCTCCGGGGTCGCGGACCTGAAAAAGGCATTCGATGCGGCGCGCGCCCGGCGCGAGACCGGGCAGGGGACGCTTCTGTTCGTCGACGAGATCCACCGCTTCAACCGCGCCCAGCAGGACAGCTTTCTGCCGGTGATGGAGGACGGCACCGTCACTCTCGTCGGCGCCACCACGGAGAACCCCTCCTTCGAGCTGAACGCCGCGCTATTGTCGCGGGCGCGCGTCCTCGTGTTCAAGGCGCTCGACGCCGCGGCGCTGGAGCAGATCGTCGCCCGCGCCGAGGCGATCGAGGGCAAGAAGCTGCCGCTCGATGAAGAGGCTCGCTTGGCGCTCATTCGCATGGCCGACGGCGACGGACGGGCCGTGCTCACCCTCGCGGAAGAGGTCTGGCGCGCGGCGCGCGCCGGCGAGACGTTCGACGCCCATAAGCTCGTCGAGATCGTGCAGCGGCGCACGCCGATCTACGACAAGGCGCAAGACGGGCACTACAATCTCATTTCGGCGCTGCATAAGTCGGTGCGCGGGTCGGACCCGGATGCGGCGCTCTACTATCTCGCCCGTATGCTCGACGCCGGCGAGAACCCGCTCTACATCGCGCGGCGCGTGGTGCGCATGGCGGTGGAGGACATCGGACTTGCCGACCCGCAGGCGCTCGTCATCGCCAACGCCGCTAAGGACGCCTATGACTTCCTCGGCTCGCCCGAAGGCGAGCTGGCGCTGGCGCAGGCAGTGATCTACGTGGCCACCGCACCGAAATCGAACGCAGCCTACGTCGCCTACGGCCGCGCCAAGCAGACGGCGAAGGAGGCGGGGTCGCTGTTGCCGCCCAAGCACATCCTCAACGCGCCGACCGGGCTGATGAAGGATGAAGGCTATGGGTCGGGGTACGCCTACGATCACGACGCGGCGGAGGCGTTCTCCGGCCAGGACTATTTCCCGGAGCAGCTTGGCCGGCAGACATTCTACGAGCCGGTCGAGCGCGGCTTCGAGCGCGAACTGAAGAAGCGCCTGGAGTATTGGGCGAAGCTGCGTAAGGAACGCGGCTGACCGTTATTTATCTTTGATTATTTGCAATTGCTCTCTGCAAATGGAATATTTTCTCCTGTCGATTGTTGTAGCAGAACAGTTAAAGCAATTGGTGAATAAACTGGGGGGAGGAAACTATGCGTGCGCTTCTATTATCGACGGTCGCGCTGATCGCAAGCCAGATCTCAGGCGGGGCCAGGGACAGTCGAGGCCGACTTCTGAAATCGCTCCATTGGGAAAATTGCGCGTTAGCTGCGCCCGATCAGTTGATCTGCCGGATGAAGTCGAGCAGCGGGCCGCTCAGGCTCCTGTCGGTGGTATTGACCGCGTAGACCTCGGACATGTGGGCGTGCTTCGGCACGAGCAGAAAGCGCGGGCAGCGGCCGTCCTTGCACAGCGCCGCCTGCAACGCGGCCGCCTGCTGCACGAAGGCCGGCGGGTCGAGCTCGGCGCGGACCAGCAGGATCGGCACGCCGGGCTTGACGATCCCGGGAAGCGCCGAGCGCTCGGAATAAAGCGCCGGATCGTTGCCGAAGTACGCCTTCTCCGCCGGCCCGGGTTGCATGGCGGTGAGGTCGTAGAGGCCCGACACCAACACGACGCCCGCGAGCCCGAGGCCATACGGACCGTAGAATTCCGGGTGCGAGAGATAGGACGCCGCGTGGGTCGCGCCGGCGGAGTGTCCGACCAGGAATACGCGCGCCGGATCGCCGCCGTAGGGAGCCACGTTCTGCTCGACCCAGCTCACCACCGCGCCCACGTCCTCGGCACCGGCGGGCCATGGGTGCGCCGGCGCGCGGCGGCGGTCGGCGTTGACCCCGATCATGCCGTGGCGGGCCGCCCACAGGGCGACGTTGTCGTAGAACGGGGTACGCGCGTGCTTGTCGCCATCGAAGGCGCCGTCGAGAAAGACCAGCACCGGCAGCGGACCGGGCGGCAGCTGCGCCGGCGCGAACAGGTCGAGCCGCTGGCGCTCGTCGGCGCCGTACTTGAGGTCGCGCAGCACCTGCACGCCCGCGTAGGGCTCCTTGTCGTGGAACCGCGCGTAGAGGCGGGCGGTATTTTCCACGTCGATGACCGGGCCCAGCGCGCGGACCTTCGCCGCGATGTCGGCGAGTTGCGCCGGGCTTTGGGCGAGCGCGGCGGTCGTGCACAGCACGACGGCAAGGGCGCCACGGCATACGGCATTTCGGATCATGGCGCGGTCCGATTTTTCCCTGTCGACGATCGTCAGGCGTCTTCCTGCACCGCCTCGGCATGCTTGGGCAAGAGATGCCGGGGCAGGAAGAAGGCGTTGGCGATGAGCGTTGGGATCACCGCGCTCGCGATCACGGCGGCGACCAGCGCCGAATACTGCGCCTGATCCACGATGCCGTTGGTCAAGCCGAACAGCGCGGAGATGGTGCCGAAGGTGAGGCCGGTCGACATCATCAGGGTCGTGTACATCGCCTCCTTGTGGTGCGCGCCGGCCATCTTGGTCACCGGATAAACGCCGATGCACTTGCTCGCTACCTTCACCACCAGCATCAGCAGGAAGGCTGCGGGCGCGGCGATGAGATCGGGAATCGAGACGAACGAGCCGGCGCGGATGAAGTAGAACGGCGTCATCAGGCCGAGCGTGAGCGTGCGCAGCCGGCGGATCAGCGCGTGGTCGCGGCCGACCGAGCCCGCGAGCAGCATACCGAGCACGTAGGCGGGCAGGACCGCCTCGCTGCCGGCCCAGGTGGCGAGCGCGCCGAGCGCGAACAGCACGAGCAGAAGATACTTGGCCTCGAGCTCCGACGGCCGGTCGCCGTGGCGCTTGAACAGGCGCGGCGTCAGCCAGGGGATCGCCACGAACACTGCGACGGCGACGGCGGCGAATACGACGGTCTTGTAGTCGAACGGCGCGAAGATGAAGCCAAGCGCGAGCACGGTGCCGAGGTCGGTGATGAAGCAGGCGGCGAGGATGGTCTTGCCGTAGGTCGTCTTGTTGAAGCCGTACTCCAGCATCACCGCGTAGACGACCGCGACCGAGGTGGTGGACATGGCGATGCCGGCGAGCCAGCTCGCCCGCACCCCCCAACCGAGCAGGAAATAGGCGGCGGTGGCGCAGCCGAGAAAGGGCAACAGGAAGCTCGCGATGCCGACGGCGGTCGCCTCTTTCCACTTCTGGCGGAACACGACCGGGTCGAGCTCAGCGCCGGCGAGAAACGTGAGCATGATCGCGCCGGCGCCGGCCAGAAACTTGATCCACGGCTCGTCGGCGCCGAGCACCGCGGCGCCAATGAGGATGCCCAGCACCCATTGCGCACCGGTGCCGACGATGATCTCGGCAAGCGCGGTCGATACGCGGAAATAGCTCGAGCACAGACTCGCGAACAGGGCGAGGGCGAACCACAGGGCGGCAAGGGTCCAAACGCTGGTCATGTTCAGCTCCGGAAAGCGACCTCGCGTGCTGAGTAAAGGCGGGCAACGAAAAACCCGCCTCGCAGCGGGTTTGCACGGATTCCCACCGCGGTTACGCGGCAGGAGTCATCAGCCTCTTCGGCGGTTCTCGGGGGACCCCATCCCCATTGCGCATACACCTAGCCGCACGGCTCGTGCCGGTCAATGCGGCGGGTGACCGAGGGAAACAAAAGCGTTACATCCTCGCTCATGGCTGTGGAAACTCGGACGGTTCACGAAGACGAAGCCGGAATGCGCATCGACCGCTGGTTCAAGGCGCATTATCCGGCGCTGCCCTTCGGTCACCTGCAGAAGCTCCTGCGCTCCGGGCAGGTGCGGGTCGACGGCGGGCGGGTGAAGACCAACACGCGGCTTGCTTGCGGCCAGCGCGTGCGCGTGCCGCCGCTCGATCGGGTGCCGGTGGCGCGCAGTGCCGAGGCGGATCGCGAGGCGCAGCGCGGGGAGGGCGCGCCTTCGCCGGGACGCTCGCGGCCGGCTCCCGCGCCGGGCGGGAAAAAGAGCGACGCGGAATTCCTGCACTCGATCACGCTGTTCGAGGACGACGACGTGCTGGTGCTGAACAAGCCCATGGGCCTCGCGGTGCAGGGCGGCTCGGGCACGGTGCGCCACTTGGACGGCATGCTCGAGGCGCTGCGTGAGCCCGGCCGCGACGGGCAGCGCCCGCGTCTCGTGCATCGGCTGGACAAGGACACCTCGGGCGTCCTCCTGGTGGCGAAGAACCGCTTTTCCGCCGCGGCCCTTTCCCGCACGTTTCGCTCGCGCTCGGCGCGGAAGATCTACTGGGCGCTCGTCCGCGGCGTGCCGCGGCCGCGGCAGGGGCGCATCTCCACCTTCCTCGCCAAGGGCGGCGGGCCCGAGGGCGAGCTCATGCGCGTCGCCGAGCACGGCGACAAGGACGCGAGCCACGCCGTCACCTATTACGCGGTGGTGGACCAGGCGGCGCAGATGCTCTCCTGGCTCTCCATGAAGCCGGTGACCGGGCGGACCCATCAGCTTCGCGCCCACGCGGCCTTCATCGACCATCCCATCGTGGGCGACGAGAAATATTTCAACGTGGAGAACTGGGAGCTGCCCGGCGGCCTGCAGAACCGGCTGCATCTCCTGGCGCGGCGTCTCGTCATTCCGCACCCGCGCGGGACGACGCCCATCGACGTGACGGCGCCGCTGCCGCCGCACATGCGCCAGACGTGGAGCGTGCTCGGCTTCGACGATTCCCAGTACGACCCGATCGTGGACGCGCCGGAGGACAAATGATCCGCGAGCTGTTCGACATGGAACGCGCGCCGGATCCCATGCGCGCGGCGCGGGGGACGAAGCGCGCGTTGCCCAAGCGCTTCTACAAGGAGGCGAGCGTGGGTGCCACGCCGGGCGGCCACGCGCTTCTGCTGGACGGCAAGCCAGTGAAGACGCCGGCCAGGCTGCCGCTCACGCTGCCGACGTGGGCGCTTGCCGAAGCGGTCTGCGCCGAATGGGCGGCGCAGGAATCCCGCATCGATCCCGCGCGCATGCCGATGACGCGGCTCGCGAACCTCGCCATCGACCGGGGCGCCGAGAGCGCCGGCGCGCTGGCGGAAGAGATCGCGGGCTACGCGGGCTCCGACCTCTTGCTCTATCGCGCAGGCCAACCCGAAGGCCTCGTGGCGATGCAGGCCGCCCATTGGGACCCGATCCTCGCCTGGACGGGCGAGGCGCTCGGCGCCCGCTTCGTGCTCGCTGAAGGCCTGAGGTTTGTGGCCCAGCCCGAGGCGGCGCTTGCCGCGGTGCGCGCGGCCGTCGCCGCGGAGGCACCGCCGTTTCGCCTGGCGGCGCTCGCCTCGCTCACCACGCTTTCGGGCTCGGCGCTGATTGCGCTCGCACTTTCGCGCCGGGCGCTCGACGCCGGTGCCGCCTGGGCGGCGGCGCATGTGGACGAGGACTGGAATATCCGGCAATGCGGCGCGGACGCGGAGGCCACGGCGCGCCGCGCGGCGCGGCGGGCGGAGTTCGACGCGGCAGCGCGGATGCTGGCACTCGCCTGAAAAACGAAACCCGCCGTGGGATCGCTCCCGGGCGGGTTTGGCTTGCGTCATCGCCCGGTGCCTTCCAGTACATCCGTGGATGGGCGCGGGCTCGGCAAGGCTGTTCATAGCGAGCTTGCGTGACAGTCCGATGACGGCGGCCGAGGCCGCGTGATAGCTTGGCTCCGAGGCTGGGGACCGATTCATGAAAGACATACTCGACAAGCTCGAGCAGCGACGCGCCGAGGCCCGACTCGGCGGCGGCAAGGCGCGGATCGAGGCGCAGCACAAGCGCGGCAAGTTGACCGCGCGCGAGCGCATCGAGCTCCTCCTCGATAAGGGCTCGTTCGAGGAGTTCGACACCTTCGTCCAGCACCGCAACACCGATTTCGGCATGGAGAAGACCAAGGTGCCGGGCGACGGCGTGGTCACCGGCTGGGGCACCGTGAACGGCCGCAAGGTGTTCGTGTTCGCCAAGGACTTCACCGTGTTCGGCGGCTCGCTGTCGGAGACCCACGCCGGCAAGATCACGAAAATCCAGGACATGGCGCTCTCCACCCGCGCGCCGATCATCGGGCTCTACGACGCCGGGGGTGCGCGCATCCAGGAGGGGGTGGCGGCGCTCGGCGGCTACGGCGAGGTGTTTAAGCGCAACGTCATCGCGTCGGGCGTCATCCCGCAGATTTCCGTCATCATGGGCCCGTGCGCCGGCGGCGACGTGTATTCCCCGGCCATGACCGACTTCATCTTCATGGTGAAGGACACGAGCTACATGTTCGTGACGGGCCCGGACGTGGTGAAGACGGTGACCAACGAGACGGTGACCGCCGAGGATCTCGGCGGCGCGCGCGTGCACACCACGCGCTCGGGGGTCGCCGACGGCGCCTACGACAACGACGTGGATACGCTCGCGCAAGTGCGCCGGCTGCTCGACTTCCTGCCGGCGTCGAACGAATCGGGCGTGCCCGAGTGGCCGACGGAGGACGATCCCGCCCGCATCGAGCCCTCGCTCGATTCGCTGGTGCCGAACAATCCCAACAAGCCCTACGACATCAAGGAACTGATTTTGAAGACGGTGGACGAGGGCGACTTCTTCGAGATCCAGGAGGCGTTCGCGAAGAACATCGTCACCGGCTTCGGCCGCGTCGAGGGGCGCACGGTGGGCTTCGTGGCGAACCAGCCCATGGTGCTCGCGGGCGTCCTCGATAGCGACGCCTCGCGCAAGGCCGCGCGCTTCGTCCGTTTCTGCGACGCCTTCAACATCCCCATCGTCACCTTCGAGGACGTGCCGGGGTTCCTGCCGGGCACGGCGCAGGAATACGGCGGGCTAATCAAGCACGGGGCGAAGTTGCTGTTCGCCTACGCCCAGGCGACGGTGCCGCTCGTCACCGTGATCACGCGCAAGGCCTATGGCGGCGCCTACGACGTGATGGCGTCGAAGCACATCGGCGGCGACGTGAACTACGCCTGGCCCTCGGCGCAGATCGCGGTCATGGGCGCCAAGGGCGCGGTCGAGATCATCTTCCGCCAGGACGCGGGCGACCCGAAGAAGCTCGCCGCGCGCACCAAGGAATACGAGGAGCGCTTTTTGTCGCCGTTCGTCGCGGCCGAGCGCGGCTACATCGACGACGTGATCGAGCCGCACGAGACGAGAGCGCGGGTGGCGCGGGCGCTGGCGATGCTGCGGACCAAGCACGCCGAGCGGCCGCGGAAGAAGCACGACAATTTGCCGTTATAAAAACATGGACGCATTTGTATTTCGATTTGACGCCAAGCAGCTTCGTGCGGTTCCGCCGCGTTACGCAGGCTTTCTGATAGCCTCCGGTCATTGTTGCAATGAGCTTGCGATCCTCTTGCCATACATACTTTTCGAGCATGATTTGAAGCGTGCAAACGAGGTCGAAAGTTCTTTCATCGTACTACGCAAATTCACGATTGATCGGATATTGATTTCAAAAGTTGTTGAATATGACATTCTTTGCTCGAAATTCTTCGAGAAGTGACGAGGTCATCCGACCAACTCTTCGCTGGCCTGTCGGAAAGCTACGCTCCAATCGCCGCAAAAATTAAGGCCGCGAAGTGGGCGCGAATTTTGCGAAATAAAATTTCGTTCCACTATGATCAGAAGCATGCACTTGCGGCTTTGGACGAGCTTCCAGATGACCAACCTCTACGACTCATTCTTGGAAGGATAAAAGGGATAACGTTATTTGATTTTGCAGAAGAGATTGTTGGCCGTCCTATCTTTGAAGTCGCAGGCAAAGGAGACGTCGGAATTGGAATGGATGTCAGCAACAAGTTTGTTATTGATCTTGTCGGAGCAATAACGAGCTTTCACGCTCAAGCAACGATATCAATCTTCAAGTCATTCGGATTGGTCTCGCAGCGCGATCAAACGGAGCTGCGTGAGCGATATTGTGGTGCTCCAGGCAATTTTCGTATTCCGATTTCCCTTTCATCAGCATATCTACAATCTCGCCGAACCTATAAAGTTGGCAAGCGTGGACGACGACAACCTCAGCGTTAATCCTGATTCACTTTTCAAACAGCCGCCTTCGTTCTCGCGGGCGGTTTTTTTCCGCCCCGAGGTGTGTTTCCTTTCCTTCCGTTTCCCCTCGAAAGTGCGAGGGGCGCGGGCGCCGGTCGGCGCGGTCTCCGAGAGTTTCACCCAAAGACCAAGTGGTCGTAGCGGTGCGCCTTGCGGCAGCCCGCGCGCGGCGTTTTCTGTCCCCGGGACCGGAATGCTCAAAGTCACCGGCATTCAAGTTCGAGGCACGGCGCCTCTTTCCCAAAAATTCGTCACCTATGCCTGGGTGCAAACTGGAACGTACGGCAGAACGGCGGATTTTAAGGCTTCGCGTGGAGAAGACCCCAAGTCATTTCTCGGCGTCAAAAATTCGGATCCGCGGCTATTTTCTATGCCTATAGAGATGGCGGCGAACGGGTTCATCGTTGGAGTTAATTTTGACAATCAACCGCTAGATCACATGGTTGTCGCGCCTGCGGCTGACAAACCAACTCAGCTAAAGATTTCGGAGTGCTTGAACCAACTTCATGCGCGCATGAAGGCAACAATCGATAAGTGAATTCTTTTCGTCGGTTAGAACGTCGTGTCTCGCGTTGGCGGTGATCGACCCGCGCCACAGACGCGACCTCCGCACCCGTCCCCGCAGGGGAGGAACCAACGGGCGCTATTTTCTGGGTTCACTTGTCAAACAGCGGCCTTCGTTCTCGCCGGCGGGTTTTTCGCCCTGAGGCTTGTTTTCTTTCCTTCGGTTTCCCCTCGAAACGCGATTGAACCCCTGCGCCATTTATGTCCCAATCTACGCGACATGAGGGGGCCTAGGCCGTGGCGGAAGGCGAAATCCAGCGCTGCGCGCGGGTGATCGGCGATGGGGCGTTCGCGTTCCCCGTCGTCGGCGTTGCCGAGCACGAGGCTGATCTCGACATCCTCGCCGGCGGGCGCTCGGAGGAGGGCGCGCTCAAGCTTTGCGCCGCGCTGCTGCAGCCCAAGCCCAACAATCCCGACGGCAAGAAGGTGAGCGTGATCGTGCACTCCTGCACGGTCGGCTACCTCGCGCCGGGCGTGGAGCGCGCGTTCCTCGCCGCGCTGAAGCAGAACGGGTTCGCCAACGCCGCCTGCGAGGCGGTGATCTTCGGCGGCCGCCACCAACGCGGCGAGGCGGACAGCGAGTTCGGCATCAAGCTCAACGTGGCGGTCCCCTTCAAGCTCGTGGATCCGGTGACGCGGGCACCACTTCCCGAGCGGCCCGCTCGCGCCGCGCCGCAGCCGCCGCCGAGCACGCCATTGCACGAGCCGGTCCGGGCGCTGGAACCGCCGCCCGCCCGTGCGGTCGAGCCGCCGCCGAGCGTGCCAGAGCCGCAGCCGATCGCGGAGCCTGAGCCGCCTGCGCGCGCGGATGAGCCCGCGAGCAGCGAACCGCCGCCGCACGGTCCGCAGACGCACTTTTTTCGCACGGAGGAGCACGGCCGCGGCGTATTCGGCTTGGTCGTCCTCGCGGCGCTCCTCGTGTTCAACCTCGCCATGGCCGTGTGGCTCATCACCTTCTGGACCGGCGTCTTCGAGCTCGCGGACGCGGTGCTCACCGGCGGCGAATGGGAAACCAAGCTTCGCGGCATGCTGGGCACCGAGCTCATCATCGCCATCTGGATCGCCGGGACGGTCGTGCTCGGGCTCGCCGCGTACGTGACGCGGGGGACGCAGATTGTCGTGGAGGAAATCGTGGAAACTCCGCCCGCCGCGTGATCCTCGCGGAAAACGCCCGGCCGGGCGTATAGTTGCACGCCTACAGCCGTCAGGAAGAAAGCGATGACTCCCGTACCCATCGACTATGCCTCCGCTTCGCGCGAAGTCCGCGCCGTGTTCGACGACATCAAGAAGACGCGCGACGTCGAGGACGTGAACAATTTCTGGAAGTATCTGGCGCGCGACCCGGCGCTGCTCAAGCGAACGTGGGAGAGCGTGAAGGAGACCATGCAGCCCGGCGCGCTCGATCCGCTGACCAAGGAAATGGTCTACCTCGCGGTGAGCGTCACCAACGGCTGCCC
>DATNNN010000217.1:0-14562 GCA_035601815.1 Xanthobacteraceae bacterium | reverse complement strand
AGCAGCTCCGGCTCCTTCTGCGGCAGGCCGGCGCGCATGGGGAAATCGGTCTGCGGAAGAAACAGCGTCGAAGAGTAGTCGCCCGCGTCCTTCTTGGTCTTGTCGGCGGCCATCAAGAGCCTCGTTGATCGGGCCTTCTAGCAGCCGGGGTCACGCCTTGCCAGTACGGGCTTGCGCAAGCACCGCGCGCGCTTTGCCGCTGTCGCGCTTCATCTCGGCGACCAGCGCCTCCACCGAATCGAATTTCATCTCGGGCCGGATGAACGCGACGAACTCCACGGTGAGCGTCTGACCGTAGAGATCGGCGTCGAAGTCGAAGAGAAAGACTTCGAGCAGCGGCGCGCCGTTGTCGAACTGGGGCCGGCGGCCGAAGCTCGCCACCGCGTCATGGTTATCGCCGTTCCGCTGCACCCGCACGGCGTAGATGCCGTGCTTGAGGTCCGTCGCCGGATCGAGGCCGATATTGGCGGTGGGGACGCCCAACTCGCGCCCGCGTTTGGCGCCCGCGATCACCGTGCCCTCGACGAACCAGGGATGGCCAAGAAGTGTAGTCGCCGCGGGCACATCGCCTTCGGCGAGCGCCGCGCGGATGAGGCCCGACGAGAGCGGCTTTCCGGCAGTCATGAGTTGGGCGACGCGGGTCACCATGAAGCCGCGGCGGGTGCCCGCGGCGCTAAGGAATTCGGGGGTGCCGGCACGGTCCTTGCCGAAGTGGAAGTCGGCGCCAACCACGACCCCGGTGATCGCGAGGCGCCCAACCAGCACGTCGGCGACGAACGCGTCGGCGGAAAGCGCGGCCAATTCGGCGCCAAAACGCATGACGACGGCGCCTTCCAGACCGGCCGCGGCGAACAGGCGAAGCTTCGCCCGCTCCGGCGTCAGCCGGAAGAGCGGCTCCTGCGGCCGGAAGAAGAGACGCGGATGCGGCTCGAAGGTGAGTGCGATCGCCGAAGCACTCGTCACCCGGGCGCGAGCGCGCGCCTCGTCGATCACGGCGCGGTGGCCGCGATGCACGCCGTCGAAGTTTCCGATCGCCACCACGCCGCCCTTGAGGCGCGCCGGCACCGTTTCGCCGTCGCGTACCACCGCGAAGCTCGGATCGGGTCGAGGCGGAATCATGGCTCGCTTCTCTACCAGGAAAGCCGCGGCATGATGCCGACCGGCCGCACGTGCGCGTCGGCGAACACGCGCGCGAGCTTCGCCGGATCGATCGCGGCGCCCGGGGCGAGGCCGAAATCGGCGGCGTGGATGCCGCCGGCCACGAACAGACAGTCGATCCCCTGTCCGGCGGCGCCGGCAAGATCGGTGTGGAGCCCGTCGCCGATGGCGAGCGCGCGGTCGCGCGGCACCGCCTCGCCGCGCAGTTCAGCGGCTCGCTTGAAGGTGAGATCATAGATCGGCGCGTGCGGTTTGCCGGCGTAGTGCACTTCGCCGCCGGCATCGGCATAGATTTTGGCCAGCGCGCCGGCGCACCAGATGAGCTTGTCGCCGCGCTCCACCACCATGTCCGGGTTGGCGCAGATCATGGTGAGCCCCCGCGCGCGCATGCGCTCGAGCAGCGGGCGATAATCGTCCGGCGTCTCCCGGGTATCGTCGACGAGGCCGGTGCACACCACGACCTCGGCCTCCTCGAGGCTCACGAGCCTGAGATCGAGCCCCTCGTAGTTGGGCAGGTCGCGGGTCGGCCCGACATGATGGACGCGCACCCCGGGCTTTCGCGCGAGCTCGTCGCGGGCAACGTCGCCGGAGGCCACGACCGCGTCGAAACAGCCGGCGGGCACGCCATAGCCCGCGATCTGGCGCTCGACCACGGCGCCGGGCCGCGGCGCGTTCGAGACGAGGATGACGGTGGCGCCGGCCGCTCGCGCGCGGGCAAGCGCGTCGGTGGCAGCGGGAAAGGCCGCAACGCCGTTGTGCACCACGCCCCAGACATCGGCGAGGATGAGGTCGTAACGCGGCGCCAGCGTGCCGAGCCCGCCGATCACGGGCGGAATAGCGTTGTCCTGCATGGAGGCGAACCGATTAGCCGAGCCGGGCCCGGCCGTCCACCGGGCGCTTCAAGCGCGCTTGGCTTCGCGGGCTTCCTCGGCCTCGGCCGGCGGGGCCTCGGCAGGAGCCGCAGCCGCGGCGGCGCTGTCGGCGCGCAGCACCTCTGCCCGCACCGCCCGCGGCGGCGCGAACAGGAGGCCCTGGCCGTAGCGCACGTCGCAATCGAGCAGCTGCACCACCGCCGATTCCTTCTCGATCTTGTCGACCACGAGGTCGATGCCATAGCGGCCCAAGAGATCGGCGAGATCGGCCGGGCGCACGCCGGCAGCGTCGATGGTCCGCCGCAGCATCAGATCGCACGGCACCTTGAGGAAGCGGACGCCGCGAGCGGCGACCTCGCGCGGATCGAGCCGCAGGTTCTCCACCTGATCGATGGAGAAATGGAAGCCGCGCTCGGCGAGCGCGTCGAGCCCCTCGCGCTCGGCAGAGCCGAGCACGCGAAAGGAGCCCTGCGCGAACTCGAACACGATCGAGGAGGCGAGCGCGCGGTTGGCGTCGAGCTGGGCGAGCAGCTCGTGCAGCACACGGCGGTCGGAGAGCGTCTCGGGTGCGAGATTGACGAAGAAGCCGATGTCGCGGCTCTTGGCGGTGAGCCGCCGGGCGATATGGATACATTGCAGCGTCTGACGCAGATCGATGCGCGGCATGACGCCCGCGGCGCGAGCGGCGGTGAGGAAACGGCTCGCCTCGATGGTGGCGCCGTCGGCAAGACGCAGGCGCGACAGTGCCTCGTAGAAGCGCACCTTGCGGCTGGGCAGCGCGACCACCGGCTGCAGATAAAGCTCGATGCGGCCTTCGCTCAGCGCGGCGCGCACCAGCGCCGGCAGCTCGCCCTGGCTGAATTCTCCCGGCGCCGCCGGCGTGGCGGCGGCGGGTGCAGGCCGGGCGCGGCCGTTCGTAGCGGAAGGCGACGACGACGGCGCCGGCGCGGCGAGGATTTCGCCCGGCCGCGGCGTCGTGATCAGCGCCTCGTGCATGGCGACGGATTCGGCGAGCTCGTGCATGAGGGTATTCAACTCGCGCACGTCGCGGCCGAGCGTCTCGTTGCTCGCCTTGGCGCCGCCGGTGGGTACTATCTCGAGCGCCGCCACCCGGTGGCCGAGCTTGCCAACCTCGCGGGCGATCTCGGCAGAAGCGCGCGCCAAATTCTCGTAGCGATCAAGCATCGCGTTGTACTCGCGCGCGCGCACGGCGAGCACCTCGCACAGCACCAGCGCAAACATTAGCGCGACCGTGACGATCGCGGCTTCGGCGCGGGGCAGGCCCGCGGCAAAGTGGAGCGCGACCCCCGCCGAGACGGCGATCAGCACCATGCAGATGACGACGAATACGGAACGGAAACGATGCATCGGGGCCCCGGCCGCTGCAAACCAGCTCGCAGTTTACCTGCGTTTCCAGCCGGTTGCACCTTGCCGGTGCAGCCGGCGACACGATTTTTTTCGAGTGTGGCTTAGGCGACCGCTTCGATCACCTTCGCCACCCGCTCAAGAATGTCGCGAATTTCGGCCTCCGTGACGATCAAGGGCGGGCTCAGCGCGATGGCGTCGCCGCTGACCCGGATCATCAGATCCTGATCATGAAAGGCGGTGGTCAACGCCTTGTAGCCGCGCATCGCCGGGCCGTCCGGCTGGGGCGCGAGGTCGATCGCCGCCATCAGCCCCACCGTGCGGATGTCGATCACGTTGGGTAGCCCCCGCAACCCCATGACCGCGTCGGCGAACGCGGGTTCGAGCTGCCGCGCCCGCTCGAACAGGTTCTCGTCGCGGTAGACGTCGAGCGTCGCGAGCCCGGCGGCGCAGGCGAGCGGGTGCGCCGAGTAGGTGTAGCCGTGGAACAGCTCGATGATGTGCTCAGGGCCGCGCATGAAGGCGTCGTGAATGGCCTTCCTCGCCACGACGCCGCCCATGGGCGCGGTGCCGGAGGTGACGCCTTTGGCGAACGTGATCATGTCTGGGACGACGCTGTAGCGCTCCGCGGCAAAGGCGTAGCCGAGACGGCCGAAGCCGGTAATGACCTCATCGAAAATGAGCAGGATTCCATATTTGTCGCAGATGGCACGCAGGCGCTGCAGGTAGCCTTTGGGGGGCGGCAGCACGCCGGTCGAGCCCGCCACCGGCTCGACGATTACCGCGGCGACGGTCGATGGGTCGTGCAGTGCCACGATCTTCTCGAGCTCATCAGCGAGATGCGCGCCCCACGCGGGCTCGCCCTTGGTGAAGGCCTGCTTGTCGCGATCGTAGGTCGCGGGCAGATGATCGACGCCGGCGAGCAGCGTGCCGAAGTGGCGGCGGTTGGTGACGATGCCGCCCACGGAAATGCCGCCGAAGCCGACGCCGTGATAGCCGCGCTCGCGGCCGATGAGCCGGGTTCGCCCGCCCTCGCCGCGCAGCGAGTGGTAGGCGAGCGCGATCTTGAGCGCGGTGTCCACGGCCTCGGAGCCGGAGTTGCAAAAGAACACATGGTCGAGGTCGCCCGGGGCGAGTGCGGCGATGCGGCTCGCGAGCGCGAACGCCTTCGGCTGGGCGCACTGGAACGGTGGCGCGTAGTCGAGCACGCCCGCTTCAGCGCGGATCGCTTCGACGATCGGTTCGCGATTGTGGCCGGCGTTGCAGCACCACATGCCGGCGGCGGCATCGAGCACCGGCCGGCCCTCGGGCGTGAAGTAATGCATGTCCTTGGCGCGCACGACGAGGCGCGGCCGCTTCTTGAAGGCGCGGTTCGCCGTGAACGGCATCCAGAACGCTTGGAGGTCGTTCGGGGCGAGCGTTTCCGTCTTCGACGCGCGCGACATGCAAGAAATTCCTTAACACTCACGAGCTGCCGGCGCCGCGCATGAGGCCCCTACAAGCCTCGACGCGGCAAAGGTTTGTTTACCCTGTTCCCCTAGGCTTTGTCCCACATAAGGGGCGTACAGCGTGCCCCCATGCCAGTCCGCGTCGAGGGGTCGCCGGGTCATGGTACTCAGTCAAGGCTCGCAAGAGCCGCGTAGCGTTCTCATTGTCGATCACGATCCGGCCGCGCGCCGCCTCACGGCGGCGGCGCTGCACGCGCAAAAGTGCCGCACGCGCGAGGCCGAAGGTATCGCTACGGCCATCGCGCAACTGCGCATGAACCCATGCGCGGGTGCGGTGGTGGCGCTCGATCCCGCAAACGAGGCCGCCGAAGCGGTGGCGGCGCTGCGCCGCGCCGGCCTCACTGGCCCCATCTTCGGCGTGAGCGGCCAGGGTTCGGTCGCGGCCGCGGTCGCGGCCATGCGCGCCGGCGCTGACGATTTTTTCGTGAAGCCGTTCAACGCCGGCGAGCTTGCACGGCGTCTCGTGGCGCGCCTTGGCGAGGAAACGATCGCGATCGCACGGCCGCCCGAGAACGCCGATCGCTTCGAAGGATTCATCGGCGCCTCGCCCGTGATGCAGGCGATCTACGCACGCATTGTGCGCATTGCGCCGTCGAAGGCGCCGGTGTTCATCACCGGCGAGAGCGGCACCGGCAAGGAGGTCGCCGCCGACGCGATCCACGCGCGCTCCGAGCGTTCGCGCCAGCCGCTGATCGCGCTCAACTGCAGCGCCATCCCGCGCGAGCTGATGGAAAGCGAAATCTTCGGCCACGTGAAGGGCGCCTTCACCGGCGCCCACGAAGACCGCGCCGGTGCCGCCGAGCACGCCCACGGCGGCACACTCTTCCTCGACGAGATCTGCGACATGGATCTAGCGCTGCAGGCCAAGGTCCTGCGTTTCATCCAGACCGGAACCATGCGCCGCGTCGGCGACACGCGCGAGCGCGCGGTCGACGTGCGCTTCGTCTGCGCCACCAACCGCAATCCGGTGCACGAGATCGAGAAGCGGCGCTTCCGCGAGGACTTGTTCTACCGCCTGCACGTGCTGCCGCTGCACGTGCCGCTGCTGTGCGAGCGCGGCGACGACATCGTGCTCATCGCACGCGCGCTGATCGCGCGCTTCGCCGAGGAGGAAGGCCGCGGCTTCCGCGGCTTCGCGCCCGACGCCGAAGCGGCGCTCGCCGGCTTCGCCTGGCCCGGCAACGTGCGCCAGCTGCAGAACGTGCTGCGGCGCGTGGTGGTGTTGCACGACGGCGACTGCGTCACCGCCGACATGCTGGCGCTGCCGTCGGCCGACGGCGAGCATCCCGCCGCCACCCACGAGCCCGCCCGCGACACCGGCCCCCTTCCCCGCGCCATCGCGCCGTTCTGGCTGCAGGAGCAGCGCATCATCGAGGCGGCGCTTGCCGCCTTCGACGGCAACACGCAAAGGGCCGCCGCGGCGCTCGGGATCAGCCCCTCCACCATCTACCGCAAGCGCCAGACATGGGCCGGGCGCGCGGGCGCGTGATACAAGCGAGCGGTTGACTCGTCCGGCTTGGCTGGGATTGTCCCGGCGAGCTCCCCGGAGGCTGCCATGAAGATGATCGCCGCAGACACACTGGTGGCGCTGGTCGCACTTCTGCACGTGTACTTCCTGATGCTGGAAATGTTTCTCTGGACCAAGCCTATGGGCCTGCGCGTGTTCAATCAGTCCGTGGAGAAGGCCCGGGACTCGGCGGTGCTGGCCGCGAACCAGGGGCTCTACAACGGATTTCTGGCGGCGGGCCTCGTCTGGGGCCTGCTGCATCCGGCGCCGGCGGTGGCCTTCCAGATCAAGGTCTTCTTCCTCGCCTGCGTGGTGATCGCCGGCATCTACGGCGCCGTCACCGTGTCTAAGCGCATCCTGATGGTGCAGGCGCTACCGGCGGCGATCGCGCTCATTCTTCTCCTCATTCCGTAGCGAGCCCATGGCCGCGAACGACAAGATCAAGGCGCGGCTGCCGCGCGGGCTCCACGACCGCGACGCGGCGGAGATCGCCGCCACCCGCGACATGGTGGAGAAGATCCGCGCGGTCTACGAGCGCTACGGCTTCGAGGCGGTGGAGACGCCGGCGATCGAGTACACCGACGTGCTCGGCAAGTTCCTGCCGGATCAAGACCGGCCGAACGAGGGCGTGTTCTCCTTCGAGGACGACGACGAGCAGTGGCTGAGCCTGCGCTACGACCTGACCGCGCCGCTCGCGCGCTACGTGGCGGAGAATTTCGATCGGCTGTCGAAGCCCTATCGCTCGTACCGCTACGGATGGGTATTCCGCAACGAGAAGCCGGGGCCGGGACGCTATCGCCAGTTCCTGCAGTTCGACGCGGACACCGTGGGGGCGCCGAGCGTCGCCGCCGACGCCGAAATGTGCATGATGGCGGCGGACACGATGGAGGCGCTCGGTGTCAAGCGCGGCGATTACGTAATAAAAGTTAGTAGCCGAAAAGTGCTCGACGGAGCTATGGAATCTATCGGGCTTAGAGGGGAGCAATACGCCGGAAAGCGGCTGGCTGCGCTTCGAGCGATTGATAAACTTGATAGGCTGGGATTGGAGGGAGTTATCGCCCTGCTAGGAGTGGGGCGCAAAGATCAGAGCGGCGATACGACTAAAGGTGCCGGTCTGAACGACGAGCAAATTGTCAGGCTAACCGAGTTCGTTTCGGTTGCGCCCACGTATTACCAAGAAAGCGATCCTCGTCGGCGACCCCCGCGGCCCGACGATCGACTTTATGGAAACCAGTTTCAGCAGCACCCCGTAGACAATTTCGCGACGATCCAACTGTTGCGCGATCGGTTTCCCAATAGCCAGCGCTTAGTCGAAGGTCTTGATGAACTGGCGCAGATCGCGGGACTAGCTGAACGAGCAGACTATGGCACCGGTCGTATTATTATCGACCCGTCCGTCGTCCGCGGCCTCGAGTACTACACCGGCCCCGTCTACGAAGCCGACCTTACCTTCGAGACCAACGGCGACGACGGCAAGCCGGTGCGCTTCGGCTCGGTCGGCGGTGGCGGGCGATATGACGGGCTGATCGCGCGCTTCCGCGGCGAGCCGGTGCCGGCCACCGGCTTCTCCATCGGGGTGTCGCGATTGCTCGCGGCACTCCAACACTTGGGCAAGGTCGATACGCACAAACAGTTTGGTCCAGTGGTCGTAACCGTTTTTCCCGATGTGCCCATCGCGCACTATCAAGAACTAGTAACAAGCCTGCGCACCGCCGGCATCCGCGCCGAGCTCTATCTCGGCTCCGGCAAGATGGGCCCGCAGCTCAAGTACGCCGACAAGCGCAACGCGCCCTGCGTCGTTATCCAGGGCGGCGACGAGAAGGCAAAGGGCGAGATCCAGATCAAGGACCTGATCGAGGGCGCCAAGGCCGCTGCGGCCATCGCCTCCAACCAGGAATGGCGCGAGTCACGGCCGGCGCAGTTCTCGGTACCGGAGGACAAGTTCGTCGAGGCGGTGCGCGAGCTGCTCGGCCGCCACGGTATCGTCTAACCGAAACTGCCACCGTTTCACGGCCTTACACCATACGCCTTATTCCTGCGCCGATCGGCGCGAATCCATGCGCGGCGGTGTCGCGCTCACGGCTTAAGCGCGCCATGCTATTGATGTTGCTTCCGTTCGCGCCTGGGTATACCGCGGCAAGCGTTTGGGGGAGAACGCCTTCGTGATCCAACAGCGTGCCCATGCGGCTTGGGAATACGCGCGCTCGCATCGCGCGCTCACGCTCGTTGTCATCGGCGCGGTCGTGGCACTCGCGCTCGTCTTTTCCTCCAAGGCACGCTTTTCCGCAGAGCCCGAAAAAGCCAACGGAAAGCCCGCGAGTGAAAATGGCCTGCGCACCTTCACGCCGACGCCCGCGCAGTGGGCGTCATTCCAGATCGAACCCGTCGGCCCGCGCGCGTTTCGCAGCGAGATCGTCACCGAAGGCAAGATCTCGGTCGACGATGAGCGCGCAACGCCGATCTTCTCGCCCTATTCGGGCCGCGTCACGCGGCTCGCGGTCAAGCCCGGCGACACCGTGCAACGCGGCCAGCTGTTGTTTACGGTCGAGGCCGCGGACATGGTCCAGGCGCAAAACGATTTCATTACCGCCGCGACGGCGCTCAGCAAGGCGCGTTCGCAGCTCAATTTGGCGCAGATCATCGATAAGCGGCAGCGTGATCTCTACGAAGGAAAGGCAGTTCCCCTCAAGGAAGTGCAAAACGCCCGCGCGGTACTGGACGCCGCGGAAAACGACGTGCGGTCCAGCGAGGTGGCGCTCGAGGCGGCGCGCAACCGGCTCCGCATTTTTGGCAAGACGGACCAGGAGATCACCGACTTCCAGGTGAAGGGGGCGATCGATCCGGCAACGCCCATCTATGCGCCGATCGCCGGCACAATCGTACAGAGAAAAGTGGGGCCGGGCCAATATATCGGCGCCGGCTCGAGCGATCCGGTGTACGTCATCGGCGATCTCTCGACGGTCTGGCTGATCGCGTACGTACGCGAAACCGATGCGCCGAAGGTGCGCGTCGGGCAGTCGCTCGATTTCGAGGTGCTCGCCTATTCGGACCGGGTGTTCAAGAGCAAAGTCGCCTACGTCGCCTCGGCGATCGACCCGGCCACGCGCCGCATCCTGGTGCGCGCGTCCGTCGACAACGCCGAGAACCTGTTAAAGCCGGAAATGTTCGCCACCGTCACCATTTTGGCCGGCGACGAAGGGATTTCGCCCGCCGTGCCGAGCCAGGCGATTATCTACGAGGGCGATACAGCCCGCGTCTGGGTCGCACGCGACGACAAATCAATCGAAATGCGCCAGATCAAGTTAGGGCTCGCCAACAAAAACCTGGTCCAGGTACTGGAGGGTCTCAAGGTCGGCGACCGCGTGATCACCAGAGGTAGCCTCTTCATCGACCGCGCAGCGACAGGGACCTAGACCTCGAATGGCAGGGCGACGGAAAGCGACGCCATGAATGCAATCATTGCCTTCGCGCTGAAGCATCGCGTTCTCATGGTGGGCTTGTTCATTATGGTGCTGGGCGGTGGCATTACCGCGTTCCGGCAGCTCAATATCGAGGCGTATCCCGATCCCGTTCCCCCGATGGTGGACGTGGTCACCCAGAGCCCGGGGCTCTCGGCCGAGGAGATCGAGCGTTACATCACGATTCCAATCGAGACGCAGGTCGCCGGGCTCCCCAACCTGCGGGTGTTGCGGACAATCTCGCTCTACGGCCTTTCCGACGTGAAATTGCAGTTCACGTTCGACTATACCTATGACGAAGCGCTGCAGCAGGTGCTTAATCGGCTCTCGCAACTGTCGGGACTGCCGGCCGGCGTCCAGCCGCAGATCAACCCCGTCAGCCCGATCGGCGAAATCTACCGCTACAAGCTTGCCGGCCCGCCGGGTTATAGCGTTCTCGACCTGAAGACGCTGCAGGACTGGGTCCTCCAGCGCAAGTTCCGTGCGGTTCCCGGAGTCATTGACGTCATCGGGTGGGGCGGCAAGACGAAAACTTACGAGATCCAGGTCGATTTCAACAAGCTTGTCGCCTACGGGGTCACGCTGCCGCAGCTCATCCAAACCTTGAACAACAGCAACATCAATGTCGGCGGCAACATCGTCAATCTGGGGTCGCAGTCGGCAGTGGTCCGTGGGGTCGGACTCATTCGCTCCATCGACGATCTGAACAAAACGATGCTGACCCAGGTCGCTGGCAATCCGGTCCTGGTGCGCGACGTGGCGACGGTCATCGTCGGCAACACGCCGCGTCTCGGCATCGCGGGAAGGGACGATGACGACGACATCGTTGAGGGAATTGTCCTGATGCGCCGCGGGCAACAGAGCACGCCGACGATCCAGCGCGTGAAAGCCGAGGTCGAGCGTATCAACAATTCCGGCGCCCTTCCGCCTGGCGTGCAGATCGAGCGCGTCTACGACCGGCAGGATCTCATCAACATCACGACCAGCACGGTCCTGCACAACATGGCGCTCGGGATTATCCTGATCTTCGCGCTGCAATGGCTGTTCCTCGGCAATCTGCGTACGGCCGTCATCGTTGCCGCCACGATTCCCTTTGCGCTGCTGTTTGCGATCGGCATCATGGTGCTGCGGGGAGAATCCGCCAATCTCTTATCGGTTGGTGCCATCGACTTCGGCCTGATCGTGGACGCGACCGTCATCATGGTCGAGAGCATCTTCCGGCGGCTCGGGCAGACGACGCAAAGCCCAGAACTTGAGCAGGAGGCCGCCGGTGCCGTCGGATTGCGCGGCAAGCTCCTTACGATCTTCATGGCGAGTAGGAGCGTGAACCGGTCGATCTTGTTCGCTGCGGGCATCATCATCGCCGGGTTCATCCCGCTGTTTACGCTAAGCGGCGTGGAGGGGCACATCTTCGGCCCGATGGCGAAGACCTATGCCTATGCGCTTGCTGGCGGCCTGATCGCGACCTTCACGGTGACGCCGGCGCTCAGCGCGATCGTACTGCCAGAGCACGTCCGCGAAACCGAGACCTGGCTCGTGCGAATCCTGCACCGCCTCTACACGCCTGTGCTGCATTTCGCGGTCGCCAACCGGGCGCTCGTGGTCGCGGGCGCGGTCGCGCTGCTAGTACTGGCCGCCATTGCCGTGCGTTCGCTCGGCCTTGAATTCCTACCCAAGCTCGAAGAGGGCAATCTCTGGATTCGAGCCACCATGCCGTCCACGATCTCGCTTGAGGAAAGCAACGGCTATGCGAACCGCATGCGCACGGTAATCCGCAGCTTTCCGGAAGTGGAATCCGTGGTGTCTCAACACGGCCGCCCCGACGACGGCACCGATGCCGCGGGATTCTTCAACGCCGAGTTCTTCACGCCCCTGAAGCCGCCGGATCAATGGCGCCCCGGTTTCGACAAGGACAAGCTCACGAACGAAATGCAGGCAAAGCTCGAGCAGGAATTTCCGGGCGTCGAGTTCAACTTCTCTCAATATCTGCAGGACAACGTTGCCGAGGCGGTCTCGGGCGTCAAAGGCGAGAATTCGATCAAGGTCTTTGGCAACGACCTGAAGGTGCTTACCGAGACCGCCAACAAGATCAAGGCAGTGCTGGCGACGGTTCCCGGAATCACCGATCTCGCCGTGTTCACCTCGCTCGGCCAGCCGACGATCCAGATCGAGATCGACCGCGCGCGCGCCGCGCGGTTGGGGCTCTCACCTGGCGACGTCAACGCGACCGTTCGTGCCGCTGTCGGCGGCGAAGCGGCTGGCAACCTATACGAGTCGGGCAGCGACCGCCACTTTCCGATCGTGGTGCGGCTGGCGCCGCGGTTCCGGCAGAACGCCGACGCGATCAGCAAAATCACCATTGGCGCGCAAGGACCGAACGGCATCACCCAGATTCCGCTCAGCGAGGTGGCGAACGTCAAATTGATTTCGGGGCCCTTCTATATCTACCGCGAGCAGCAGGAGCGCTATATCCCGATCAAGTTCAGCATACGCGATCGTGATCTCGGCGGCGCCATTCAGGAAGCGCAGGCAAAGATCGCAAAGCAGGTGCAACTGCCGGCCGCATCGCGGCTTGAATGGGTGGGAGAGTTCGGCAACCTGCAGGACGCCATCGCGCGGCTGAAGATCGTGGTGCCGCTCAGCCTGGCGCTGATCGCCCTGCTCTTGTGGATCAACTTCGCCTCGGTGCCCGGCACGTTGCTGGCGATGAGCGCCATCCCCATGGCCATCATCGGCGGCGTGTTCGCACTATTCGTGACCGGATTGCCGTTCAGCGTCTCGGCGGCGATCGGGTTCATCGCGCTGTTCGGTATTTCGGTAATGGACGGCATCATTGTTCTCTCGCAGTATAATCGTTTGATAGAGGCCGGCCTCGACCGCGCGACGGCGGTGCTGAGAACCGGCGAGCTGCAGATGCGCCCGGTCCTGATGACTTGCGTGATCGCCGCCGTCGGCCTTTTGCCGGCGGCGTTGTCGACTGGGATCGGATCGCAGGTACAGAAGCCGCTCGCGGTCGTGGTAGTAGGCGGCATGATGCTGGCGCCGGTGCTCATCCTGGTATTCCTGCCGGTGCTGATCGCGATATTCTCGCACCAGACGCCTGCGACATGGAGACAGGAAACTGCTGCGCGTTCTGTCGACTAAGGGGCCGGCTTACTTCCCGCTCGGCGTGCGCACGCCGCCCCACACGTCGCGTACCTGCTGGTAGTTCGTCCCCGGGTCGTATTCCGGCGTCGGCAAGCCGAGCCGGCGGTGATCGAGCCGGCCGATGGCGCTGAGCAACGTATAGGATGCGACGACCCGGTCGCGCTGGGCCTGCACGAAGCGGGCGCGCGCGCTTGACTGATCCTGAAGCGCGTTCAGCACGTCGATGGTGGTGCGCTGGCCGCCCTCGGCCTCCTTGCGCACGCCGGCGAGCGCGGTGGCGGAGGCGCGCGCCTCGGCTTGCGCCGCGTTGACGGCGACGCGGGCGCCCTCATAGGCGGCCCAGGCGCCGACGATCGCGGTCGCCACCTGGGTGCGGGCCACGTCGAACTCGATGCGGCGCTGCCCGTAAACCTCTTTCGCCTGGCGCACCTGCGAAGCCACGAGCCCACCGTCGTAGATGGGAATGTTGAGCTGGCCGATGATCGAGGCCTGGTCGGTGCGCGCGGTACCGAGCGTGGTGTCGGTCTGCACGTTGCGCGAGGCGCTGCCCTGCGCGCTGAGCGTGGGCAGCAAGGTGCCCTCGGCGATCTTCACCGCGAACTGGGCGGCGTCGACGTTGTAGTTCGCCACCAGTACCGCCGGATGCTCGTGGTGGCCGATCTCGATCGCCGCCTCGCGCGAGCGCGGCAGAAGTGCATCGATGGGATCGGCCGGGATGACGCGGCCGGGGGAGAGGCCGATCACCCGGTAGTAGGCGGCTTGCGAAACCGCCAACGCGATCTCGGCGGCGTTGAGGTCGGCGGCCCCCCGGCTCATGCGCGCCTCGGTCTGCGCCACGTCCGTGGGCGTCACGTCGCCGGCGTCGTAGCGGCGGCGCGTGACGCCGTTGAGCTCGCGCAAAAGGTTGGCATTCGCCCGCTGCACCTCGACCAGGGCTCGATCGCGACCCACGTTCGAATAAGCATTGACCGCGTCGAGCAGCACGTCCTGCTCGACGCCGCGCAGCGCCTCGCGGGCCGCCTGCACCTGGGCCTCGGCCTGGCGAACGGCGTTGCCGGTCCTGAGCCCGTTATAGATCGTCTGATTGATGGTGACGCCGGCCGTCCACGGTTTGAGCGTGGACGAAACCTCGCCAATGCCGGGCAAGAGATTGCGCACCGCCTGCAAACCGCCGCTCGCACCGACGGTCACCTGCGGACGATAGCCGGCAAGCGCCTGGGGCACGCCTTCATCGATGGCCCGCACCTTGGCGCGCTCGGCATTCAGGGTGCGGTTGATTTGATAGGTGTGGGCCAGCGCCTCGGCGAGCGTTTCCGCTCGCGCCGGCGCGGCAAGGGCGCAGGCAAGCGCAAAGGCGGCCATGAGCCGCCCCGCACGGGCCGTGCAGGTCCGAGAGCCTCGCATCTGGTTGCTTACTCGCCGCCGTTTGCCGGCAGGCACGCCTCCGGAAAGTCGGGGCGGATGTTATGCGCGTGCCTGGCCGAGTTCCAGCACGGGCGGAGCACCCGGCACGGCTAAGGACGGCCTGTGGCTAAAAGGACGCACCG
>DATNNN010000216.1:0-13270 GCA_035601815.1 Xanthobacteraceae bacterium | reverse complement strand
CGCGAAATAGTTGGTGAAATCGAGGCCGCCGGTCACCGCACCAACCACCGGCATGAAGATGTCGCCGACCATGGATTCGACGATCTTGCCGAAGGCGGCGCCGATGATGACGCCGACGGCGAGGTCGACGACGTTGCCCTTCAGGGCGAATTCGCGGAATTCCTTGAACATGGGCCATTCCTCTCGGTGAAAACAGGTTGGACAAGCGTGGGGCGCCTGTGTTCCCCTTGCGCTGCAAGGGGTTGTTGCCGGGCCAAGATTGGCCCAAACCGGGCTCCGGTGTGAAGATGCTGCAGGGTTGGATGGTCGTCGGCATCGCGCTCGCCTACATCGGCTTCCTCTTTGCCGTTGCGAGCTGGGGAGATCGCGTGCGTCCGGGCGGCGGTGCGGCCCGCAGCGCGGCGTTCATCTATCCGCTGTCGCTCGCGGTCTACTGCACCTCGTGGACGTTCTTCGGCTCGGTCGGCCTCGCCTCCAAGCAGGGGCTCGACTTCCTCACCATCTACCTCGGCCCGATGCTGATGATCGGCCTCGGCTATCCGCTCGTGCTCAAGGTCGTGCGGCTGGCCAAGGCGCAGAACATCACCTCGATCGCCGACTTCATCGCGGCGCGCTACGGCAAGAGCCCGGTGGTGGCGGCGATCGTGACCCTGTTCGCGGTGATCGGCGCCATCCCCTACATCGCGCTGCAGCTCAAGGCGGTGTCGTCGTCGCTCGTCACCATGCTCGGCTACAGCCAGCCCGGAACGGCGCTGTCGTCGGGCTACGGCGATCTCGCCTTCGTCGTCGCCGTGACCATGGCGGCGTTCGCCGTCCTGTTCGGCACGCGCCACATCGACGCCACCGAGCACCAGCGCGGGTTGATGCTGGCGATCGCGACGGAGTCGCTGATCAAGCTCGTCGCCTTCCTGGTGGTGGGCATCTACGTCACCTTCTACCTGTTCGACGGCCCGGGCGACCTCTACGCCAAGGCCGCGGCGCAGGGAAATATCCTCTCGGTGTTCACCACCGGTGTCAGCCCGGCGAGCTGGGTAACGATGACGGTGCTCTCCTTCCTCTGCATCGTGCTGTTGCCGCGCCAGTTCCACGTCACGGTGGTGGAGAACAACAGCGAGCAGGAGGTGCGCCGCGCCGCATGGCTGTTCCCGCTCTACCTCGTGCTCATCAACCTGTTCGTGGTGCCGATCGCGCTTGCCGGCCTTGCCACCTTCCCCACCGGCAAGGTCGACAGCGACATGTTCGTGCTGGCGCTGCCGCTCGGCGCCGGTTCCCAAACCATGGCGCTGATCGCCTTCATCGGCGGCCTGTCGGCGGCGACCGCCATGGTGATCGTGGAGAGCGTCGCCGTCGCCATCATGGTGTCGAACGACCTCGTGGTGCCGTTCATGCTCAGCCGGCGGCCGGGCGCCACGGCGACGCAAGCCGATATGGGCGCGCTCCTGTTGCGGGCGCGGCGCGCCTCGATCTTCGGCGTGCTGCTCCTCGCCTACCTCTATTATCACCTCGCCGGCGAGGCGCAGCTCGCCCAGATCGGGCTCCTCTCGTTCGCCGCGGTGGCGCAGTTCGGGCCGTCGTTCTTCGGCGGCCTGTTCTGGCGGCGCGCCACGACGCGCGGTGCGGCCGCCGGCCTCGTCATCGGCGTCGCGGTGTGGGCCTACACGCTCCTCTTGCCGAGCTTCGTCGCCTCGGGACTGCTCGACCGCTCGATCCTCGACCTCGGGCTGTTCGGCATCCAGAACCTGCGGCCGCAAGCGCTGCTCGGCGTCGACGCCGCACCCCTCACCCACGGGGTGCTGTGGAGCCTCGGGCTCAACGTCCTCGCCTTCGTCGGCGTGTCGCTCTTGTCAACGCCCTCGGCGATCGAACGGCTGCAGGCGAACCTGTTCGTCGGCGCCGAAAGCACGCCGATGGCGCCGACCTTCCGCTGGCGCTCGGCGGTGACCATCGAGGAGCTGATCGCCACCGTCGCGCGCTATCTCGGCGAGGAGCGGACGCGGCGCTCGTTCGACTCCTTCGCGCGCGAGCGCGGAATCACGCTCGACGGCAGGCGCGAGGCCGATTTCCACCTGTTGCGCTTCGCCGAGCACATCCTGGCGTCGGCGATCGGCGCCGCCTCCTCGCGCCTCGTGCTCTCGCTCATGCTGCGTAAGGGCTCGGTGTCGAGCAAGGACGCGCTCAAGCTGCTCGACGACGCCTCGGCGGCGATCCAGTACAACCGCGAGATCCTGCAGACGGCGCTCGACCACGTGCGCCAGGGCATCGCGGTGTTCGACAAGGAGCTGCGCCTGTCGTGCTGGAACCGGCAGTTCGGCGAGATGCTGGAGCTCACGCCCGACCTCGTGCGCGTCGGCGTCGGCCTCGACGAGATCCTGCGCTTCGCCGCCGCTCGCGGCGCCTTCGGCAATGCCGAGCTCGACATGGCAATCGCCGACCGCTTCGCGCGCTATGCGGCGCCGGCGGAGACCTTCCACGAGCGCCTCACGCTGCGCGGCAGCGTGGTGGAGGCGCGCACCAACCACATGCCCGACGGCGGCATCGTCGTCACCTACAACGACATCACCCCCATGGTGCAGGCGGCGGAGAACCTGGAGCGCCGGGTGCACGAGCGCACCGAGGAGTTGACGCGGCTGAACGCGGAGCTGGCGCGGGCCAAGGCCGAGGCCGACGAGGCCAACATCTCGAAAACCCGCTTCCTCGCCGCCGCCAGCCACGACATCCTGCAGCCGCTGAACGCGGCGCGCCTCTACGCCACGAGCCTGGTGGAGCGGCGCATCACCGGCGAGGAGGCGAAGCTCGCGGCCAACGTCGACGCCTCGCTCGAAGCGGTCGAGGAGATCCTCGGCGCCCTGCTCGACATTTCCCGTCTCGACACCGGAGCGATGCAGCCGGAGCTGTCGAACTTCCGCATCGACGAGATCCTCGCCCAGCTCGAGGTGGAGTTCGCGCCGCTCGCCGCCGAGAAGGGCCTGAAGCTCACCTACGTGCCCTCCTCGCTCGCCGTGCGCTCGGACCGGCGTCTGCTGCGCCGGGTGCTGCAGAACCTCGTCTCCAACGCCATCAAGTACACGCCGACGGGCCGCGTGCTGGTGGGCTGCCGGCGCGTCGGCAAGAAGCTGCGCATCGAGGTCATCGACACCGGGCTCGGCATCGCCGCGGGCAAGCAGAAGATCATCTTCAAGGAGTTCCAGCGCCTCGACCAGGGCGCGCGGGTGGCGCGCGGCCTCGGGCTCGGGCTTTCCATCGTCGAGCGCATCGCCCGCATCCTCGACCACAAGCTGACGCTGCGCTCCTCCGCCGGCCGCGGCTCGACCTTCACCATCACGGTGCCGGTGGTGGCGGCCGCCGCCGCCGGCAAGAGCGTGCGGCCGGCGTCGCCGCCGCCGTTGATCCCGCTCGAGGGCATCGTGGTGCTGTGCATCGAGAACGATCCGCAGGTGCTCGCCGGCATGCGGGCGCTGTTGTCGAGCTGGGGCTGCCAGGTGCTGATCGCCGCCGACCTTGCGGGTGCCGAGGCGGTGATCGGGGAGAGCGGCTTGGCGCCGGACGTGCTGCTCGTCGATTATCACCTCGACGACGGCAACGGCGTCGACGCGATCGCGGCGCTGCGCCGGCGGCACGGCGATACGCTGCCGGCGGCGCTGGTCACAGCCGACCGCAGCCCGCAGGTGCGCGACCAGGCGCGCGAGAAGGACATCGGCGTGATGCACAAGCCGCTGAAGCCGGCGGCGCTGCGCGCTTTTCTGTCGCAGTGGCGGGTGGCGCGCCCGGCGGCGGAGTGAATCGATCTCCGGACTTTCCGCCGGTCATTCCCGCGAAAGCGGGAATCCATAACCCCGGTGGAAAATGTAGTGCAGGGCATATGGATTCCGGGCTCGCGCGCTTTGCGCGCGCCCCGGAATGACGCGACCGAACTACCCCGCCGCGCGGCTCCACTGGCCGGCTTCGATCTTGGCCGCGGCGATCACCGCTTGCGTCCGGCTCTCGACCCCGAGCTTCTGCAGGATCGCCGACACGTGCGCCTTGACCGTCGCCTCCGACACGCTGAGCGCGTAGGCGATCTGCTTGTTGAGCAGGCCCTCCGACAGCATCATCAACACGCGCACCTGCTGCGGCGTCAGCGTGGCGAGGCGGGCCACCAGATCGCGGGTCTCGGCGTCGCTGCCGGTGAGATCGACGTCGGGCGGCGTCCAGGTGCCGCCTTCCAGCACCCGGCGGATCGCCGTGCGCATGCCGTCGGCGGGCAGCGTCTTGGGCAAAAAGCCGGAGGCGCCGAACTCCATGCAATGGCGGATCACGTCGGCCTCGTCGCTCGCCGACACCACCAGCACCGGCACGCCGGGGAACTGCGCGCGCAGATAGAGGAGCCCGGAGAAGCCGCGCACGCCCGGCATGGCGAGGTCGAGGAACACCAGATCGATCTCGCCCTCGCGCTCGAGCAGCGCCTGCAACTGCTCGAGGCCGCCGGCCTCGAACACGTGGGCGCCGGGGAACAGCGCGCACACCGCCTCGCGCAGCGCGCCGCGGAACAGCGGGTGGTCGTCGGCGATGACGAAGCGGTACGAGGCGGATTCCAACGCGGTCCTTCCCGGGGCCGGGGCGCCGTTCGGCGCGGTGTTCTGCATCCCTTAGCTTCCCACGAACGAGAACTGGAGCGCCAGCGCCCGCTTGCCCGGTATTGTCGTGGTGGCGGAAAGGCGCGTAGGCATGATAAGTTCCCGCTACGAGGATCCGGCGAACCGCCGGCCCGCAGGAACGCTCGCCATGGGCGCTCGCCAGGGCAAAAATCGGGCTTCGCACCGACCCGAGCGGGCTCCGGAATCGCTCGATGCCGACGCCATCAGCCACCGGCGGGCCGAGTGCATGCGCGAGATCGAGCGCCTGCGCGCGGTGCTGGGCCCCACCCCCTTCGTCGACAAGGCGCATCGCCTGCTGCTGCCGCGCTATTGGGCGGCGGCGAGCTGGAAGGGCCGCGCCGACATCCTGAAGACGGTCGAGTGGCTCATCGCCCTGAGCGTCGGCGTCGGGCTTTAGGCGCGCATCGCGGGACTTTTCCTTCCACAATTTCGAGCTTGTCGCGCCGCCTTTCCGCCGCGATTTCTAGCCGTTGGCAATATGACACTTAACGTTTTCTAACAAACAGTTGTCTGGGGGTGATTCACCCTTTCGTCTAAGACCAGTGACGCAAAGACAGCATGGGAGGTGGCGCCCTAGCGTTCCTGGCAGGGGACGCCCTTCGAGCACGAGGGTCGAGAGGAACAGCCCCGGTGCGACTTCGCGCCGTCGCAGCGACGAAGCGCTGAAACAGGAGGAAGACAATTATGGCTGTAATCCCGAAGAACTTCCGGACCGTGATCGTCGCCGCGTCAGTGGGAAACGTCATCGAGTGGTATGACTTCTATATTTTCGGCAGCTTGGCCGCGATCCTGTCGGTCAAGTTCTTTGAACAGAGCAACCCGGTCGCGGCTCTGCTGAGCACGATCGCGCTGTTCACCGCCGGATTCCTGATCCGTCCGCTGGGGGCATTCCTGTTCGGATGGATGGGCGACCGCATCGGCCGCAAATACACCTTCCTCGTGACCCTCACCGGAATGGGGGTGGGCACGGGGTGCATCGGATTGATCCCGACCTACGCGGATATCGGTCTGAGCGCCGCGTTCCTCCTCTTCGGCATGCGCATGATCCAGGGCCTGTGCCTGGGCGGCGAGTATGGCGGCGCCATCACCTACGTCGCCGAGCACGTGGCAGACCAACACCGCGGCTACTACACCGGCTGGCTGCAAACCTCTCCGACGCTTGGCATCGTGGTGTCGCTGGCCGTGATCATCGCGACGCGCACGTACTTCGGCAATGACGCCTTCAACGCATGGGCGTGGCGCGTTCCGTTCCTGGTGTCCTTCCTGATGGTAGCCATCGCAATCTACATCCGGCTCCAGCTGCAAGAGACGCCGATCTTCGAGGAGATCAAGGCCAAAGGGCAGATGACCAAAAACCCCTGGAAGGAGGCTTTCCTCAGCTCGAATATCAAATACATACTGGTCGCCATCGTCGTGCTGATCGGGCAAGGAGTGGTCTGGTACAGCGGCCAGTTCTGGGCACTGTACTTCCTGCAGCAAGTTTCCAAGGTGGACGCGCTGTCCTCGGCCTACATCGTGGGAGCCGCGCTGCTCATTGCAACGCCGAGCTTGATCTTTTTTGGCTGGCTGTCCGACAAGATCGGCCGCAAGCCAGTGATCTTGGGAGGCATGTTGCTCGCCGCGATCACGTACTATCCGCTCTATGTCTGGCTGGGAACGGTCACGAAGCCGGGCAACATCAACTATCCGATCTCGATCTTCATCATCTTCATCCTCGTTTGCTACGTCGGGATGGTGTATGGGCCGGTCGGGGCGTTCCTGGCGGAATACTTCCCCGGCAGGATTCGCTACACCTCGGTTTCGGTGCCGTATCACATCGGCAACGGCTGGGGCGGCGGATTGGTGCCGTTCATCACCTCGGCGTCCTTCGCGGCCACCGGCAGCATCGGCTACGCGCTGATCTACCCGATCGCGGTTCCCGCAGTGTGCTTCATCATCGCCCTCTTCGTGATGCCGGAGACCCGCAAGATAAGCATCTGGGAGCCGGCAAAGGTTAGGGCATAGCAAGGCGGATCACGTGCGGGGCCGTTCGGCCCCGCACAGTCTCACCCTCCCCACGCGCCCCGGCGGCTTTGCCGGGGCGTTTTTTTCGGCGGAGGCGTTTCACGAACGGTTGGGCGCGTACTCGCGCTTCAGATTCTCGATCATCGCCATGAAGCGGCGGAAGAACTTCTCCATGAAGCCGACGGCGCGATCGAGGTCGGCGTCGCTCGGCGGCGTGAAGGCGGAGCGGGCGGCGAGCTCGGCCTCGACCTTGGCGAGCCGCGCCTGCAACCGGGCGATCTCCTCCTCGTAGGCGGCCCGCTCGTCGGCGACCGACGTACAGGTCCAGCCGCCCGCATCGTTCTTGCAGTGGGAGACGCGGCCGGTGCGGGTGTCGAGGCGGAGCGCGCCGCCGGCGACCGGCGTCATGGTGAAGCGCCCGGCATCGCCCTCCGCCGGCGCCTGCGCGAACGCAGGCGCGGAAAGAGCGAGGGCGAGAACGGCGGCGCACAGGCGAATCATGGCGATCTCCTACCGAGGATCGCCCGCAGGCTAGCTCCGGCCTGCGGCAGGAGTGCGGCTTAGGCCGCCTTCTTGCCCGCCGCCGGGTTGAAGCGGCCGTAGAACGTCTCGCCTTTCGCCGCCATGTCGAGCAGGAGCGGCGGCGGCGCGAAGCGGGGGCCATACTTGCCGGCGAAGCGCTCGCACAGGGCGACGAAGTTCTTCACGCCGATGCCGTCGATGTAGGAGAGCGGCCCGCCGGTGAACGGCGCATAGCCGAAGCCGAGGATGCCGCCGACGTCGGCGTCGCGCACGTCGGTGATCACGCCCTCGTCGACGCAGCGCGCGGTCTCCAGCGCCTGGATCGTGAGGAAGCGCTGCTTCAGCTCGTCGACGTCGAACCCCTCCGCCGGGCGCGGCTCGCCGACGATCTCGCGCAAGCCGGGCCACAGGCGTTTCGGGCCCTGCTCGGGGTAATCGTAGAAGCCCTTGCCGTTCTTGCGGCCGTGACGACCGCGCTTGACGACCATCTCCTCGAGCAACGCCTCCTGGCGCGGATCGATCAGGTCGGCGCCGAGGTCGGCCTTGGTCGCCTGCAGGATCTTCCAGGCGAGGTCGACGGCCACCTCGTCGTTGAGCGACAGCGGTCCCACCGGCATGCCGGCCATGCGGCCGACGTTCTCCACCATCGCCGCCGGTACGCCCTCGGTCAGCATCATGTGGCCTTCGCGGATGTAGGTGCCGACCACGCGCGAGGTGTAGAAGCCGCGGGAGTCGTTCACCACGATCGGCGTCTTGCGGATCGCGCGCACGTAGTCGAGCGCGACCGCGATCGCCTCGTCGCCGGTCTTCTTGCCCTTGATGATCTCGACCAGCATCATCTTCTCGACCGGCGAGAAGAAGTGAATGCCGACGAAGCGCACTGGGCGCTTGGAATTCTCGGCGAGCGAGGTGATTGGCAGCGTCGAGGTGTTGGAGGCGAAGATGGCGTTCTCGCCGAGCACGGCTTCCGCCTTGGCGACGA
This sequence comes from Xanthobacteraceae bacterium, assembly GCA_035601815.1. Lineage (GTDB taxonomy): Bacteria > Pseudomonadota > Alphaproteobacteria > Rhizobiales > Xanthobacteraceae > DATNNN01. The sequence continues at coordinate 5,128 of DATNNN010000216.1, read as the reverse complement.
CCTCGGCCTTCAGCTTGCGGTCCTCGAACACCGCCTCGATCACGAGGTCGGCGCCCTTGATCTCGGCGTAGTCCGGCGTCGCCTTGATGCGGGCGAGCAGCGCGTCGCGGTCGGCGGGCTTGGCGCGGCCCTTCTTGATCTGGTCGGACACGAGCTTGTCGGAAAGCGCCTTGCCCTTGTCGGCGGACGCCTGATCGCGGTCGACGAGCACCACCTCGATGCCGGCGTTCGCCGTCACGTAGGCGATGCCGGCGCCCATGAAGCCGGCGCCGAGGATGGCGACCTTCTTCAGCTTCGTCGGCGGCACGGAGGCCGGCCGCCGCGCGCCCTTGTTCAGCTCCTGCATGGACAGGAACAGGGTACGGATCATGGCCTTGGCTTCCGGCGAGCGCAGGATCTTCGCGAAGTAGCGCGACTCCACCCTGAGCGCCTGGTCGATGGGAAGCTGCAGGCCCTCGTAGACGCACTGCAGGATGGCGCGCACCGCCGGGTAGTTGTCGTAGGTCTCGCGGCGGTAGATGGCGTTCGCCGGCGGGAAGGTCATCATGCCCTGCTTGGAGTAGACGGGACCGCCAGGCAGCCGGAATCCCTCCACGTCCCAGGGCTGCACGCCTTTGTTGCCGGCTTTGATCCAGGCCTTGGCGGTCTCGATCAATTTGTCGGCGGGCACGATGTCGTCGATCAGCTTCATGGCCTTGGCGCGGTCGAGGCGGAGTTGATCGCCGCGGAACAGGAACTGGAGCGCGTCGCCCGTGGGCATCATCCGCGCCACGCGTTGCGTGCCGCCGGCGCCGGGGAACAGCCCGACCTTCACCTCGGGCAAGCCGAGGCGGGTCTTGTCGTTGTCGGAAGCGATGCGGCGGTGGCAGGCAAGGCAAAGCTCGAAGCCGCCGCCCATGGCGGTGCCGTTGATGGCGGCGACCCACGGCTTGCCCGAGGTCTCGAGCTTGCGATAGACGAGCGAGAGCTGCCGCGACCCATCGAACACCATGCGGTTGGCTTCGACCTCGCCCTTGGTCTTGACCGTGTCGGTGTACATCCGGCCGAGGCCCTCGAGCATGGAGAGATCGGCGCCGCCGGAGACCGCTTCCTTGCCGGAGGTGACGACCGCGCCCTTGATGGCGGCGTCGGTGCCGACGCGCTCGACGATCTGGCCGAGCTCCTCGATGACCTCGGCGTTGAGCACGTTCATGGAGCGGCCGGGCATGTCCCAGGTAACGAGCGCGATGCCGTCGGCATCCACGTCGAACTTGAAGTTCTTGTAGCTCATCTCTTCCTCCCGTCGCCGCCGGACTTCACACGCGCTCGATGACCGTGGCCGTGCCCATGCCGGCGCCGATGCAAAGCGTGATGAGCGCCGTCTGCTTGTTGGTGCGCTCGAGCTCGTCGAGCACGGTGCCGAGGATCATCGCGCCGGTGGCGCCGAGCGGATGGCCCATGGCGATGGCGCCGCCGTTCACGTTCACCTTGGCCGGGTCGAGATCGAACGCCTGCATGAAGCGCAGCACCACCGAGGCGAACGCCTCGTTGATCTCGATCAGATCGATGTCGCCGAGCTTCATGCCGGATTTCTGCAACAGCCGGTTCGTCACGTCGATCGGCCCGGTGAGCATCAGCGCCGGATCGGAACCGATGGAAGCGAAGGCGCGGATCTTGGCGCGCGGCTTCAGACCGGCCGCCTCGCCGCCCTTCTTCGAGCCAATGAGCACCGCCGCCGCCCCGTCGACGATGCCCGACGAGTTGCCGGCATGGTGCACGTGATTGATGAACTCGACCTCGGGATGAGCCTGGATGCCGACGGCGTCGAAGCCGCCGAACTCGCCCATCTGCACGAACGACGGCTTGAGGCTCGCGAGCGACTGCATGTCGGTGGTCGGCCGCATGTGCTCGTCGCGGTCGAGGATCGGGAGCTTGTTCACGTCGGTGACGGTGAGCACCGAGCGCTTGAAGCGGCCCTCGGTCCACGCCTTGGCAGCGCGCTTCTGGCTTTCCACCGCGTACTGGTCGACGTCGTCGCGGGAGAAGCCGTACTTGGTGGCGAGGAGATCGGCGGAGATGCCTTGCGGCATGAAATAGGACTTGATGGCGATCGACGGGTCGACCGGCCAGGCGCCGCCAGAGGCGCCGATGCCGACGCGCGACATGGATTCGACGCCGCCGCCGATCACGATGTCTTTCGCGCCTGCCATGACCTGCGCGGCGGCGAAGTTCACCGCTTCGAGGCCGGAGGCGCAGAAGCGGTTGATCTGGATGCCCGGCACTTCGTCGCCGTAGTCGGCGGCGAGTGCGGCGGCGCGCGCGATGTCGCCGCCGGCCTCGCCCACCGGATCGACGCAGCCCAGTACCACGTCCTCGACCAGCATCGGGTCGAGCTTGTTGCGCTCCTTGACGCCGACGAGGGCCTGACGCGCGAGCTCGAGCGCGGTCACTTCGTGGAGCGCGCCATCGGCCTTGCCGCGTCCGCGCGGCGTGCGCACGTGGTCGTAGATAAAGGCATCGGTCATTTCGACCTCCCGTTTCCTCTCCTTATCGAAGAGAGGATTGTTCAGAATGCTTCCGCCGGCAGCGCCATGACGCTGTCGGCGCCCGCGGTGATGCGGGCGAGATGGGCCGCCGTCTCCGGCAGCATGCGTTCCATGAAAAAGCGGCCGGTGACGAGCTTGGCATCCATGCGCGCGGCCGCACCGTTTCCGTTGGCCTTCACCTCAAGCGCGGCCTTGGCGATCTGCGCCCACATCAGGCCGAAGACCACGAGGCCGAGGAGGTGCATGTAGTCGTGGGAGCCGGCCCCGGCATTGTCGGGGCGCGCCGGGCCGTTCTTCATGAACCAGTAGGTGGCGTTCTGCAGGTGCGCGAGCGCGGGGCCGAGCGGCTCCACGTAAGGCTTCATGCGCTCGTCGCCGGCGTTGTCCTGGATGAACTGTTTGACCTCGGCGAAGAAGGCGCCGACGGCGCGGCCGCCGTCCTTGCCGAGCTTGCGGCCGACGAGATCGAGCGCCTGGATGCCGTTCGCGCCCTCGTAGATCATGGAAATGCGCGCGTCGCGGACGAACTGCTCCATGCCGTGCTCGCGGATGTAGCCGTGGCCGCCGAACACCTGCTGCGCCAGCACCGTGTTGTTGAAGCCGTAGTCGGTGAGGAAGCCTTTGATCACCGGCGTCATCAGACTCATGTAGTCGTCGGCCGCCTGACGCAGCTTCTCGTCGTCGGAGCGGTGGGCGATGTCGCCGCGCAACGCCGTCCACAAGACGAAGGCGCGCGCCGCCTCATTGAAGGCGCGCATGGTCATGAGCATGCGGCGGATGTCGGGATGGACGATGATGGGGTCGGCCGGCTTGTCCGGGTACTTCGGGCCCGAGAGCGCGCGGCCCTGCAGGCGCTCCTTGGCGTACTGCACGGCGTTCTGGTAGGCGACTTCCGACAGGGACAGGCCCTGAATGCCGACGCCGAGGCGGGCGTCGTTCATCATGGTGAACATGGCGTGCAGGCCGCGGTGCGCCTCGCCGACGAGCTCGCCCACCGCGTTGTCGTAGTTGATGACGCAGGTGGAGTTGCCGTGGATGCCCATCTTCTCTTCGATGGAGCCGCAGGAGACGCCGTTCTTCTGGCCGAGCGAACCGTCGGCGTTGACCGTGATCTTCGGCACGACGAAAAGCGAGATCCCCTTCACGCCCGCGGGCGCGCCGTCGATGCGCGCGAGCACCATGTGCACGATGTTGGGCGCGAGATCGTGCTCGCCGGCGGAGATGAAGATCTTGCTACCGCTGATCTTGTAGGTGCCGTCCGGCTGCGGCACGGCCTTGGTGCGGATAAGCCCGAGATCGGTGCCGCATTGCGGCTCGGTAAGATTCATGGTGCCGGTCCACGCGCCGGTGGCGAGCTTCGGCAGGTACATCTTCTTCTGCGCTTCGCTGCCGTGAATGGAGAGCGATCGCGCCGCGCCTTGCGACAGTCCTGAATACATCGCGAACGCCATGTTGGCCGAGGTGATGTACTCGCCCATGGCGGCGGCGACGATGTACGGCAGCCCCTGGCCGCCATATTCCGGATTGGCGGCGAGCCCGATCCAGCCACCCTCGGCCATGGCGCGATAGGCTTCCTTGAAGCCTGTCGGCGTGGTCACCGAACCATCGGGATGGCGCTTGCAGCCCTCTTCGTCGCCGACGCGGTTAAGGGGTGCCAGAACCTCCTCGCAAAACTTCCCGCCTTCACCGAGCACGGCGGCGATGGTTTCCGGCGTCGCCTCGGCAAAGCCGGGAAGATTGTTGTAGCGCTCCACATGGAAGACGTCGTTGAGGAGGAAGAGCGAGTCCTCCACCGGTGCTTTGTAGGTCGGCATGTTCGGCCTCCCGATCGGCGCGCGCTTAAACGCCGCGCGCCGCCAATCTTTCCATGACGCAGCGGCCCGCGCGATCGAGCTCGGTGATCGCCCGGTCGATGTCGCTCCGCTGCCGTTGCAAACGATCGATTTGTTCGAGGAAGCGGGCGTGGGCGACCTTCAACTGGGTCTCTTGCCCGTCGCCGAGATCGTAAAGATCGAGCATCGCACGGATCTCCTCCAGCGAGAAGCCGACGCTCTTGCCCATGACCGCGAGCTTGAGCCGTACCCAATCACGCCGGCTGTAGACGCGCTCCTGCCCTTCCCGCTCCGGCGTCAGCAGTCCGCGCTCCTCGTAGAAGCGCAACGTTCGCGACGTCACGCCGAACTCGCGCGTGAGGTCGCGGATGGTGAAGGTCTGCCGCTGGTCGACCGGCGCGGCGCCGTCGAGGGCGAAACCCAACGCAATTTCCGGCGGCGCCACAGGGTGGCGGACCGGTGCGCGTTCGGGTTCTCTCCGCATGGGCCGCTCCACCGTCGAATGGACATCTGTAGCTCTAGTTTACGTAAACGTCAACCATCATCTTAACGAACAATCCAACGGAGAGGCGGCCGAATCGCATAAGAGTTAATGGCGTTAACCGGCCGTTAACCATGGGCGGGAAGAGTCGGCTTGGGCTTGGGCGTCGCGAACCGCGCCGCCGCATTATGGAACGTGGGCTGTCGCGAGCGGATTTGCATGAGCGCCAGCGTCCCTTGGAGCGTCAACGCGGTCGAGCCGGAAGCGTGGGCGGCCGCGCGCGATGCCGC
>DATNNN010000215.1:0-5097 GCA_035601815.1 Xanthobacteraceae bacterium | reverse complement strand
CTATTTGGCGGCGGAAATCTATGAGGACTTGGTGCGCGACCGCCAGTTTCCCGAAGATCTCTTCGTCGCCTCGGAGGCAACGAGGGACCTACTGCGGAAAGCGCTGATGTCTTATAAACCCAGGCAATGACTCAGGGAGCGTCAATCAGCCCATCGTGTCGCGCGCCGGCGCCGCGACGGCGCTCGGCTGAGCCGCGGGCTTCTTCAGGATCTTGAAGCGATCCGGATCGAGCCCGGCGGTAGCGGCGGGCTGCAGGGGCGCCGTCTCGGCCACGCGCACGGCTTCCAGGAAGGTCGGGTCGTCTTCGGGCCGCGAGCGGCGGCCGGTCATGGCGCCGCGCCAGCGGTCGACCACGGAAGCGATGAAATTCTGGTCGATCCCGCCCGTTTCCGTGTTGTTGTCGCTCAACGCCTCGCTGCTGGGAAGCATGTTCAGCGGTAGCGCCTTGAACTTGAGCCGCGTCGGCAGCGCCACGCCCTCGCCGAAGGCGAGAATCTCGCGGGTGCCCAGCGAAGGCACGAAAGCGAGGAGGTTCGCCGCGCCGTCCGACACCGCCGAGCGCAGAATCTCCTGGTCGCGGTCGTTAGCCATACGCATGACGAACAGCGTGCTGCACTGGGAAAGGATCGTGGCATCGAGCTCGGCGGGGCGTGGCGTCACGAGGCCGAGATAGACGCCGTATTTGCGCCCCTCCTTGGCGATGCGCGAGAATGCCCGGCGCGTCGCGCTGAAGGCGATCGCGTGATCGCCCGCGGCATAGCGGTGGGCCTCTTCGCAGATGAACAAGAGGGGCAGCGCGCCGTCGCTCCACAGGCCGAAATCGAAGGCCATGCGTCCGAGCACCGAAACCACCGCGTCGACGACCTCCGCCGGGAAGCCGGCGAGCTGCATGATGGTGATGGGCTTGCCGTTCGGCGGCATGCGGAAGAGCTGGCTCAGCACCTCCACCATGGTGTCGCCGCCGACGTTGGCGTTCTCGAACATGAAGGCGTAGCGTGAGTCGTTGCGCAGCGTCTCGATGCGCGTGATCAGCTTGTGGTACTTCAGGCGCGACGAGCGATTTTCCAGCTTGCCCATGCGCTCGTCGATGAACCAGATCAGGTCGGCGAGGAGATAGGGAACCGGCGTGTCGGCGGTGTAGCCGGTGCTGCGATTGTCCACGCGCTTGATGCCGGCGCGGTCGCCCTGGACCTGATATTTGAGATAGGCAGTCTTGGCCTGCGGGATGACCTCGGCGAGAATCTCGATTTCGTCGTTAATGCCGGGACGGCCGCCGAAGATGACGTCAACGATCTCCTCGAAGTTGAACAGCCAGAACGGCAGCTTGAGATTGCGCGGGTTCAGCACCAGCGCCTTGTCGCCGAAGCAGCGGGCATATTCGTTGTGCACGTCGAGCAGGAAGATGCGCAAGTCAGGACGCGTCTCCAGCACCTGATGGAGGATGATGACGATGCCGCTCGACTTGCCGACGCCGGAGGTGCCGAGCACGGCGAAGTGCTTGCTCAGCATCTCGTCCACCTCGACGTAGGCATCGACCTGGCCGTCCTGCTGCAGGTGGCCGACGTTGATCAGCTTGCCGCCGGAGACGTTGTAGATGAGCTGCAGCTCGCGGGTGGTGATCAGGGCGACGGGGTCGCCGATCGCGGGGTAGCGGGTGACGCCGCGGGTGAAGCGCGCCGAGCCGCCTTCGTCGACCTTGACCTCGCCCATGAGATCGATGAGGGCGGTCGCCTGATAGCCTTGCTCGCGAGCGGCGGCGGAAACCTGCAGCGATACGTCGGTGATGAGGCCGACGAGCACCGACCGGCCGCTGCGGATCATCACGAACTTCGCCACCGTGGCGCGCGCGTTCTCGGGCACGCTGCCGCTCGGCAGCAGAAGGCCGATGCCGGCCTTCGAGCCGGTCACCGACAGAATCCGGCCCAGCGGCTCCCCGGCGGTCTGCGCCAACTCGTGAAGCGGATCGTGTCCCATCTCTTGCCCCTCGACCGAGATCCACCGGCCGCTAGCGCGGTCCGACTTTCCGGTTGTCGGGCCAAGATACGCGGGCGCTTCTGTAAAATTCGTCTACGCCTTTTGCCGGACACGAGGGAACCGGGGCGATGATGAATCAATCCTTAGGCGCCGGGGTTTCTACGGTCGCGGCGGCGGGGAGCGCTGCTTTTCGTTAACCCTTCGGCGGTTTGGCCGGCCGCCGCCATGAGATGATTTACCGTTTTCGTTGCATGTAGGGCCAATTGCGTAGCCCGCGTGAGCATGCCCCGTGCCGCCTGCTGAATTCTCCAAACGAAAGAACGGGCGGCGCTCGCCCGCGGCGCCGGCGCTCGCCGAGCATTTCCGCAGAGAGAAGACGCTGGCGCTGCAGAAAATGAAGCGCGCCGCCGACCAGGAGCGCGCCGAAAAAAGCCAGCCGGACGATGAGACGCACTACCGCGCCATCCTCGACAGCATCGAGGAGCCCTACTACGAGGTCGACCTCGCCGGCAATTTCGTCCTGGTGAGCGGCGCGTTTTGCCGCCTCCTCGGGTACACCGAGCAGGAGCTCGTCGGCCGCAACATGCGCGAGTTCCAGGGACCGGAGGTGACCGCCAGCATCTTCCGCGCCTTCAGCGATGTCTACCGCACCGGGGTCGCGACCAAAGGTTACGACTGGGAGATGGTGCGCAAGGACGGCGACGAGATCCTGGTCGAAGGCTCGGCGCATCTGATCAAGAACGATCTCGGCCGCTCGGTCGGCTTCCACGGCATCCTGCGCGACGTGACGGCGCGGCGGCTGGCGGAGCGGGCGCTGCGCGAGAGCGAAGCGCGTTTCCGCAGCCTCACCCAGTTGTCGTCCGACTGGTACTGGGAGCAGGACAGCGAGTTCCGTTTCATCCGCTTCGAGGGCCCGCGCAAGACCGACTTCGGCAGCTACCTGGGCAAGACCACGCGCGAGATCGGCTTCGAGGTGGAAGGCGGCGGCGACAGCTACTACGCGCTTCTGCGCAGCGCGCGGCCCTACCGCGACGTGGTGATGTCCTACGCTCTGTTCGGCGAGAAGCGCTATCTCAGCGTCAGCGGCGAGCCGATCTTCAACCGCGGCCGCTTCTGCGGCTACCGTGGCGTCGCCCGCGACATCACCGAGCGCAAGCGGTTCGACGAGCGCGTCCACTACCTCGCTACCCACGACGAGCTGACCGGGCTGCCGAACCGGACCATGTTCAGCCAGATCCTCAACCTCGCCATCAAGAAGGCGCAGGCGACGAAGGGTACCTTCGCCGTGCTGTTCATCGACCTCGACCGCTTCAAGATCATCAACGACTCGCTCGGCCATACGCCCGGCGACGTGCTGTTGAGCGCGATCGGCGCCCGGCTCGCCCAATCGCTGCGCGTCGGCGACGCCGTCGGCCGCCTCGGCGGCGACGAGTTCGTGCTGTTGCTGCAGGACGTGACCAGCCGCGAGCACGTGAGCGCCATCGCGCGGGACATCCTTTCGTCCATCATCAAGCCGGTAATCCTGCTCGGGCAGGAGTGCCGCGTCACCGCCTCGATCGGCGTCGCCATGTATCCGGGCGACGGCCAGGACGAGCAGTCGCTGACCAAGAACGCCGACGTCGCCATGTACAGGGCGAAGGAAGAGGGGAAGAACAACTTCCGCTTCTACTCGCGCGACATCATGGGCCAGTCGATCGAGCGCCTAATGCTGGAAAGCAGCCTGCGCAATGCGCTCGAACGCAACGAGTTCTTCCTGCATTACCAGCCGAAGAAGAGCCTGGCCACCGGCGACATCACCGGGGTCGAGGCGTTGCTCCGCTGGAACCATCCCGAGCTCGGCGTCGTCTCGCCGCAGAGCTTCATCCCGCTCGCCGAGGACACCGGCCTGATCGTGCCCATCGGCAAGTGGCTGATGAAGGCGGCCTGTGCGCAGAACATGGCCTGGCAGCGCCAGGGCCTGCCGGCGGTGTGCATGGCGGTCAATCTTTCCGCCTGCCAATTCGGCGACGAGGAGCTGTTGCAGAACATCGACGAGGCTCTCGTGGAATCAGGCCTGCCGCCGGAGCTCCTGGAGCTCGAGATCACCGAGAGCATGGTGATGAAGAACGCCGAAGGGGCGGTGAAGCTGCTCATCGCCATCAAGCAGCGCGGCGTGCGGCTCGCCATCGACGATTTCGGCACCGGCTACTCGTCGATGGCGCTGATCAAGCGTTTTCCCATCGACACCCTCAAGATCGACCGCTCGTTCGTGCGCGAGATTCCGCAGAATCCCGAGGACAATGCCATCGCCGAGGCAATCATCGGCATGGCGAAGGCCCTCGGCCTCACCGTCGTCGCCGAAGGCGTGGAGACCGCCGAGCAGGAAAGCTTCCTGCGCGCGCGCGCCTGTGACGAGATGCAGGGCTACCTGTTCTCCAAGGCGCTGGCGCCCCAGGCGTTGGCCACGATGATGCGTGAGTACGTGATCGGGCAGCTGCGGGCCCTGGCGTCCCGGCACGCCCAAGGCCGGCGCGCAGTCAGCGCCGCCTAGCGCCGCATTCGGCTGGACTAGCGGCTGTTTCCCGACGCGATCTTCGTCGATGTTTCCGGGGCGCCAACTTTGACCGCTTTGGGCCTTGCCGCCGGCTGCGCGCCGGCTGGGGCAGGGCGCGGCACGATGCGGATGCCCACGGAAAACGTCGCGGAGGCCGTTCCCGCCTGCGCCGTCGAAGGCGGCAGGAGCGGGGCGAGCAGCAGGCAAACGAGCAGGCAAAGGGCTTTGGGGCGGAGGCGCGGCATTCGAGCCTATCAAGCAGCACCGCATCCCGGGTCAGAACATCAGACGAGCACGCTCCGCTCAAGCGCCGATTGGCGGCAACCTTACTTCCGCACGTCCCGGCGCAAGTGAATTTTCTGACGATTTGCCGCGACAATGGCCGGAAAATCCCAGCGTCGCTTACAAACGGCGTTTACCAATTATTAATCCGCGCGCGAGGCTTCCACTCGTTTTCGCCGGTTAATGCTTCCTTACCCGGTTGCGCGAGGCGGGCGATGACCAACGCGCGCCGCCCGCGAACCGGCGAATTCACTCAATTTTTAAACATCTACGGGATAACGCGGACCTGCGCGGGAGTGTGGGGATG
>DATNNN010000214.1:0-5134 GCA_035601815.1 Xanthobacteraceae bacterium | reverse complement strand
GATCGGGATCTTGTCGCCGGGGAAATTGTACTTGGACAACAGCTCACGCACCTCAAGCTCGACGAGATCCAGCAGCTCCGGGTCGTCCACCATGTCCACCTTGTTCAGGAACACCACGATGGCCGGAACGCCCACCTGGCGAGCAAGGAGGATGTGCTCGCGCGTCTGCGGCATGGGGCCGTCGGCCGCCGACACAACCAGGATCGCGCCGTCCATCTGCGCCGCCCCCGTGATCATGTTCTTCACGTAGTCGGCGTGCCCCGGGCAGTCGACGTGGGCGTAGTGGCGCTTGCCCGTCTCGTACTCCACGTGCGCCGTCGAGATCGTAATCCCGCGCGCCTTCTCCTCCGGCGCCTTGTCGATCTGGTCGTAGGCCGTGTACGTCGCCCCGCCCTTCTCCGCCAGAACCTTGGTGATCGCTGCCGTCAACGACGTCTTGCCATGGTCCACGTGCCCGATCGTGCCCACGTTGCAGTGCGGCTTGGTGCGTGCGAATTTTTCCTTGGCCATCGTCGTTCTCTCGTCTCAGCAGCTTGCAGGTTGCACGTGCTCGGTTGGAGCGGGTGAAGGGAATCGAACCCTCGTCGTCAGCTTGGAAGGCTGCTGCTCTACCATTGAGCTACACCCGCAAGGCGCCGACCGGGGTCCGTGGTGGAGGGGGTTGGATTCGAACCAACGTAGGCGTAGCCAACGGATTTACAGTCCGTCCCCTTTAACCACTCGGGCACCCCTCCGGTACACCACAGGTCGATCTAGGGATGGAATTTGCTCGCAAACGGACGCCCTGCCGGAGGCGCAGAGTTTCCGGTGGCGGCGGTTATGGGGACGGGGCGGTCCTCTGTCAATACCGGACGACCGGAAAACCGTTACGGAATCTGGATTCTGCCCGGCCCGGACGACGCCCGCCGATAGTCGAAATGGGCGGCGACAGAAACCGATATTGTGTGCGAACAACATTCGTCATCATCCGAGCTTGTGAGCGCCGAGTGCGGCGCTGAGAGTCCTGCATGCTAACCGCGGCGTTCCGCAGACGACTGTTCCTCCATCAGGACGGTTTCATCCTGACCATGCTGCTCGGCGCGCTGCGCGAGCACGGGGTCATCGACCTGTTCGCCAACGGGCGGGCGCACTCCGTCGGCGACATCGCGCGACGCACGCCCGCGACGCCGGCACACCTTCAGGTGGCGCTTCGCTGCCTGGCCCAACAGGGCTGGCTCAGCCGCGAGGGAACGCCCGGCACGGACGCGCTCGCCTATCGCCTCACCGACCGTGGCCGGGCCGCCGCGCCCGCCTTCCCGCTCTACGACGATCTCGGCCGTTTCCTGCGCCGACACATGCCGCTGGATAAATCCCTGCTCAACGGATCGGGATCGGCGCCGCGCCGCGAGTTCGCGCAATGGGTGGACCGCGCGGTGAACGACTGGTCGCTCCCCGATCTCGGCTCCGCGGACCTCCACGAGCAGGTCCGCCATCACCTCAACGGCAACCTCGCGCTAGGCATCATGCTGGGGCTGTGGAACCTCAACTACTTCGAAGCGCCGTGGCCGTCGGCCGGGAAAGACGAGGCGATTTCCCATGCCATGCGCTTCCTCACGCATCTCGGCTGGTTCGATCGAAAGCGGGAAGCCTGGACCACCGAGGGAAGAATCGCCTGCGGCCACGCGCTGCACTACGGCATGGTCGGCTCCTACTATCCGATGCTGACCGAGCTCAATTCGCTCTTGTTCGGCAATCGCGCCATTCATGCCGGCGGCGACGGCAAGGAAGAGTGGCACGTGGACCGGCGCCTGAACGTGCTCGCCAGCAGCGCCGCCCACGCGCGCTACTTTCGCGACGCCGACGACATCTTCCTCGACATCTTCAACCGCGAGCCGATCGCCGAGCAGCCCGCATTCGTCGCCGACAACGGCTGCGGCGACGGCGCCTGGCTGAAGCACATCTATGCGCTCGTCGCCGACCGCACGAAGCGGGGCAAGCACCTCGCGGAATATCCGCTGCTCATGGTCGCCGCCGACTACAACGCCGCCGCCCTCGACGTCGCCCGCGCCACGCTCGCCGACTCAGGCACGCCGTCCCTCGTCCTCTTCGGCGACATCACCGAGCCCGAGCGTTTCGCCCGCGACCTGGCAGTGCACGGCCTCGACATCGTGAACGGCCTGCACATCCGCGCCTTCATCGACCACAACCGGCGCTACCGCCGCGCGGAGCCGGCGCCGAACGGCGGGCTCGCGGACCGATCCAGCGGCGCCTACGTGGATGACCTCGGCGAGGTGATCCCCAACCGCGCGCTGGAACAGAACCTCGTCGCGCATCTCGGCCGCTGGGCCCCTTACGTCGAACGGCACGGTCTCGTGCTGCTCGAAGCCCACTGCGTCGACCCGCGGGTCGCCGCCCGTCACGTGGGCGAGGTGCACAACATCGTCTTCGACACCTATCACGGCTTCTCTCAGCAATATCCCGTGGACTTCGAGGTGTTCATGCAGGCCGCCGGCGCGGCGGGATTCGCACCGGCACTTCCCCACCAGCGCCGGTATCCTTCGCGCAAGCCGTTCGTCTCGATCTCCATCAATCATTTCCACGTGCCGAAACCCGACGACGCGATCCCCAAGGGAGCCCGTCCCGGCCCGCGCGAGCCCGGCTGGCGCCCGGACGGTTCGGAAAATCTAGCCGACGGCGAGGGGCTGCACCGCCTGCTCTACGCCGACGGCGATCTTGACCGCCCGCAGGCCTGGTGCGCGAACCCGACGGCACTTCTGCTGCACGACGCGCTCGCCGCGATCGAGGCACGGATCGACCGCATCCGCGCCGGAACGCATGCGCGTGAACTCCAGGTCTTGGACTACGGAACCGGTACCGGACTTGCCGTCATCGAACTCCTCAAGGCGCTCCGCGACCGCGGGACGCTGCGGGCGCTCGATGCGCTCGCGGCTAAGCTCACGATCCACATGCTCGACATTCCCTCCGGCTGGTTCGCCAAGGGCCACGCACTCCTCACGGATTGCGGCTACGTGCGGTTCGCCTCGATCCGGGCGCCCGACGGCGCGTTCCTGCCGCCCGCGTCGCTGCTCGACGGAAAGCGCATGGACCTCACGATCGCGAGCATGGTGTTCCACCTGGTGCCGCCGGCGGCGCTGGGGCGGATGGCCGACGGGCTCGCCGACGTCATGGCCGAGGACGGCGTGTTGTTGTGGAACTCGCCGGACGTCGGCCCGACCCCGCGCGACGCGGCGCTGTTTCATGAGCCGAACCGCGTGCTGCGCCGGCGGCTGTTGGAAATCCTCGACGATCCCTCCCGGCTCGGCCCGATCCTGAATCGCCTCACCGCGGACGAACGCGCCCAATACGCCGACCTGCCGGCGCGCCTCACCGAGATCGGCCACCGCCTGACACCGGCGGCGCGGGCCGCCGCGCAATCGGCCGCCGACCGCCAAATTCTCCCGGTGGCGAACGACGCCGGTGCGATCGGAGACGCGCTTGCCCGCCGCTTCGACGGCAGAATTTTTGCCAAGAGCTTCGAAATCCGCCCGGCGGATTCCCTCGCCGCCATGCTCGTGCCAGCGAACCAGCGCTATCTCCCCGAGATCGACGACCTCGGCTTGCGCCGCCGGGTCACCACGTTCCTCATGCGCCGCGAAATCCTGCCGGCGCTATGCGAAGGACCGGCGGGAACGACCTATGGCCTGTCGCTGCATTGGACCTTCGGCCGGCACCGGTTGAAGAAGGCCGCCGGCGATTGACCATGAAACGCTTCAAACCTCGGCATCCGGGCAAGCGCCCTGGAAAAGACCACTTCCGCCCGGGTCCGCGCGACCGCGACGGCCCGGCCCTCCTCTATGGCTGGCATACCGTCACCGCCGCCCTCGCCAATCCGGCGCGCCGCGTCCGCTCTCTTATTCTTACGCCCAACGCCGAGCGCCGCCTGGCGGAGGCCGGCATCGCGCCTTCGATCAAGCCCGCGATCGTGCGTCCCGACGAGATCGACCGGCGCCTGTCGCCCGACGCCGTGCACCAGGGCTTGCTGCTCGAAGCCGATCCGCTAGAAGCGCCGGAGCTCGACGAGCTCCCGGCAGCGGGCGTCGTGCTCGTGCTCGACCAGGTGACCGACCCGCACAACGTGGGCGCCATCGTGCGCACCGCCGCGGCGTTCGCGGTGAGCGCCATCATCACCACCGCCCGCCACAGCCCGGAGGCGACCGGCGTGCTGGCGAAAAGCGCGAGCGGCGGCCTCGAGCTCGTCCCGATCGTGCTCATCCAGAACCTCGCGCGCGGCATCGCCGCGCTGAAGGAGCAGGGCTTCCTCACCGTCGGCCTCGATAGCGACGCGGAAACCGACCTCGACGCGGCGCCGCTGCGCGCGCCGCTGGCACTCGTCATCGGCGCCGAAGGCAAGGGCCTGCGCCAACTCACGCGGGAGACCGTGGACCTCAACGCCAGGCTCGCGCTGCCCGGCGACATCAAGAGCCTGAACGTATCCAACGCCACGGCGCTCGCGCTCTACGTGGCGACACGCAAGATCGCCGGAAAATAATCGGGAGGACCGCATGGACACATTCGACTTCACCGACCGCACCGTGTTCGTCGCCGGGGGCACCAGCGGGATCAATCTCGCCATCGCCGAGGCCTTTGCCGAACGCGGCGCCAAGGTGGCGGTGATGAGCCGCAACAAGGAGCGCGTCGAAGCCGCAGTGAAGCAATTGAAGACCTACGGCGGCAAGGTGGCGGGTCACGCCGCCGACGTGCGCGACGCCGCCGCCGTCGCGGACGTCCTCTCCGCGGTCCACAATGAATTTGGCGACATCGACATCTTGATCTCCGGCGCCGCCGGCAACTTCCCTGCCGCCGTGCTCGGCATGTCGCCCAACGCCTTCAAGGCGGTGGTCGACATCGACCTGCTCGGCACTTTCAACGTGGTGCGCTCGGCGCACCAATACCTGAAGAAGCCCGGCGCCGTGATCATCAACATCTCGGCGCCCCAGTCGGTGCACGCCCAGCCGCTGCAGGCGCACGTCTGCGCCGCCAAGGCCGGCGTCGACATGTTGACGCGCGTGCTCGCCATCGAGTGGGGCGGCGACGGCATCCGCGTGAACTCGATCATCCCCGGCCCTATCGAAGACACCGAGGGCATGGCGCGCCT
>DATNNN010000213.1:0-3421 GCA_035601815.1 Xanthobacteraceae bacterium | reverse complement strand
CTTCGTCGGCGAATGGAACAAGTTCGACGACATCGTCGCCGCCCGCGCCAAGATGGGCGGCATTCTCGACGGCCTGCGGCCCATGCTCGAGGACCTCGGCTCCGGCCTCGGCCTGACCGATCCGGTCTCGGGCGAAGTGGTGGCCGAGATCAAGGGCTGACGGCACGATGCGGCGGCCGATGCGGCATCGCTGCCGCGATCGGGTCGCCATGCGACCGGCGGGCGCGCAGCGATGTACGCGCGCGGCGATGGTGAGCGCGAACAGGCGGCGGCGGCCGACCCGGCGGCGGATCGCGGCGGAAAGTTCCGGATGTCTTTCGGCGAGACCAAGAACGGCGTCGCGCGCGAGCTCTGTCGCGCCCTCCCGCCGCACATAGGCGGCCAGATGTTCGGACGCGGCGATTCGCAGCCGCGAGCGCAGCCCAGGACGCTGCTCGATCTCGGTGGCGAGACGGCGGACAGCGAGACCTTGGGGTGCGACCGTCAGCATCAGGGGATCGCCGGGACGGCCACGCAGCAATACGCCGCTCCGCAGCGCCTCGAGCAAGCGAGCGGTTTCCGGCGGGGGGCCGTCGGTGAGCGTGTCGACCGCGAGACCGAGATGCGAGGCGAGCGCCGCCACCAGCGCCTCGGCCGAGATGATGTTATGGGCGCGCAGCACCTCGTCGCCGCCGACGGCGAGCCGTTCCGCCGCCGCGCCGCCGCGTCGAGAAGGGCTGCCTCGACGAGCCCCGCCAACGCGGCGAGCTCGACGGGCAAGGGCGGCGCCGTGTCGGCCGGGGCGTGCTTCGGGCGCGGCGTGGCCGTGCGTCGGCCGTGCGGGACGGCCATCGGCACGCGGCCGCCCTCAGCCTCCGCTACCCGCGTTATTCACCTACCGCCGCCCTAACAACTTGTGCGGGTAATTTACAAATATATGGGGCGCGGCGAAAGTCGCCGCCCCGCGAAAGCCCCAACTGCTCGTATGATGCTGTCCGTGAACACGATTCTCGCGCGCGCCGCAGCAACCTCCCTGGCCCTCTGCCTGCTCGCGGCGCCGCTTGCCGGGGTCGCGCTAGCGCAAGGCGCGACCGTGTTCGTCCCCGGCTTCTGGGATCCCAAGCGGCGGCCCGAGCGGCCCGACCTCGGCCGGCTCACCGCGCTCCGCTTCCTCACCGAGGAGGACTACCCGCCCTTCAACTTCAAGGGCGCCGACGGCGTGCCCATCGGCTTCAACGTCGACCTCGCGCGCGCCATTTGCACCGAGCTCAACCTCGCCTGCACGATCCAGGTGCGGCGCTTCGACACCCTCATTCCCGCCCTCGACGAAGGCCGCGGCGACGCGATCATCGCTTCGCTCGCCATCACGCCGGCCACCCGCGCCCAGGTCGATTTCACCGATCGCTACTACCGCTCGCCGGCGCGCTTCGTCGGCCGCCGCGACTTTGCGCTGCAGGAGGTGACGCCCGAGACCATGGCCGGCAAACGCGTCGCCGTCGTTGCCGGCAGCGCGCACGAGGCTTACTTGCGCGATTTCTTCGCCGAGACCGCGATCCAGAGCCTGCCCAACCCCGATGCGGCGCTCGCCGCCGTGCAGAAGGGCGACGCCGACCTGATGTTCGGCGACGGCGTCATGCTGGCGTTCTGGCTCAACGGAACGGCGTCCGGCAACTGCTGCGCTTTTAAGGGCGGGCCGTTCGTCGAGAGCCGTTACTTCGGCGAGGGCGTCGGCATCGCGGTCAAGCGCGGCAACGACGCGCTCCGCCGCGCGCTCGACTACGCGCTGTTCCGGCTGTGGGAGAAGGGCGTCTACACCGATCTTTACTTGCGTTATTTCCCGCTCGGCTTCTATTGAGGCGCGCGGAGATTCGATCATGACGGAAGCCGCGGCGCTGGCCGCCGAGCTGCGCGAGTTCGCCGAAAAGTCCGGCGCCTGGCCGTTCGAGGAAGCGCGCAAGATCGTAGCGCGGCTCAAGCGCGCGCCGAAGAGCGAGGTGATCTTCGAGACCGGCTACGGCCCCTCGGGGCTGCCGCACATCGGCACCTTCGGCGAGGTCGCGCGCACCACCATGGTGCGCCACGCCTTCCGCGTGCTCACCGACGACAAGATCAAGACGCGGCTGATCGCCTTCTCCGACGATATGGACGGGCTGCGCAAGGTGCCGGACAACGTGCCGAACAAGGACATGCTGGCCGGGCACTTGGGCAAGCCGCTCACGCGCGTACCCGACCCCTTCGGCACGCATGCGAGCTTCGGCGCCCACAACAACGCGCGGCTGCGCGTATTCCTCGACCGCTTCGATTTCGACTACGAGTTCCTGTCATCGACCGATTGCTACACCTCCGGCCGCTTCGACGAGGCACTCCTGAACGTGCTCGCGCACTATGAGAAGGTGATGGCGATCATGCTGCCGTCGTTGCGCGAGGAGCGGGCGCAGAGCTATTCGCCGTTCCTGCCGATCTCGCCCAAGACCGGCGTCGTGCTGCAGGTGCCGGTGGTGGCGCATGACGCGAACGCCGGCACCATCACCTACGAGGACCCGGATGCGAAGGCGCGCGTGACCACCGCCGTCAGCGGCGGCCGGGTCAAGCTGCAATGGAAGCCCGATTGGGCCATGCGCTGGCTCGCGCTCGGCGTCGATTACGAGATGGCGGGCAAGGACTTAATCGATTCGGTCAAGCTCTCCGGCGAGATCGTGCGGGCGCTCGGCGGCACCCCGCCGGAAGGCTTCAACTACGAGCTCTTCCTCGACGAGAAGGGCGAGAAGATCTCCAAGTCCAAGGGCAACGGGCTCACCATCGACGAGTGGCTGCGCTACGCGAGCCCGGAGAGCCTGTCGCTGTTTATGTACCGCGAGCCCAAGGCGGCGAAGCGCCTCTACTTCGACGTGATCCCGCGCCACGTCGACGAATACCAGCAGCACCTCGCCGGCTACGAGCGCCAGGACTGGAAGCACCGACTCGGCAATCCGGTGTGGCACATCCACGCCGGCAATCCGCCGAAGGCCGACATGCCGATCACCTTCCAGATGCTGTTGACGCTCGTCTCCTCGTCGAACGCGGAGAATGCCGCGACGCTCTGGGGCTTCATCGGCCGCTACCGGCCGGGTGTTACGCCTTCGACGCACCCCAAGCTCGACGCGCTCGTCGGCTACGCCATCCATTACTTTCGCGATTTCGTCCTGCCGGCGAAGAAGTTTCGCCAGCCCACCGACGCGGAGCGCGCGGTCCTCGTCGACCTGCGCGACGCGCTCGCGCAATTGCCCGAGGACGCCACCGCCGAGGCGATCCAGGAGGTGGTTTACGAGATCGGCCGGCGCGAGCCGTTTCTCGACAAGAGCGGGAAGAACAAGAGCAAGGACGGCAAGCCGGGCGTCTCGCTCGAATGGTTCAACATGCTCTACCAGGTTCTGCTCGGCCAAGAGAAAGGGCCGCGCTTCGG
>DATNNN010000212.1:0-2601 GCA_035601815.1 Xanthobacteraceae bacterium | reverse complement strand
GCGCTGCGGCGCCAGGATGTAGGCGAGCTCACCGTCGGAATATTTCACCAGCGCGAGGAACGCGGTGCGGTTCGGATCGTACTCGATGCGCTCGACCTTGGCCGGCACGTCGTGCTTGGTGCGCTTGAAGTCCACGTCGCGTAGCGCCCGCTTGTGGCCGCCCCCGCGGAAGCGAACGGTGATGCGGCCGAGGTTGTTGCGGGCACCAGTGCCGCTCTTGCCCTTGGTCAACGACTTGACCGGATTGCCCTTCCACAGATCGGAGCGGTCGACGAGCACGAGCTGCCTGAGACTCGGCGTCGCGGGTTTGTAGGTTCTGAGCGCCATCTTGTTCTCCTCAGAGCCCGGTCGTGATGTCGATGGAGTGGCCCTCGACGAGGGTCACGATGGCCTTCTTGACGTCGCCCTGTAGCCCGCGCACACCGCGGAACACCTTGTTTTTTCCCTTTTTCACCAATGTGTTGACGTGCTTGACCTTGACGGCGAACAGCTTTTCGACCGCTTCCTTGATCTGCGGCTTGGTGGCGTCGCGGCGCACGCGGAACACCACCTGATTGTGCTCCGACGCCGCCGTCGCCTTCTCTGTGACGACGGGCGACAGGATCACGTCGTAGTAGCGCGGGTCTTTGACCTGGGTTTTCATTTGAACCGCGCCTCCAGCGCCTCGAGGGCGGCCTTGGTGAGCACGAGCTTCTGCTTGCGCAGGATGTCGTAGACGTTGATGCCGACGACCGGCAGCACGTCCACGTGGGGAATGTTGCGAGCGGCGAGCTTGAAGTTCTTCTCGACCTCGGCGCCGTCCACGACGAGCGCACTTGTCACGCCCATCTTGGCGAACCGCGCGGCGAGACCCTTGGTCTTGCTATCGTCGAGCTTGATGTCGGCCACCACGATGATGTCGGACGCCTTTGCCTTGGTCGACAGCGCATGACGCAGCGCGAGAGCGCGGACCTTCTTCGGCAGGTCCTTGGCATGGCTGCGCACCACCGGACCGAACGCCTTGCCGCCGCCACGGAACAAGCCCGGGCGCGCCGAGCCGTGCCGGGCCTGGCCGGTGCCCTTTTGCGCGTACATTTTCTTGCCGGTGCGCCAGATCTCCGAGCGCAGCTTGGTCTTGTGCGTCCCGCGCTGGCGGCGCGAGAGCTGCCAGGTGATGCAGCGCTGCAGGATGTCGGCGCGCGGATCGAGACCGAAGATCGCGTCCGAAAGCTGGACCGATCCCGCCTCTTTGCCGTCGAGGGTGCTGACGGGGAGCTGCATTACTTCTTCTCCCCTTTGGGCTTGGCTTTCTGCTGGGCTTCTTTCTTCTTGGGCGAGGCCTTCTGCTCTTGCTTCGGCGCGGCCTTGGCTTCTGCCTGCGCGGGAGCCGCGGTCGCAGCCGGCGCCTCCTGCTTGGCCTCGGTCACTTGCTTCGGCTCTTCCGCCGGCGGAGTAGCGCCCGGCTCGCGGAACTTGCCCGGCTTCGGCGCTTCCTTCGGCAGCGCGCGCTTCACCGCGTCGCGCACCGTGATCCAGCCGCCCTTGGCGCCAGGTACCGCGCCTTCCACCAGCAACAGCCCGCGCTCGGCGTCGGTGCGCACCACCCTGAGATTGAGCGTGGTGATCCGCGTATTGCCCATATGGCCGGGCATCTTCTTGTTCTTGAAGGTTTTCCCCGGGTCCTGACGGCCACCCGTCGAACCAATGGAACGGTGCGAGACCGAAACGCCGTGCGAGGCGCGGAGCCCTCTGAAATTCCACCGCTTCATGCCGCCGGCAAATCCCTTGCCGATGGAGACGCCGGTGACGTCGACGAACTGGCCGACCACGAAATGATCCGCGGTGATCTCGGCGCCCACCGGGATCAACGCGTCGGCGGGGACGCGGAACTCGACCACCTTTCGCTTGGGCTCGACCTTGGCGGCACCGAAGTGGCCGCGCATGGCCTTACCCACGTTCTTCGCCGAGCGCGTGCCGGCGCCGAGCTGCAGCGCCACGTAGCCGTTCCGCTCGGCAGTGCGGTGCGCCACCACCTGGCAGCGGTCGAGCTTGAGCACCGTGACGGGCACGTGCTCCCCGCTATCACTGAAGATGCGGGTCATACCGAGCTTTTGCGCGATCACGCCGGAACGCATTGTCATGCCTCAGAGCTTGATCTCGACGTCGACGCCGGCCGCAAGGTCGAGCTTCATCAGCGCGTCGACGGTCTGCGGCGTCGGATCGACGATATCGAGGAGCCGCTTGTGGGTGCGCATCTCGAACTGCTCGCGACTCTTCTTGTCGATGTGCGGGCTGCGGTTGACGGTGAACTTCTCGATCCGCGTCGGCAGCGGAATCGGCCCCCGCACCTGCGCGCCGGTGCGCTTCGCCGTCGCCACGATCTCCTTCGTGGAAGCGTCGAGGATGCGGTGGTCGAACGCCTTGAGGCGGATGCGGATGTTCTGGCCGCTCATTGTGTCTTTCCCCCGTGTGCCGGGCTCTTCCTGCTACGCGGGACTACTCGATGATCTTGGCGACGACGCCGGCGCCGACGGTCTTGCCGCCCTCACGGATGGCAAAGCGCAGCTTCTCCTCCATGGCGATCGGAACGATCAGCTGCACTTCCATGGACACGTTGTCGCC
>DATNNN010000211.1:0-4958 GCA_035601815.1 Xanthobacteraceae bacterium | reverse complement strand
GGCGCGATGGCAAGCGAGGTCGCCACCATGCAGCCGACCATGACGGCGAAGCCGGCGCCGGCCGCCTCGTCGGCGAGCGCAAGCGCCTCGCTCAAGCCCCCCGCCTTGTCGAGCTTGATGTTGACTGCGTCGTACTTGCCGGCGAGCAAGGTCAGGCCGACCCGGTGGTGAATGCTCTCGTCGGCGCATACCGGCACCGGCCGCTTGATGCGGGCGAGCGCGTCGTCGGCGCCGGCCGGCAGCGGCTGCTCGACAAGCTCGACCCCGGCCGCGGCGCAGGAGGCGAGGTTCTTCTCCAGGTTTTCCGGCCGCCAGCCTTCGTTGGCGTCGACGATGAGGCGAGCGGCGGGCACGGCCGCGCGGACCGCTTTGAGCCGTTCGGGATCGCCGTCGGCGCCGAGCTTCAGTTTCAGGAGCGGATAGGTCGCGCGCGCCGCCGCTTCCGCCATCGCAGCCGGCGTGTCGAGGGAGATCGTATAGGCGCTGACCACGGGCTCCGGCGCGGCGAGCCCGGCGAGCTCCCAGGCCCGCCGGCCCGTGCGCTTGGCTTCCAGGTCCCACAGCGCGCAATCGAGGGCGTTGCGCGCGGCACCGGCGGGGAGCGCCGCCTGCAGCTTTTCCCGGTCGAGGCCGGCGGCGACCGCGTTCTTGAGGCCCTCGATCGCGGCGATGACGCTTTCCACGCTCTCGCCGTAGCGGGCGTAGGGGACGCATTCGCCGCGGCCGGTGGCGGCGCCGTCGGAAATCTCCGCCACCACCACATTCGCCTCGGTTTTGGCGCCCCGGCTGATGGCGAAAACGCCCCTGATCGGCCACCCCTCGCAACGGGCGGAAAGCTTTGCTGCCATTTGGTTTTTTGTCTCTTTTGAGGTGCGGAAGGACTCGACGGGAAGGGGCCGGTTGAGTATTACCAAGGGGCGGGGCTCTCAAGCGAGACCCCGCGCGGGAGTTGGTAGTGGCCGCCGACGCCTTTCTCAGTAGTACGCTTGACGGTCGGCGTCTGATTATCGCCCCGGCAGGTGAGTGGATCGCGCAGCGCGCGGGCGAGATCGAACCTCTGGTCGATGCGGTAGTGCGCGAGCGCCCGCAAGTCGAGCGGGTGGAGATCGACGCCCGCGGCTTGCAGCGTCTCGATACCGTGGGCGCCTGGCTCATGGAGCGCCTGCGGCGGAGCTGGGCCGACGCCGGCATCAACACCCAGATCGTCTCGCTCGAACCGCGCTACCAGGTGCTGATCAGCGAGGTCGCGCACTCCAACCTCAAGGAATTCGAGCACCACCGCCCTATTCCGCCCATGCGCGACGCGCTGGAGCACGTGGGCAAGGGCGTCGCCGATTCCGTCGACGACTTCGAGGCGATCGTGCGCTTCCTCGGCAACGTCATGGTCGCCGCCGGCCGGATCATCATCCATCCCAGCCATTTCCGCTTCACCTCCATCGTCCACCACCTCGATACGGTCGGCTATCGGGCGGTGCCGATCATCGTGCTGATCAACTTCCTGATCGGCGCCATCTTGGCGCAGCAGGGCATCTTCCACTTCTCCAAGTTCGGCGCCGAGCCGTTCGTGGTGGACATGGTAGGCATCCTGGTGCTGCGCGAGGTGGGCGTGCTCATCGTCTCGATCATGATCGCCGGCCGCTCCGGCTCGGCCTACACCGCCGAGCTCGGCTCGATGAAGATGCAGGAGGAGATCGACGCGCTCCGCGTCATGGGCTTCGACCCCGTGGAGATATTGATCCTGCCCAAGCTCACGGCGCTGGTCATCGCGCTGCCGCTCCTGACCTTCATCGGCTCGATGAGCGCGCTCGTCGGCGGCGGCATCGTCTGCTGGCTCTACGGCGGGTTCGCGCCGGAGGTGTTCATCGACCGGCTGCGCGAGGTCATCACCATCGACACCTTCCGCGTCGGCATGATCAAGGCGCCGTTCATGGCGCTGGTCATCGGCCTCGTCGCCTGCGTCGAGGGCCTGCGCGTCGAGGGCTCGGCCGACTCGCTCGGCTATCACACCACCGCGTCGGTGGTGAAGGCGATCTTCCTGGTTATCGTGCTCGATGGCTTCTTCGCCATGTTCTTCGCCGGGATCGATATGTGATGGCCGAAATCGAAAACATCATCTCCGTGCGCGACCTCGTCGTCGCCTTCAACGGCTACGACGTGCTCAAGGGCCTGTCGCTCGACGTCAAGCGCGGCGAGATCCTCGGCTTCGTCGGCGCCTCGGGCGGCGGCAAGTCGGTGCTGTTGCGCACCATCATCGGGCTTCTGCACAAGAAGCATGGCTCGATCTCGGTGTTCGGCCAGAACCTCGACGAGCTCGACGAGGACGCCCGCCAGGCGCTGGAGCGGCGCTGGGGCGTGCTGTTTCAGCAGGGCGCCTTGTTCTCCTCGCTCACGGTGCGCGAGAACATCCAGTTCCCCATGCGCGAGTATCTCAACCTGTCGAAGCGTCTGATGGACGAGATCGCGCTCGCCAAGCTCGAGATGGTCGGGCTCACCGCCGACGTATGCAAGAAGATGCCGTCGGAGCTGTCGGGCGGCATGATCAAGCGCGCCGCACTCGCCCGCTCGCTCGCGCTCGACCCGGAAATCGTGTTCCTCGACGAGCCGACCTCGGGCCTCGACCCGATCAGCGCCGGCGAGTTCGACGACCTCATCATGGCGCTATCGGAGACGCTGGGCTTGACCGTGTACATGGTGACCCACGACCTCGACAGCCTGCACACGGTCTGCGATCGGGTGGCGGCGCTGGCCGACGGCCGGGTGATCGCGCAAGGCCCGATCGAGGCCATGCTCGCGGCCGATCACCCCTGGCTCAAGGCGTACTTCCACGGCAAGCGGGCGCGAAACGTAGCGGCGGGACGACGTAGCAAACACTGAGGCGCGTATGGAAACGAGAGCGAACTATCTACTGATCGGCGTGTTCACGCTCGCCGTCATCTTCGGCGCCTTCGGCTTCGTCTGGTGGTTCCAGCGCGCCGGCGACGCCGCCGGCCGCGCCAGCTACGAGATCGTCTACGACGGCTCGGTGTCCGGCCTGCGCAAGGGCTCGGTGGTGAACTTCAACGGCATCCGCGTCGGCGAGGTCTATCGCCTCGACCTCGACGGCGGCAATCCGCACCGGGTGATCGCCCAGATCGGGGTCGCCGCCAATACGCCGATCCGCGCCGACACCAAGGCCGGGCTCGAGTTCCAGGGCCTCACCGGCATCGCCTCGGTGACGCTCACCGGCGGCAAGTCGGACGCGCCCAAGCTCGAAGGCGAGGGCGGCAAGCCGCCGCGCCTCGTCGCGGATCCCTCCCAGATGCAGGACCTGATGCAGGCGGCGCGCGCGCTGATCGCCCGCGTCGACAAGATCCTCGTCGACAACGAGCAGCGCCTCAACGACATCATGAAGAACGTCGCCGGCTTCACCGACGAGCTCAACACCTCGGGCAAGGAGCTGATCAAGAACGGCGCCACCATGGTCACCGATCTCAGCGCCGCAGCGAAATCGGTGCGCGAGCTCGCCGACAACCTCGGCGAGGCGGCGACGCCGACGCTCAAGGAATACCGCCTGCTCGCCGTCGATGCGCGACGCACCGCCGCCGACATCTCCCGCTTCGTGCGCCAGCTCGAGCAGAACCCGAGCCAGATCATCTTCGGCAAGCGCTCGGGCGCCGCCGGCGCCACGGCCAATCCCGAGGACCAGCCGCTGCTCACCCCGCGGCCGGCGCAACAGAAGCAGAAGCAGGCGCCGGGCCGCCCGGTTTCGGGCGCGGCGGGCCGCCCCTAGCGGCGGGGAACTTCCGCGCAACGGGCTTTACCCCGGCGCGGTAGCCGGCCCATCATGGGCGGAGGCGCAAGGAGGTTTGCCATGCGCAGATATTTCCCGGCGGGCGCGATGTTGGCAGGCGCGGCGGCGCTTTTGCTCGCGGGCGCGGCGGCGGCGCACCACGGCTGGGGCAGCTATGACCCAAGCAAGGTGATCACGCTCGAAGGCCCGGTGCTGGAGTCGCGCTACGAGTTCCCCCATGGCGAGATCGTCATGGAGGGCCAGGGCAAGCGCTGGAACGTGGTGCTGGCGCCGCCGTCGCGGCTTTCCACCCGCGGTGTCGAGCGCGACGACATCGCGATCGGCAAGCGGCTCAAGGCCGAGGGCTACCCCAGCAAGGCGGTCGACAACGAGATGCGCGCCGAGCGGCTGACCATCGCCGGCCGCGTATTCGAGATGCGCTGATGGAGCACGCGGCCCCGGCGTGGGCGCTGGCGCTGATGGAATCGGGCCTTGGGCTGACCATCCGCCATTCGCTGTGGATTTATCCCCTAGCCAACGTCCTGCACGTGATTGGCGTCATCCTGCTGGTGGGGCCGATCTTGGCGCTCGATCTGCGCTTCCTCGGCTTCGCCCGCTTTGTGCCGCTCAGAGCCGCGTCGCGGCTGCTGACACCGATCGCGATCGTGGGCATCTGCGTGCTCGTTCCCGCCGGCCTGACGCTGTTCATTGCCGACGCCGGGCCGCTCGCGGGGAACCGCATCCTGCAGATCAAGTTCTCGCTGGTGGCGCTCGGGCTGATCAATGCCGTGGCGTTCCGCCTTTTGTGGACGCGCCGCATCTCGCGCTGGGATACGCAAGCCCCGCCGCTCGGGCAGGCCCAGGTCGCGGCCTCGATCGCGATTTGGCTCTCGGTGCCGACGCTTGGGAGGTTACTCGCGTACCTCTAAACGAAAATGGCCGGGACAAAGTCCGGCCATTTCCATTTTCAGCTTGTAGCGAAGCCTATTCCAGCCGCCCGGCGGCGTGGGCCAGGAGCGTATAGACCTTGCCCGTGTCCGACGTGAGGTACGTGCGGGTGAGGCCCTGGCCGCGGTCGTCGCGCGCCACCTGGTCGAGCAGGCGCTCGAACTCCTCGATGTAGCGGTCGACGGTGTCGCGGAACTCGGCGGAGCGCCGGTAGCGCCGGCGGATCTCGTCGAAGGTCTTC
>DATNNN010000210.1:0-11289 GCA_035601815.1 Xanthobacteraceae bacterium | reverse complement strand
TCCGCGAGCTTGGCGCCCCAGTCGCCGGAGACGTCGAGCTGGCTCAGCGGCCCGCGCCAGCCCTTGCCCTCGTCGAAGCGCACGAGGCCGTCGGTAAGCGCTTTCTTGGCGATCACCTGCAGCTTCGGGTTCAGCGTGGTGCGGACCGAGAGGCCGCCTTCGTACAGCTTCTTCTCGCCGTAGCGCTCGTAGATCTCGCGGCGCACTTCCTCGGCGAAATACTCGGCGGAGAAGATGTGGGCGCCGGTCGGCCGCGGTGTCACGGTGAGCGCGGTCTTCTTCGCGGCCTCGCCGTCGGCGGCCTTGACGTAGCCGTTCTCCACCATGCGGTCGATCACCCAGTTGCGCCGCTCGACGGCGCGGTCGCGCTGGCGGAACGGGTGCAGGTTGGTCGGCGCCTTGGGCAGCGCCGCCAGATACGCGACCTCGGCTACGTTCAATTCGTGCACCGACTTGTCGAAATAGATGAGCGAAGCGGCGGCGACACCGTAGGCGCCGAGACCGAGATAGATTTCGTTCAGGTAGAGCTCGAGGATCTTGTCCTTGTTGTAGGCGCGCTCGATGCGCATGGCGAGCAGCGCCTCCTTGATCTTGCGCGTGTAGGAGGTCTCGGCGCCGACGAGGAAGTTCTTCGCCACCTGCTGCGTGATGGTGGAGGCGCCCTGCGGCCGGCGCTTGCCGTAATTTTCGAAGTTGGTGATGGCGGCGCGCAGGATGCCGGTGAGATCGACGCCGCCGTGCTCGTAGAAATTCTTGTCCTCGGCCGCGATGAAAGCGTCCTTGACGAGCTTGGGCACCGCCTGGATCGGGATGTAGAGGCGCCGCTCCTTGGCGTACTCGGCGACAAGGGAGCCGTCGGAAGCGTGCACGCGCGTCATCACCGGCGGCTCATAGTCCTGCAGCGCCGTGTAGTCGGGCAGATCCTTGGAGAAATGCCAGATGACGTAGGTGGCGCCCGCCGCGCCGCACACGAACAGGATCGCGCCGGCGGCGAACAGGAATCCGAAAAACCGCATCAACAGTCGCATCGAACCGCCTGACGAACCGCCCGCGAGAAGCGCGGTCTACCATCGCGCGATTCAGGAGGGGTAAACGTAACTACCACCCTTCCCTCGGCTCCGCCTATGGCAAAACCAAGGCCCGCGCGGGTTTGCCCTCCGGACATGGGGAGCCCGGGCGAATCATTCCATGGCCGCGGAACCATAATGGGCAAGCCGCATTAACGCTTGAGTCCGGCACCGGGCAGAAGACCCGCGGCCGGGAGGAAACGAGGCGGCGAGAGCCGCCGCAAGCATCAACCGCCGTCATCCTTTCTTCGCATCGGCGCCGCGTAAGCGTCACGGGCACTGCGTAGCGTTCCGGCCGTGGGAGGAGACAATAACCAAGGAGCTGGCCCATGAGTCTGCACCTCAACACCATCGGTTCCAGCGTTCCGGTTCGTCGCGTCCGCCGTGGGCGGGGGTTCGGCATGATGCCCTGCCCGCAGTGTGCCGAGATCCTGCTCGCGCCCGACCTCTCCGAGTACCTGGGCGACGGCCGGGTGCGGCACTCCTGGTCGTGCGACGGCTGCGGCCACGAGTTCAAGGCGTCGATCGAGGTGGCGCCGCGCTAGCGTAATCAAGAGCGCTTCCGGCTCCCGACGGCCGGCATTTCCAATTCCGCTATACTCGTCCCCGGCGACCGCTCCCGCGAGCGGCCGCAAGGGGAGAAATCGCATGGACGCGGTCAGTCTCGAGCGGCGCGGGCGCGTGGCGGTGGTGACGCTGAAGCGGCCCGAGCGCAAGAACGCCGTGGATCTCCCGACGGCGCGCGCGCTCTACGACGTCTTCAAGCAGTTCGACGCCGACGCCGCCCTCGACGTCGCCGTGTTCACCGGCGCCGGCGAAACATTCTGCGCCGGCGCGGATCTGAAGGCGGTGGCGCAAGGCGAGCGCCGCCCCGTAGAGAAGGACGGCGATTTCGGCCCCATGGGGCCGACGCGGCTGCGACTATCGAAGCCGGTGATCGCCGCGATCGAGGGCCATGCGGTGGCCGGCGGACTTGAGCTTGCATTGTGGTGCGACCTGCGCATCGCCGGTCGCTCGGCGGTCTTCGGCGTGTTCAATCGCCGTTTCGGCGTGCCGCTCATCGATCTGGGCACGGTGCGCCTGCCGCGGCTCATCGGCCACGGCCGGGCGCTCGATCTCGTGCTCACCGGCCGGCCGGTCGCCGCCGACGAGGCGCTCGCCATCGGCCTCGTTAACCGCGTGGTGGAGGACGGCGGCGCGCTCGCCGCGTCGCTTGCCCTTGCCGACGAGCTCGCGGCCTTCCCCCAGGTCGGCCTGCGCAGCGACCGGCTGTCGCTCCTGGAACAGTGGGGCATGACCGAGGACGAGGCCACGCGAAACGAGGTAGCGCACGGGCTGCGCTCGATCGAGACCGGCGAGATGTTCAAGGGCGCCGCCGCCTTCGCCGGAGGCAAGGGGCGACACGGGACGTTTTCTTCGAAGCGCTAGAACATCCCGTTCTCGTTCGCCGACGTCTCGGGAACGACCTGCAGCACGTCCCAGTGCTCGACGATCTTGCCCGTGTCGTCGAAGCGGAAGATGTCGATGCCGGCGTAGTCGTGATCGCCGGGCCAGTGCTGGAAGCAATGCAGCACCACGTAGTCGCGCTCGGCGATCGCGCGCCTGAACTTCACGCGCTTGCCCGGATACTCCTTCGCCATGCGGATGAAGTAATCGACAAATGCCTGCTTGCCGTCGCCGACGCCGGGATTGTGCTGGATGTAACGGTCGCCGGCGTAGCGCTCGATCGCCTCGGCGGGGCGGCACTGGTTGAACATTAGGTCGTAGAACGCCATCGCGCTCTTCTTGTTCGTCTCGATGGTCATGGCTCCTTGATCCCCTAGCGCCATAACTTTTCCACCACTGCCGCCGCGAGCCGCGTTTACTGACCGAGCCGCTTCAGCTCGGCAACCGCGCCGCGGTATTCGATGTAATCCTTCGGGCAACTCTCGACGGCGGCCTTCAACAGCTCGACGGCGCCAGCGCGCTCGCCCCGCATCAGGCGCGATTCGCCGACGTAGAATTGCGCCTCGCACTTCTCGTCGGGTTTGGTGCTCGCAGCGAGCATAGCCTCGGCCGTACGGCGCCCGAGGAAGAGTTCGACCACGGGATAGGGCCAATCCGGCTGCTTGAGCTTCTTCGCGTCCGTCTCCAGCTCCGCCACGGCGCTCTGGTTTCCCGAGCGGGCGAGCGCGATATGGCGCCACAACACGGCGTAGGTCTCGGCCGGCTGCCGCTGCACGACGCGCGCGAGATCGGACGCGGCGGCGCCGTAGTTGGCCACATAGACATTGGCGTAGCCGCGCGAGCGATAAGCAGCGATATAGTCCGGATCTAGCCGGATCGCCTCGCTATAGTCGGCGATGGCGCGATCGTAGTCTTGCTTGCCATTGTACGCGTCGCCGCGATCGTCGAAGGCGGCGACGTATTTGGGATCGAGCCGGATCGCCTCGCTCGCATCCGCGATCGCCCGGTCGTATTCGTTCTTGCGCAAGTACGCGAGGCCGCGGTTGCGAACGGCGATCACATACTTGGGATCGAGCCGGATGGCGTCACTGAAGTCTGCGATGGCGCGGTCGTAGTCCCGCTTGGCAAAGTAGGCACGGCCGCGGTCATTGAAGGCGGCGACATATTTAGGATCGAGCCGGAGCGCCTCGCTATAGTCGGCGATGGCGCGATCGTAGTCCTGCTTGGCGAAATACGCGTCGCCGCGATCGTCGAAGGCGGCGACATACTTTGGATCGAGGCGGATCGCTTCGCTCGCGTCGGCGATGGCGCGGTCGTAGTCATTCTTGCGGTAGTAGGCGAGGCCGCGGTTGCGGTAGCCAAAGGCGTATTTGGGGTTGAGCCGGATGGTCTCGCTGTAGTCCGCGATTGCGCGGTCGTAGTCCGCCTTGGCATAGTATGCGCGGCCGCGGTCGTTGAAGGCATTGACGTATTTGGAATTGAGCCGGATCGCCTGGCTGCAGTCGGCGATGGCGCGGTCGTAGTCTTCCTTTTCGGTGCGAGCGAGGCAGCGGTTGCGAAACGGAGCCGCATAGGTGGGATCGAGCCGGGTCGCCTGGTCGTAGTCGGAGATGGCGCGGTCGTATTCCTGCTTTTTGTGATAGGCGCTGCCACGGTCGTTAAAGGCGATGGCGAGATTCTTTTTCGTTTCCTTGCCCGACTGGATCACGGCGGTGCAGCCGTTGATCGCGAGGTCGGCCGAGTAGACATCGTCCTTGTTCACGCACCAGGTCCAATTCTGCGACAGCTGCGCCAAGGCCGGCGCCGGCATCGCCGCCGCCAAAACCCATGCCAACGTCAAGGCGCTCCCAAATGCACGCATGCTTCCCTCCGGCTTTGCAGATCGCGGGCGGACGAAACTAGCAGGACCCCGCCGCCCCATCCTAACGCACCCCATAACGCGCGAACTCCTCGCCGATATTGGCCTCGATCGCGCTCGCGGCATTGAGATCGGCGTTGCCGCCGACGAAATCGCCGCGCTTCAGGCGGGCAATGGCGCGGCCGTAGAGGGCGCTGGCGCGCTTGGGCTCGAGCTTGAGCGCCGCCTCGTAATCGGCGATGGCGGCGGCGACCGCGCCCGCTTTCAGATTGACCAGGCCGCGGGCGTCGAGCGCGGCGGCGGCATGCGGCTTCAGGCGCAGCGCCGCGTCGCAATCGGCGCGCGCCGCAGCAAGTTCGCGCCCTTGCGCCGCGAGCGACCGGCAACGGCCGACGAACGCGTCGGCGTTCTGCGGCTCGAGCCGAATCGCCTCGTCGTAGTCGGCGATGGCGCGGGCATAATCGCGCCAGGTGTCATACACGTCGGCGCGGTTGCGCCAGGCTTGCGCCATGTTCGGATCGAGGCGGATGGCGGCGCTATAGTCGGCGAGCGCCCGCTCGTAGTCCTTGTTGTTCTCCTGGGCGATGCCGCGCTCGTTGTGCAGGCGGGGATCACCGGGGGCGCGGCTCAACGCCTCGTCGTAGTCGGCGACGGCGCGGGCAAAGTCGCCCTTAGCCTGATAGACGCGGGCGCGGGCCGCGAAGACAGCCGGGCCGCGCGCCCCGAGGCGGACCGCCTCGCTGTAGTCGGCGAGCGCGCCGTCGTAGTCGCGCTTGTTGTAGCGAGCATAGCCGCGGTTGCCCCAGGCGGCGGCGTAGGCCGGCTCGACGGCGAGTGCCCGCCCGTAGTCCTCGATGGCGCGATCGTAATCGCCGGTGCGGGCGTAGAACGTGCCGCGACTGTTGAGCACCGCCGCGCTCTTCGGACTGAGCTCGGCCGCGCGATTGAGATCGGCAAGCGCGCGGGCGTGGAGGCCGAGCCTGCCATAGGCTGAGCCCCGGCTCGTCAGCGCGCCGGCGTGATTGGGATCGATCTTCAGCGCCGCGTTGTAATCATCGACGGCGCGGCCGAAGTCGCCCTTGAGCGCGTAGGCGTCGCCGCGCGCGGCGAAGGCCGCGACGCTCTGCGAGCGATCCTTGAGCGCCTCGCCGAAGTCGACGATGGATTGGTCGAAGGCGCCGCGGCGGTGCCAGGCGAGGCCGCGATAGTAATGCAGGCCGGCCAGATCGGCGCCCTCGTAGCGGCCGGACGCGATGGCGCGAGCGCAGGCGGAGAGCGGATCGCCCACAACCTTGCCGCAGTCCTCACGATCGTCGGCCGCGGCGCCCGGCATCAGCGCCGCGAGCATCAGGCCTGTCATCGCCAGTCGTCGCATGCCGCCTCCCGCGGGCCGGGAGCATAGCCCGCGGCGCTTGCGAGGCGAAGGCCGGTCAGTTGGCGGCGCGGTTCTGGCTGGCGGTGGCGCGGGTCGCGAAGAACACCTCGATGGAAGCGAGCATAGAGTCCGCCATCTTGTCGCGCCAGGCCTCGGAGCGAAGCTGCTTCTGGTCGTCGCTGTTGGAGAGAAAACCGAGCTCAATCAGCACCGACGGCACGTCGGGCGCTTTCAGCACCTTGAAGCCCGCCGATTTGATTGGCGTCGCGTGCAACTGGGTCGCGGCCTTCATCTGGCCGACGAGGGTGCGCGCGAACAGCGCGGAGAAGTTGCGCGTCTCGCGGTGGGCGAGATCGAACAGGATGCCAGCGACGTCGTCGTTCTCGTCGGAGAGATCGATGCCGGCGATGAGGTCGGCCTTGTTCTCGCGGTCGGCGACGCGCTGCGCCTCGGCGTCGGAGGCGCGCTCCGACACGGTGAAGACGGTGGCGCCGCGCACCTCGTGGTCACGCCGCGGCATGGCGTCGGCGTGGATCGAGACGAAGAGCGAAGCGGCGCTCGAGCGCGCGACCTTCACGCGCTCGGCGAGCGGCACGAAGCTGTCGTCGGCCCGCGTCATCACCACCTTGTAGCGGCCGCTGCGCTCGAGGCGCTCGCGTAGCTTCAGCGCGACCGCGAGCACGATCTCCTTCTCCTCGCCGCCGCCGCGAGCGACCGCGCCGGAATCGATGCCGCCATGGCCGGGATCGATGACCACCACCGGCCGGGCGTCGCGCGCCGCCGCCGCATCGCGCTCGGGTTTCTTGGCGCCCTCGGCGCGCGGCTGCAGCACCACGCGCTTCAAGAAGCTCGCGCGGTCGGTGCGCGAGAGCTCGACAACGAGACGCGCCGGCTGGCTCTCGAACGGCGGCAGCACGTAGGCCTTGTCGATGTTCACCGGCTCGCGCGCGTCGATGACGATGCGCCCCTTGCCGGGCGCGATCATGCCGTAGCGAAAAGCGGAGACGAGGCCGCGGCCGTCGCGGCCGGCGCCAGCGGCGAAATCGAAGGTGACGCCGGGGAGATCCACCACCACGCGGTAGGGATCGGCGAGCGCGAAGGCGGCGACGGCAACCTCGCGGCTCAAGTCGACCACGAGGCGCGTGCGCTTGTCGTCGCCGGCAAGCCGCGCGTCGAGCGCGATCACGCCGCCTTTGGCTTTCGCCTGGGCCTTAGGCGTGGGCGTGCGCTCGACGGCGTCGGCGATGGCGGGCGCGAACGCGCCGAGCGCAATCAGCAGAATGAAATGAGCGGGACGCATGAACCCTGCCCGAGCGTAGTTCCCCTGCTCTTGGGATAACGCTCCGTGGTTAACCGGACCTTGCGCCCCGCGCCCCCGTAGGGCCGTGCTAACTTGCGGCCATGAGGCTCATTGCCCTTGGCGTGCTCGCCTTGGCGCTCATCCTGCCGGCGAGCATCGGCGCGCAACCCCGAGTCGATCCAGCACAATCCACGATCCCGGCGCCGGCCGTCCCGCCTCCGGCCACGGTCCCCGCGGCGCCGCCGGCGGCGCGTCCGTCCGTCCCGGTCGACGTATGCCTGCCGCGCGGGGTCACGTGCGCGCCGGGTTCCACTCCCTGTTGCGCGCCCACGGCCTGTAGCGGCGCCCCCGGCGTATGCCGGTGACGTTGCACGCTTGCTCAAAGTGATCGTGCGCTGTTAGACCTTGAATCGATGAATGTCCTGCCTCGCATCGATACCGAGACGACCCGCGCCGCGAGCGGCAACCCGGTACAACAAGCGCCCGTACCGGCGGCTCGCCGCCGGATTATCTGGCACTACGTCATTCCGTTCGTCGGCTATCACCTGGCGGCGGCGCTCGCCTTCGTGCCCTGGTTCTTCAGCTGGACCGGCGTCGTGCTCGCGGTCCTCGGCTATTTTCTGATCGGGGCGCTCGGAATCAGCTTCTGCTATCACCGGCTGTTGACCCACCGCGCCTTCGCCTGCCCGAAGTGGCTCGAGCGCAGCGTCGCCATCCTCGCGGTGTGCTGCGCGCAGGACACGCCGGTGCGCTGGGTGGCGACCCACCGCTGGCATCACGAGCACGCCGATGAGGAACTCGACGTGCACAGTCCGGCGGCGAGCTTCTTCTGGGGTCATATGGGCTGGCTGCTGATCCAAAATCCGAATCGCCACCTCATGTACGACAACTACGCCAAGGACCTGATCCGCGACCCATTCTACGCGACGTTCGAGAACAGCCTCTTGTACGTCTGGGTCAATCTACTTTCGTGGCTGGTGTTCTTCGGCGGCGGCTTCGCGGCCGAGCTCGCGCTCGGCGGAACCTCGAGCCAGGCCACTCAGTTCGGCTTCAGCTGCCTCGTGTGGGGCGTGTTCGTGCGCACCGTGGTGCAATGGCACGCGACCTGGGCCGTGAACTCGGTGACCCACCGCTTCGGCTATCGCAACTACGAGACCGACGAGGGCAGCCGCAACCACCTCATCCTCGGCTACTTCGCCAACGGCGAGGGTTGGCACAACAACCACCACGCGGATCCGCGCTCGGCGCGCTTCGGCCATCGCTGGTGGGAGCTCGACACGACCTACGCGGTCATCCGCCTCCTGGAAATGCTTGGATTGGCGACCCGGGTGGCGTTGCCGGCGCCGGGCCTGTCCGCGGCCCGCGCCGAGCACACCCGGCTCGCGACGCGCGCGGCGCAAGAGCCCGAAAAGACGCTATAGTCAGCGTCTATCGATCTGCGTGCCCGGGCACGAGGTAATGATCGAGTCTCCAGAATCCCTTGTGCGTATTCTTGAAGAAGTCGCTTGATGGAGAGCGAGCCCGTGAAGAGCCAAGTCCATGTGCGGGTGGTTCGGTTGTCGGGGTGGAAGGTATTGCTGGCCGCCGGTGCCGCTGCGCTGCTCATCGCCGCCATCCTGTTCCTCACCCTGACCGTGCTCCTGATCGTCGTCCCCATCGCGCTTGTCGCCGGCGCGCTCTATTACCTGTTCGGCGGCCGCCGCCCGGCCGGCCGCGCCGAGGTCATCGAGGGGGAATACCGAGTGGTGCAGCCGCGCGAGATCGAGCGCGGCCGCGACGAGCGCCCATAAGACCGGCACTCCCACTCCTGCCCGCGATGCTTGCCAACCGCCCGGCGCGGGCCTAGAAATGGCTCGCGCATGGGCTGCGCTGCGGAATCGCCACCGGCGATTCACCTGACGCGCCCGCCCCACGACGCGACCGGTGCCGGAGGGCACCTGCGCGCGGGGCGCACGCCCGAAGCGGCAGCCGTGCCCGGACGGAATTTCCGTCTGCCATTGGTCGAGGCCCATGGACGAATTCATTTTCACCGGAGCAATTCGCAAGCTTCCGGAGAGTGCGTGTTTTCTCCCGCGCGGCGTCCGCGCCGGCGACGGCTTCGACCGTTCCCCCATCCTCTCGCGCGCGAGCGGCTTAGCCCGCGCGCGCAGCCCCGGCGCGAAAGACGCGCGCCGAGAAAGATTCCCATGCCCAACAAGATGCTTATCGACGCCTCGCACCCGGAGGAAACCCGGGTGGTGGTCCTGCGCGGCAACCGCGTCGAGGAATTCGACTTCGAGTCCGCGAGCCGCCGGCAACTGCGCGGCAATATCTACCTAGCCAAGGTCACCCGGGTCGAGCCGTCGCTGCAGGCCTGCTTCGTCGACTACGGCGGCAACCGGCACGGCTTCCTGGCGTTCGGCGAAATCCATCCGGACTATTACCAGATCCCGGTCGCCGACCGGCAGCGGCTCATCGCCGAGGAGGAGCGCGCCGCGCGCGAGGCCGAGGAACATCCGCGCGGACGGGGCCGGCCGAGGGCGGCGCTCCCCGCTCCCACGGTGTCGGAGCCGGCCCCCGCCGGCGAGCACCCGGAAGATCACGGCGACGACCACGCTCAGCCCGGCGAGGACGGCACGCCTGAGCCGGTAGCGGCCGAGGGCGAGGCGGTGGCCGAAAGCGAGGCGCTGGCCCAGCAAGACGTCATGGCGGAGGCCACGGCCCCGGTGGTCGCGGAAGTGACGCCGGACAGCGAAAGCCCCTCCACCGTCCCCGCCGAGACGCCGCACGCCGAGGCGCAGGCGGAGGAAGACATCGTCGAGCAGGTGGGCGGCGACGCCTTCGAGGAAGTGCCGACGCGCCAGCCGCGCCGGCACCGCTCCTACAAGATCCAGGAAGTCATCAAACGCCGGCAGGTGATGCTGGTGCAGGTGGTCAAGGAGGAACGCGGCACTAAAGGCGCTGCGCTCACCACGTACCTCTCGCTCGCCGGCCGCTACGCCGTGCTCATGCCCAACACCGCCCGCGGCGGCGGCATCTCGCGCAAGATCACCAGCGCACTCGACCGCAAGCGCCTCAAGGACCTGGTCGAAGACCTTGAAGTACCGGAGGGAATGGGCGTCATCCTGCGCACCGCCGGCGCCTCGCGCACCAAGGCCGAGATCAAGCGCGACTTCGAGTACCTCATCCGCCTGTGGGAGACGGTGCGCGAGCTGACGCTGAAATCGAACGCGCCGGCGCTCGTCTACGAGGAGGGCTCGCTGGTCAAGCGCGCCATCCGCGATCTCTACAACAAGGACATCGACGAGGTGATCGTCGCCGGCGACGAGGCCTACAAGGAGGCCAAGGAATTCATGCGCATGCTCACGCCGAGCCATGCGAAAAACGTGCAGCCCTACCGCGACACCCAGCCGATCTTCGTACGCCACGGCATCGAGCACCAGCTCGACGCCATGTTTTCGCCGATCGTGCAGCTCAAGTCCGGCGGCTACATCGTGATCAACCCGACCGAGGCGCTGGTCTCCATCGACGTCAACTCCGGCCGCGCCACGCGCGAGCATCACATCGAGGACACCGCGCTCAAGACCAACTCCGAGGCGGCGGAGGAGATCGCGCGCCAGCTGCGCCTGCGCGACCTCGCGGGCCTCATCGTCATCGACTTCATCGACATGGACGAGAAGCGCAACAACCGAAACGTCGAGCGCAAGCTCAAGGACGCGCTCAAGCACGACCGCGCCCGCATCCAGGTCGGCCGCATCTCGCATTTCGGCCTGCTGGAAATGTCGCGCCAGCGCATCCGCACCAGCGTGCTGGAGAGCTCCACCGAAAAATGCCCCTATTGCGGCGGGACCGGGCACACCCGCTCGGTGTCCTCGGTGACCCTGCAGCTGTTGCGCACGCTGGAGGACATGCTGATCAAGGGTGCCACGCACAATCTGATCGTGCGGACCCGGTCCGAGGTCGCGCTCTATGTGCTCAACAACAAGCGCGCGCATTTGCGCGAGCTCGAGCAGCGCTTCCGCGTCGCCATCACGGTCAGCGCCGACGCCAGCGTCGGCGGCCAGCAACCGTTCGTGATCGACCGCGGCGAGCAGGTGCAGAGCCTCGAGGCCGCGAAGGCGCTGCTGGTGCAGCAGCCGACCATCGTGCCGCCCGAACCCGAAGAGATCGAGGACGAGGTCGCGGAGGAAGCGGAGGACGAGGCCGAGGGCACGCCGGACACGGCACACGCCGATGCGGAGCGCGTCGACGGGGAAACCGGCGA
>DATNNN010000209.1:0-2840 GCA_035601815.1 Xanthobacteraceae bacterium | reverse complement strand
ACAATATCAGCATGCACCGGCGCTCGCCGGATTTCACCGAGCTCACCATCGATCTTGAGGTCTATGACCTGAAGCATCTCAGCGCTATTATCGCCCAGTTGCGCGCCAAAGCCGTCGTCGCACGGGTTGAACGCGTCAATGGGTAGCTTCATCCCTTAGACGTCCCGCGAGTCCTGCATGCCCGCTCCTCCGCTGCGTCTCGGAGTCAATGTCGATCACGTCGCCACGCTTCGCAACGCCAGGGCGGGCGAGCGGCCTGATCCGGTGCGCGCGGCGCTGGCCGCGATCGAGGCCGGTGCCGACGGCATCACCGCGCATCTGCGCGAGGACCGCCGCCACATCACCGACGACGACATCCGCCGCATCCACGCCGAGGTCGCGGCCCCGCTCAACTTCGAGATGGCGGCGACCGAGGAGATGGTGAAGATCGCGCTTGCCGTGCGGCCGCACGCCGCTTGTCTGGTGCCGGAGAAGCGCTCGGAGCGCACCACCGAGGGCGGCCTCGACGCCGCCGGCAGCCGCGAAGCGCTCGCGCCGGCGGTGGCGCGGCTTGCCGACGCCGGCATCCGGGTTTCGCTGTTCGTGGAGCCCGAGGCGCGCCAGATCGAGGCGGCGGCGAAGCTGCGGGCGCCCGTGGTGGAGCTGCACACCGGGGCCTGGTGCGACGCGCTCTCGCGCGGCGACGCCGGTGCCGCTGAGGCGGGCTTGGCGAAGCTGCGCGCCGCCGCCACCGCCGCGGCCAAGCTCGGCATCGAGGTGCACGCCGGTCACGGCCTCGACTTCACCACCGCCGAGGCGATCGCGGCGCTGCCGGAGATCAGGGAGCTCAACATCGGTCATTTCCTCGTGGGTGAGGCGCTGTTTTCCGGTTTCGACGCCGCCATCCGCACCATGCGCGCGGCGATCGCGCGCGGCCGCGCCAACGCGAAGGTGCGCGCCGCATGATCGTCGGCGTCGGCTCCGATCTCGTGGACGTGCGGCGCATCGAGCGCATGATCGCGCGCTATGGCGAGCGCTTCCTCGACCGCATCTTCACCGCCGAGGAGCGCGCCCGCTCCGACGGCCGGGCGCGGCGGGCGGAGTCCTACGCCAAGCGTTTCGCGGCGAAGGAGGCTTGCGCCAAGGCGCTCGGCACCGGCTTGCGCGCCGGCGTGTTCTTCCGCGACCTCGGCGTGGTCAATATTCGCGGCGGCCGGCCGACCATGCGTCTCACCGGCGGTGCGGCGGAACGTCTCGCGCGTCTTATGCCCGCCGCCTGCGAGGCGCAGATCGACATCACGCTCACCGACGAGGGGCCGCTGGCGCAGGCGGTGGTCATCATTTCGGCCATTCCGCGGAGCAAGCCCTGATTTGCCACCCTAGGTCAGCCCCGCTATACGGGCGGACCCAGCGAACGCCCGGAAATCCCATGACCACCACCTTCGGCCAAAAGAAAAAGCGCAAGAGCGGCCTCGCGGAAGCGGGGCCGGTCGTGTTCCAGGCGCTCCTCATCGCGCTCGTCATCCGCACCTTTCTCTTTCAGCCGTTCAATATCCCGTCGGGCTCGATGAAGGCGACGCTGCTCGTCGGCGACTATCTGTTCGTGTCGAAGTTCTCCTACGGTTACAGCAAGCACTCGCTGCCGTTCTCGCCCAATCTGTTCTCCGGCCGCATCTTCGGCAGCGCGCCCGAGCGCGGCGACGTGGTGGTGTTCAAGCTGCCCAAGGACGAGTCCACCGACTACATCAAACGGGTGATCGGGCTGCCCGGCGACCGCATCCAGATGATCGAGGGCGTGCTGCACATCAACGGCCAGGCGGTGAAGCGCGAACGCATCGATGACTGGGTCTCCGAGGAGCCGGACGGCCGCAAGCAGCGGATTAAGCGCTGGCGCGAGACGCTGCCGAACGGCGTCTCCTACGAGAGCCTCGACCTCGTCGACAACGGATTCTACGACAACACGCCGGTCTACAACGTGCCGCCCGGCAACTTCTTCATGATGGGCGACAACCGCGACAACTCCACCGACTCCCGCGTGCTGTCGCAGGTCGGCTACGTGCCCTACGAGAATCTCATCGGCAAGGCGCAGATCATCTTCTTCTCGGTCGAGGAGGGCACCTACGCCTGGGAGATATGGACCTGGCCGTGGACGGTGCGCTGGGGCCGCCTCCTTTCGCTGGTGCGATGAGCCGCAAGAAGAAGCCGGCGCTCGAGCCGCTCGAGGAGCGGATCGGCCACCGCTTCGAGAACCGGGCGCTCTTGGAGCAGGCGCTCACCCACATGAGCATGGTGCGCGGCGGCGGGCGCAAGGCGAGCTACCAGCGCCTTGAGTTTCTCGGCGACCGGGTGCTCGGTCTCTCCGTCTGCGAAATGCTCATGCGCGCGTTTCCCAAGGCGAGCGAAGGCGAGCTGTCGCAGCGGCTGTCGCAGCACGTGCGCAAGGCCGCCTGCGTCGAGGTCGCGGCAGTGCTCGAGCTCGCGCCGCACATCCGCCTTGACCGCGGCAAGCCGACGCCGACCATCATCGCCGACGTGTGCGAGGCGGTGATCGGCGCGGTGTTCCTCGACGCGGGCTATGGCGCCGCACTCGAAGTGGTGGAGCGGCACTGGGGCGAGCGGCTCACGCGCAAGGCGCGGCCGCAGCGCGACGCCAAGACGCTCCTGCAAGAGTGGGCGCTCGCGCGCGGGTTGCCGGCGCCCAACTACCGCGAGGTGGAGCGGCGCGGGCCCGACCACAAGCCCGAGTTCAAGATCGCCGTCGAGCTTCCCGGTCTCGACGTCGGCGAAGGCGTCGGCCGCACCAAGCGCGACGCCGAGCAGGCCGCCGCCGCCATGATGCTGGCGCGGGCGAGCGCGCTCGC
>DATNNN010000208.1:0-2011 GCA_035601815.1 Xanthobacteraceae bacterium | reverse complement strand
CTGAAGAATCTCGCCATCATGGCGGGACTGCTGCTGCTGATCGCGAAAGGCGCCGGACGCTACTCGGTCGACGAGCGCAGCAGCGACTGAATCGGCCGCGCTGCCGTTTCCCTCAGGCGAGAGGAAACTCCAGGGTGCACTCGACCCCGCCTGGCGCGAAGGTGAGCGCAGCGGTGCCGCCGAGCTCCTGACCGATGCCGCGTTCGATCAGGGTGAAGCCGAAGCCCTTGCGTGCGGGCTCCGCGACCGGCGGTCCGCCCGCCTCACGCCAGTGCACGGCGAGCCGGCGCTTCGGCTCGGCGCCGCTGAGCCGCCAGTCGACGTGCACGCGCCCGGTCGGTCGCGTCAGCGCGCCGTATTTCGCGGCGTTGGTGGCGAGCTCGTGCAGCACCATGGCGACGGCAAGCGCCGTCT
This sequence comes from Xanthobacteraceae bacterium, assembly GCA_035601815.1. Classification (GTDB taxonomy): domain Bacteria; phylum Pseudomonadota; class Alphaproteobacteria; order Rhizobiales; family Xanthobacteraceae; genus DATNNN01. The sequence goes on along the minus strand of DATNNN010000208.1, from coordinate 1,597 downwards.
GCGGCTTAAGCCGCACGTCGGGCCCGGCGATCCTGAGCCGCGCATCCTCGGCCGCCACGTGGGGCTCGAGCGCGCGCAGCACGAGGGTGCGCAAGTCCGCCTTCTCCCAGCTCTCCTCGCTGAGAATGTTATGGGCGCGCGCCAGCGCCATCAGGCGCGCCTCGAATGCCGCGCGCGCGTCCGTCGGCGCCGCATCGCGAAACGTGCGCGCGGCAATCGATTGCACGATGGCGAGCGTGTTCTTCACCCGGTGATTGAGCTCGTTGATGAGGAGATCGCGGTGCGCCTCGGCGCGCGCGATGCGGGTTGCCATGCGCACGCTGAAGCCGAGGCCGACCGCGAGCAGGATTGTGCCGATGACGAGCGTAAGGAGAAGGGTGCGCCACAAGGGCTCGGTCAGCGACGACGTGGGCATGCCCACCGCGACGCTCCAGCCCGAGAGCTGCGAGTGGGCAATCGCGGTGAGCAGCCGCGTCTGCTCGAGCGAAGTGGTTTCCAGCACCATCTCCGAGCTGGAGCGAAGGTAGGGGAGGAGCGTGGCCGACGCCGAAGCGCCCAGATACTCCTCTGCCCCGGGCAGGCGCGCGACGTTGTGCCCGCTGCCGTCGAAGATCGAGATCACCCATTCGTCGCTCGGGCGCTGCTGGGCGATGATGGAGCGGAAGGTTTGGAACGGCAGCGTGAACGTGAGGTCGTAGGCCACCCGGCCGCCCTTGAACACCGGCACATCCGCCGTGACGATCAGGCGGCCGCTGACGGAGCCGGTATAAAGATCGGAGACGACCGGGCGGCCGGTCGAGAATATTTGCTCGACGATCGTGGCGCCGGCGCGTTTGGGCAGCGGCTCGCCCGGCGGGACGCGCAGGTTCAGGAGCTGCTGGCCCGAGCGGTCGGTAAGCAGCACGTTGGGGGCGTCGGGATATTGCTGCGCGAAGGTTTCCGCCTCGGCGCGGAAGGCGGTGAGATCGCCGCGCTGCAGCGCCGGCGACAGCGCCAGCACGCGCAGCGCCGAGATCGCGCTCTGCAATTCGCGATCGAGCACGAGGCGCATGGAGCGGGCGGTCTCCAGCACGCGCTCGGCGGCGGTCTCACGGTCGCCGTAGTAGTTGAGGAAGACGATCGCCGCCGAGAAGACGATGAGCGGCAGAGCCGTGCCGGCGACGAGCACCGCGAGCCGCAATGGAAGGGAAAGCGTTCTGCGCACAGCGTGGGTCGACCCTGGCTTCCCGACGTAGAGCATGTTCGCTTCCGGCCGTCACCCGCGGCGCAAGGAGCCCGCGTGCAGCATCGCCCGGGTTTCCGGAAGCACGAGTTCGTGCCAGAATTGAGGAGATCGCAGGCTTAGCGCCCATGCGCCGGAGCAATTGCCATGACCCAGGTGGAACTCTTTGTGAACGGCAAGGACGCCTCGCAAAAGTGGTGGTGGTTCGCGTTGCTCGGCGCCGTGCTCGTGCTTGGTGGGGCGTTCATGCTCGGGCACCTCATGATCGCCACCATCGTGAGCGCGATCTTCGTGGGAGCGGCGATCCTGGTCGGCGGCGCGTTCCTGGTCGTGCACGCCTTCTCCATGCGCGGCTGGGGCGGTTTTCTCCTCTAC
>DATNNN010000207.1:0-7729 GCA_035601815.1 Xanthobacteraceae bacterium | reverse complement strand
TGTCGATTCCATCGTTTTGGTTCGGCATGCTCATCATCTTGACTTTGTTAGCATTTTTTAATTGGCTGCCGCCGATCACCTTCACCCCGATCTACGTCGATCCGGTGGCCAATCTCACGCAGCTCATCTGGCCTGCAATGGCGGTCGGCTACCGTTATTGCGCCGTGACCGCGCGCATGATCCGTTCGTCGCTGTTGGAAGTGATGAGCGAGGATTACATCCGCACCGCACGCGCCAAGGGCGTGTTCGAGAAGCTCGTGGTTTCGCGCCACGCGCTGCGCAACGCGCTCCTGCCGGCGATCACCGTGATGGGTCTGGAATTCGCGTTCCTCATCGGCGGCCTCGTCGTCACCGAACAGGTGTTCAATCTCAACGGCATCGGGCAGCTGTTCGTGCAAAGCGTAGCGCGCAACGACTTCATGCTCATTCAGGGCATGGTCATGATGATCGCAGTCTTCTACGTCTTTGTGAATCTCGTGGTCGACCTGCTCTATGCGGTGTTCGACCCGCGCATCCGGTACGGCTGATGGCTTATGTCGTGCCTGCTATCTCCTCCGTCGCGCCGGGCGTTCGCCGGCAGAGCGCGATTGTCACTTTCTGCCGCCAGCAGCCGCTCGGCGCCGTCAGCTTTGTCGTCATCTTCGTGATGATGTTCGCGGGCCTCTTCCCGCGGCTGGTTGCGCCTTACAATCCGCTGGATATCGACTTCGCGCAGATTCTCGGTGCGCCGTCCTGGGAGCACTGGTTCGGCACCGACGCCTTCGGCCGGGACATTTTCTCCCGCATCATCTGGGGCTCGCGCACGGCGCTGGTGATCGGCTTTGCCTCCTCGTTCATCGGCTCGTCGCTGGGCGCAGTGCTTGGCATCGCATCGGCCTATTTCGGCGGCCGCATCGACAACTGGATCCAGCGCTTCGTCGACGTGCTGCTCGCGTTCCCGATTATCGTGCTGGCGCTCGTGGTCGTGGCGGCGCTGCGCAAGACCGTGGTCTACGGTGTCGACGCCAACCTGATCGTCGCAATCGCCATCCCCATCGTGCCGCGGGTCGCCCGCGTGGTGCGCGCGGCGGCGTTGTCGGTGAACGTGTCGCCCTATATCGATGCCGCCCGTACCGCCGGTTACTCCGACAAGCGCATCATCTTCCGCCACATGGCGCCGAACGTGGTGGCGCCGTATCTGATAATGTTCACCGCTTTCATCGCCCAGGCGATCTTGCTTGAGGCTTCGCTCTCGTTCCTCGGCCTCGGCGTCACCGAGCCGACGCCGGCCTGGGGGCTGATGCTTTCGGGGAACGCCGCTGACTTCTATCGCGAGGCGCCATGGATGGTCATCTTCCCGGGCGTGGCGATCAGCCTTGCGGTATTCGCCTTCAACCTGTTCGGCGATTCGCTGCGCGACTTTCTCGACCCGCGCTTCAAGGTCTGAGTCGGTTTAGGCGGCGCCGCGCGCGAAGGTGCGGCCGTAGGTCTCGCGTAGCGCGTTCTTCTGCACCTTGCCCATGGCGTTGCGTGGCAGCTCGTCCACGAAGAACACGCGCTTGGGCTGCTTGAACTTGGCCAGGCGCCCAGAAAGCGTCGTCAGCACGTCCGTCTCGCTGAGATTCGACCCCTTCGCGCGCACCACCACGGCCGCCACTCCTTCGCCGAACTCGGGATGGGGAACGCCGAACACCGCGGATTCGACTACCCCTTCGATAGCGTCGATCTCGCTCTCGACCTCCTTGGGATAGACGTTGTACCCGCCGGTGATCACAAGATCCTTCGCCCGGCCGACGATGTGCACATAGCCGCGGCCGTCCATCTTGGCGATGTCGCCGGTGACGAAGAAGCCGTCGCGGAACTCGGCCGCGGTCTTCTCCGGGTTGCGCCAGTAGCCCTTGAATACGTTCGGACCCTTCACCTCCAACACGCCGAGCTCGTCCGCGCCGAGCACCCGGCCCGTCTCCGCGTCGGCGACGCGCAGCTCGACGCCTGGCAGCGGCAAGCCCACGGTTCCGGCAATACGGTCGCCGTCATACGGGTTGGATGTGTTCATATTGGTCTCGGTCATGCCGTAGCGCTCGAGGATGGCGTGGCCGGTGCGCGCGGCAAAGGCGCGGTGCGTCTCGGCGAGGAGCGGGGCGGATCCCGAGGTGAACAGCCGCATATGCGCCACGGTCTCGCGGGTGAGGCCCGGCTGATCGAGCAGGCGAACGTAAAACGTCGGCACGCCCATCATCGTGGTTGACTTGGGCAAGAGCCGCATCACCTCGGCCGGGTCAAACTTCGGCAGAAAGATCATCGCGGCGCCGGCGGCGAGCGCCACGTTGCACGCCACGAACAGCCCATGGGTATGGAAGATCGGAAGTGCGTGCAGGAGCACGTCATTCGCGGTAAAGCGCCAATAGTCCTTGAGCACCAATGCGTTCGACTTGAGATTCTCGTGCGTCAGCATCGCCCCCTTGGAGCGGCCGGTGGTGCCGGAGGTGTAGAGGATCGCCGCGAGATCGCCGGGAGCGCGTGGTACCACTGAAGGCGTCTCTGGGTCCTTGGCTGCCTTCAGCAACGTACCGTCGCCATTCGCTCCAAGGGTCTCGACCGCGCCGATGCCAAGCGTGCGCGAGAGCCCCCGCACGCCGCTCTCGTCTTCCGGCCGGCACACCACGACCTTGGGCTCGGAATCGCTCAGGAAATATTCGAGCTCGGCCATGGGGTAGGCCGTGTTGAGCGGGAGGTACACCGCGCCTGCGCGCAGGCAGGCGAGATAGAGGGCGAGCGCCTCCCATGACTTCTCCACCTGCACGGCCACTCGGTCGCCGGGCTCTACGCCGAGCCGCGCGAGGTGCCCGGCAAGGCGGCCGGCAAGCGTCAACGCTTCGCCGTAGCTCACCCGGCGGCCGTCCGGCAGTGCGAGCAGGGGCCTTGTTTCCGCCGGCGCGGCGGCTGCAATCATGTCCCAGAGAGGGTTCGCCATTTCGCGATGTGACGGCGCGGCCGTGCGGCTGTCAATCGGTCTGCGCCCGCCACTCGGCGACGATGGCGGCGATCGCATCGAGGCCGTCGGTGAGCGCCGCCGGGCCGGGCTGCAGGATGAGCGTCGACTTGATCTCGCGCAGGAAGCCGCGCCGCACCGCCGGGATGCCGTCGAATCCGGGCCGGGCGGCGAAGCGCTCCGGGCGGAATTTCTTGCCGCACCAGGAGCCGATGACAATGTCCGGCGCGGCGGCGATGACCTGATCGGCGCCGACGATCCGTTCCCGTGCGGCGGCGTTGCGCGCCAGCGCTGGAAACGCGTCATCGCCGCCGGCGGCTTGCACCAGCTCCGACACCCAGCCGATGCCGGAGATCATCGGATCGTCCCATTCCTCGAAATAGACCTTCGGCCGGCGCGCGCCGTTGCTGCGGGCGGCGACCGTCTCGACCCGCGCCTTCAGTTCTGCCGCAAGGCTCACGCCCTTCTCGGGCGCGCCGACCAGCGCGGCGAGCGTCTCGATCATGGCAAGGATGCCGGCGACGGTGCGATGATTGAAGGCGTGGACCGCAACCCCGCGCTTGACCAGCGTCGCCACGATCTCCGCCTGCAGGTCCGAGAAGGTGAGCACGAGATCGGGCGCGAGCGCCACGATCTTCTCCACGTCCGCCGAGATGAACGCCGACACTCTCGGCTTCTCGCGGCGCACCCGTGTCGGCCGCACGGCGTAGCCGGAGACGCCCACGATGCGCGCGTCCTCGCCGAGGAGATAGAGCGTCTCCACGGTCTCCTCGGTGAGACAGACGATGCGTTCGGGCGGGAAGCGGTGCATGTGCGACTCGGACGCGATCATACGCGCTTGCGCCTTGCGTTCCGAGCCCGCAGAGTCCCGCTCGGGAGGAACGATGAGCGACGTCCAAAGCGCAGGCGAGTTCGACTACATCGTGGTCGGCGCCGGCTCCGCCGGCTGTGTGCTGGCGAACCGCCTGTCGGCCAATCCCGCCAGGCGCGTGCTGGTGCTCGAGGCGGGCGGCAAGGACAACTGGATCTGGTTCCATGTTCCCGTCGGCTACCTGTTCGCGATCGGCAACCCGCGCTCCGACTGGTGCTTCCGCACCGAGCCCGAGCCCGGCCTCAACGGCCGCGCGCTGAATTATCCGCGCGGCAAGGCCTTGGGCGGCTCGTCGGCGATCAACGCCATGATTTACATGCGCGGCCAGGCGGCGGACTACGACCACTGGCACCAGCTCGGGCTCGCCGGTTGGGGCTGGGACGACGTGCTGCCGTTCTTTAAGCGCCATGAGGATCATTTCCTTGGGACGAGCGAGCACCACGCCGTCGGCGGCGAGTGGCGGATCGAGTTCCCGCGGGTGAAATGGGCGCTGCTCGAGGTGGTGCGCGCCGCCGCCGCCGAGGCCGGCATTCCCAAGGTTGAGGACTTCAACCGCGGTGACAACGAGGGAAGCTGCTATTTCCACGTCAACCAGAAGCGCGGCCGGCGCTGGAGCGCCGCGCGGGGCTTCCTGAAACCGGTGCTGCACCGGCAGAACTTGCGTGTCGAGACCGGTGTCCTGGTGGAGCGCGTGCTGTTCGATGGCCGCCGCGCCGCCGGCGTCACCTATCGGCAAAACGGTAGCGTTCACGCCGCCCAGGCCCGCGGCGAGGTAGTACTGGCCGCCGGCGCGATCGGCTCGCCGCACATCCTGATGCTGTCCGGCATTGGTCCGGCAGCCCACCTTGCCGAGCACAGCATTCCGGTCGTGCTCGACAAGCCCGGCGTGGGCGGCAATTTGCAGGACCATCTGCAGCTTCGGCTCATCAACAAGGTCACCGGGATTCCGACGCTCAACGAGCGCTACCACTCGCTCGCCTGGCGCGCCCGCATGGGGATCGAGTACACGCTCTTTCGGCGCGGTCCGCTCACCATGGCGCCGTCGCAGCTCGGCCTGTTCACCCGGTCCGACGCGGGCCAAGAGCGCGCCAACCTCGAGTTCCACGTGCAGCCGCTCTCGCTCGACAAGTTCGGCGATCCGCTGCACGCCCTTCCCGCCTTCACCATGAGCGTCGCGAACCTCAGGCCCACGAGCCGCGGCACGCTGCGGCTGAAGAGCCGCGATCCCGCGACGGCGCCGGCGATCCAGCTCAACTATCTGTCCACCAACGAGGATCGGCGCATCGCCGCGCAATCGATCCGGGTGGCGCGCCGCATCGTGGCGCAGCCGGCGCTCGCCCGCTATCGGCCCGACGAAATTCTGCCCGGCCCAAAGGTCGGTGACGACGAGGCGGGGCTCATCCGCGCCGCCGGAGATATCGGCACCACCATCTTCCATCCGGTCGGCACCGCCAAGATGGGCTTGGCCTCCGATGCCAGCGCGGTGGTCGACGCGCGGCTCAAGGTCATCGGCGTGGAGGGGCTGCGGGTGATCGACGCGTCGGTGATGCCGACAATTACCTCCGGCAACACCAACTCGCCGACCATCATGATCGGCGAGAAGGGCGCAAGCCTGATGCGCGAGGATGCACAGCTTTTGGGCGCACGCCGCTAGGGGGCGTGACTTTCAGCGGAACTAGCGGAACAATCGGTCCGAATCGAGCGTGGCCGCCCTGGAGCGGCCGGCCGGGGACGAAAGGAGGGCCGCCATGAACCTAATCGAGCGCGTCAAGGGGATCATTCTCTCGCCCAAGACCGAATGGCCCATGATCGCGGCCGAATCCGGCGACACCGCGTATCTGTTTCAGAATTACGTCGCCTATCTCGCCGCCATTCCCGCGGTCTGCCGGTTCATCGGGCTGATGCTCGTGGGCGCCGGCATCATTCCGGCTTTGATCTTCGCGATCATCAACTACCTGCTCGCCTTCGTCATCGTCTACATCCTCGCGCTCATCATCAACGCGCTCGCCACCACGTTCGACGGACGCAAGGATTTCGAAAGCGCGCTGAAGGTCGCGGTCTATTCGTCGACGCCGGTATGGCTCGTCGGCGTTTTTTTGCTGATTCCGATGCTCGGCTTCCTCACCATCCTCGGCCTCTACAGCCTGTATCTGCTGTGGACCGGGCTGCCCCCGCTGATGAAGTCGCCGGAGGGCAACAAGACCCTCGGCTACGCGGTGGCGATCGTGGTAGCGGCGATCGTGATCTATATCGTGATCGGCGCGATCGTGGGATTGCTCGTCGGCTTTCCGCGGATGTAGGCGCGCGACGCGTCGTAGCGGCTCAGCTAGCCAACGCACTGCCGAGGGGTTCCGATGTCGGGCGATTTCCTGACCGTCGAATTTGCGCTGTTGATCGCCATCGGGTTCGTTGCTCAGCTCGTCGATGGCGCGCTGGGCATGGCCTTCGGCGTGATCTCCACCACAGCGATGCTCACGATCGGACTGCCGCCGGCCCAGGCAAGCGCCATCGTGCATACTGCCGAGGTCTTTACCACGGCAGCGTCGGCGACCTCCCATCTCTGGTACCGCAACGTCGACTGGCGCCTGGTGTTGCGGCTTGGCATCGCCGGCGTCGCTGGTGCCGTGCTCGGCGCCTGGATCCTGTCGAATGTTGACGCAACCGCGATCCGGCCGGTGATTTTCGGCTATTTGCTGTTTGTGGGCCTCTTCATCCTGTGGAGGGCGCTTGCCATGGTCGCGACCCGGGACGCGCCGGCCGTGTGGACGGCGCCGGTCGGTTTCATTGCGGGTTTCCTCGACGCGAGCGGCGGCGGCGGCTGGGGGCCGGTCGCCACTTCGACGCTCGTCGGCTCCGGTCATGCACCGCGACTTGCTGTCGGCTCGGTCAATACCACCGAATTCTTCGTCACCGTGGCGGCCGCTACTACGTTTTTCGTCGAGCTCGGCGGCTCGCCTCTGAAACAGCTCATTCCGCTCGTGATCGGCGGCCTGCTCGCTGCGCCGCTCGGAGGCTGGGCGGTGCGGCACATCCCGGCGCGAATGTTGATGTTCCTAGTCGGCTTCTTGATCGTCGGCTTGTCCGCCTGGCAGATTGCGCGGGCGCTCAAGGTGCTGTGAAGTTCAAGGCGCGATCAGCACGTTGCGGCACTCGGGCGGAAGATCCGCCATGGTCAGCCCCGGCTTCGGCTTCGCCGGTTTGACCGCCGGCTTTGGGTGCAGGATCGAATCGCGGAACCACCAGTCGAGATCCTTGCCGCAGCCATCGCCTGCCGGCATCGGATCCTGCGGCTTGCAGGTCGGGCTGTCGGCCGGGCAGCGGATGCGTACGTGCATATGGAAGTCGTGGCCCCAGTAGGGCCGCACCTTGTTGAGCCAGCCGCGGTCGTTGCCCGCTTCGCGGCAGAGCGCCTTCTTGATCGCGGCATTGACGAACACGCGCTCGACCGCCGGGTCCTGTGCCGCCGCCTGGATGGCTTTCAGGTGACCCGGGGTCCATACGGCAGGATCGATGTCGCGCCGGTCCGCGCGCACCATCATGGTGGCCGCTAGCTGCTCGCGCTCCTCGCTGCTGAAGGTGCGGGTCGGCATCGGCGTCAGCCAAATGTCGGCGTCAAGACCCACCTGATGCGAAGTGTGACCGGTGAGCATGGGTCCGCCGCGCGGCTGCGACAGATCGCCGACCAGGATGCCAGGCCACCCCGCCACTTGCGGCACCTTGGCCGAGAAGCGCTCGAGGAACGCGATGAGCGACGGATGGCCCCAGTTGCGGTTGCGCGAAAGCCGCATCACCTGCCACGTCTTGCCGTCCACCGGCAGCGCCAACGCGCCGGCGAGGCAGCCCCTGGCGTAGAAGCCGATCGAGCGCGCGGCGAGCGGTGCCGGCGC
>DATNNN010000206.1:0-2005 GCA_035601815.1 Xanthobacteraceae bacterium | reverse complement strand
GGCTTCGAGATGGTGGCGGGGCGCATCCTGACGCCCCTGTTCGGCAGCGGCATCTACACCTGGGCCACCATCATCACCATGGTGGTGGCGGGCCTGATGGTCGGCTACTTCGCCGGCGGGCTCGCCGCCGACCGCCATCCGTCCTTCGGCCTCGTCGCCATCATCAAGCTCGTCGCCGGGACCTACCTGCTTTTGGTCTATGCCCTGTCGTTCGGCGACTTCGAATGGGTTTTCCTGTTGAGCGACAATGACATCGCGGCGTTGTTTCTTGCCGCACTTGTGGTCTGCTTCCCGCCGCTCTTGGTGCTCGGGATGTTCTCGCCGCTCGCGGTGCGGCTCCTGCTCTCCGACCCGCACCGCGCCGGCCGGGTGGCGGGCGGCCTCTTCGCCCTCTCCTCGCTGGGCAATATGGCGGGGATCCTGGTGACCACGTTCCTGCTGATCCCCACCTACGGCAGCCGGGCGATCACGCTGTCGTTCGCGCTGTTCGTGCTGGTTTCGAGCCTCTGCTCGATCCTGGTGGCGCGGAGCCACGCCCGGGCGCGGGTGGTTTAGGCCGAAACGGCAGCGTTCCGATCGAGAATTAGTGGGACGAGGGCGGGCCGCCGCCGGTGTCGGGGCGGACTTCGGCGGCCATGAGGCCCTTTGGGCCCTGGCCGAAGCGCACGAGCACCACCTGGCCTGGCCGGAGCTCGGTAATGCCGTAGCGGCGAAGCGTCTCCATGTGCACGAAGATGTCCGGCGTGCCCTCGCCGCGCGTCAGAAAGCCGAAGCCGCGCAGGCGGTTGAACCATTTGACCCAGGCGCGCTCCAGGCCGCTGGTCGGCGTCACGTTCACGTGGGTGCGCGCCGGCGGCATCTGCGACGGGTGGATCGCCGTCGACTCGTCCATGGAGACAATGCGGAAGCATTGCAGGCCCTTGGGCCGCTCCAGCACCTCGGCGACCACGCGGGCGCCCTCGTAGGCGGTCTGGAACCCGTCGCGGCGCAGGCAGGTCACGTGCAGGAGCACGTCCGCCATGCCGTTATCGGGCACGATGAACCCGTATCCCTTGGATACGTCGAACCACTTGATGAATCCGGTGATCTCGACGAGGCCCACCGGCGCTTCATCGGTGAGTTCCTCGATATGCGCTTCTGGCTCGCTTACAGCGAGCTTCGGCCCCAGCCGATCCGACACCATGACGCCGCCAACGTCACCTTTCGCGTCCGCCGCTCGGACACCGAATCGTGTCTAGAGAGATTAACACTGGGGTCAACGCTGCAAACAGGAAAAACACAGGGTTTCCGCGAAACAGTGGACAGGTGATGCTCAAAATCAACAGTTCGTTTCGGTCCCGCCCACGAACGGTTCCAGCACGTCGCCGATGTCGTCGCGCACCACGAGATCGGCGATGCCGTCGAAATCCGTGGGCTCGCGGTTGAGGATCACGAGCTTGGCGCCGCTCTTTTTGGCCATGAGCGGAAAGCCGGCGGCGGGCCATACCACCAGCGAAGAGCCGATGGAGAGGAACAAATCGGCATCCCGCGTCTCGCTCTCGGCGCGCTCCATGGCTGCTTCCGGCATGGATTGGCCAAAAGATACCGTCGCCGACTTGATCGGGCCACCGCAGTCGACGCAGTCGGGCGCGACCCCGCCCGCCTCCTGAAAGCGCTCGCGCACCCAGTCGATCTCGTAGCGCAGCGCACAGGCAAGGCAGGTGGCGTAGGTACCGTTGCCGTGGAGCTCGATCACCTTTTCCGTTGGCACGCCGGACTCTTGATGCAGGTTGTCGATGTTCTGGGTGATCACCGCGGAAAGCTTGCCGTCGGCGACGAGGCGGGCGAGCGCGCGGTGGCCGCGGCCGGGTTTTGCGGCGCGAAACTTGTCCTCCAGCGCGAACTTACGCCGCCAGGCTTCGTTGCGCATCTCCTTGCTCGCCACGAACTGATCGAAGGGGATGGGCTCGTTCTTGGTCCACAGGCCGCCGGGGGAGCGGAAATCCGGGATGCCGCTCTCGGTGGA
>DATNNN010000205.1:0-3875 GCA_035601815.1 Xanthobacteraceae bacterium | reverse complement strand
CAGCATGCCGATCTTGGTCGCCGCCACGGTGAGGTCGGAATAGACCGCGTCGATCTGCGCCGTGACGAAATCAGGCGGCACGTCGTGGATGGCGCTGACGCGCTCCGTGTTCTGGGCGGTGAGCGCGGTGATCACCGACGCCCCATAGACGCCGAGCGCCGAGAAGGTCTTGAGGTCAGCCTGGATGCCGGCGCCGCCACCGGAATCGGAGCCCGCAATCGTTAGCGCGACCGGGATCATTCCTACCGCCTGGTCGAAGAGAAATGGCGCGGAAACCTATGGGAGCGCAGCTAGGCTGGCAAGCGTGCCGGCATATGCGCCGGGCGGCCGCGGAAATTACGTACGATAGAATTTCCGTTCCCACGCCTTCTGGTTCTCCCGCCCCTCGCGGATGAATGGCGTGAACATGGCGATATTGAGCAACAGCCAGTTGACGAAATTCGCCGGGAAGCGCAACGGCCGGACGAAATCGAGAAACAACACGACCCGCGTGCCCTGCGTTCGATTCCACGCCTCGTGCTCGAAGGCATCGTCGAACACCACGGCCTCCCCTTCCCGCCAGTGGTAGAGCTTCTGATCGACGCGGATCGCGCTCTGCTCGCGCGGCTCCGGCACCTTGAGGCCAAGATGCAGCCGCAGCACGCCGTTATACGGCCCGTGGTGCGGCGGGATGTATTTTCCCGGCTCCAGAATCGAGAACATCGCGGTCTTGAGGCCCGGCACCGCCCGCAGGATGCGCCAGGTCTCGGGGCAGCGCTTGATGTTCTGCTCCGACTTCAGCCCATAGCCCGCGAGCAAAAACGTCTTCCACCCGTCGTCGGAGAGGCCCGCCACCTCAGCGGTGATCTCATGGAAGCTCGGCAACTCCTGCTTGCGCTCAAGCACGGTATCGAGCTCGCCGCGGATCGTGCGCCAGCTCGCCTCAAGCGTCTTAATCCAGGGAAAGACCGCGAGGTCGTAGATCGGCGGGTTGCCGTGGCGCGAGCAGCGGACGTTTTGGCGCTCAGCCCACTTCACCACCGAAAGGCAGGCGCGGCTCACGAGTCCCGGCTTCTGCTCGAACGGACTGCCGCCCGAGATCGCCCGGTCGGTATCCGCCGCCTCTGGATTGCCAACTCTGCTCACTGCCGGCCCCGACTTGACGTCCCCACGACAGCTCTTTTCGCTAGACTGCGATCATAGCATAAGCGCCGATCAGGGGTAGAAAACAAGGCTTGACTCCGGCCCGCGCGCCCGCGGATAGCCTTGGTTTGTTGGGTGGGGCCGTGCCTGGAGGCGAGCGATGATTCCGTTTTTCGTCCAGATCAAATGCCAGCTCGGCAAGGCCTATGAGGTGGCCAACCGCCTGGCCGACGCCGAAATCGCCTCGGAAATCTACTCCACGGCCGGCGACTATGACCTGCTGGTAAAATTCTACGTCCCCGACGGCACCGACATCGGCCATTTCGTGAACGAGAAGGTGCAGGTCATCCCGGGCATCCAGGAGACCCACACCGTCATCACCTTCAAGGCGTTCTGAACCCGCGCTTTCGTTTCGTGCGCGTGGCGCCGACTATTGAATTGCGTCGGCCCCGGCTTTGGCCACCTGCCCGTCCTGAGGCGGCGTCCCGCCAGAGGCGCCAATGGCGGCGACGATCTTGCCTGCGACGACGATCGGAATGCCACCTTCGATAAACGTCGCGTCCTTTATCGTGAGAAGATGCGGAGCCGTTCCGGCGGTGAGGCGATCGTTGAAATTCTTCGTCGGCTGCCGGTAATCGTATGCGGTCTTGGCCTTGCCGGTCGCATTCGGAATCGATCCGTACGAGGCGTTGTCCATACGGTGCAGCATCGATAGATACCCGGCGCCGTCGACGATGGCGATCACCATCGCCCAGTTGTTCTTCGCGGCTTCGGCTTCGGCGGCGGCCATGGCCTTCTTGGCCTGCTCGAGCGTGATCGAGCCCCCATAGGCCGGCGGCTGTTGCGCCGAACCGGGTACCGCGGCGAAAAGTGCGATCGCGCAAGCAACCGCCATGGTCTTCAGCGTGTTCATTCGTAAATCCTCCCTCTTGTCCCGTGAGCATAGGACGCTGGAGCGCCCGGTTCTATTCCGTATCCGGCGTTCCTCACACCGCCGCCGGACCGGGCGGCGTGTCTGCGAGCTTCTCCTGGGTGCGGTCGAGGCCGAGGCGGCGCTCGCGCCAGATCACGGCGAGCCCCGCCGCCATCACAAGCGCGGCCCCGACGAGCACCACCACCGGCGGCACCTCGTTGAACACGAGAAAGCCGATCACGATCGACCAGATCATGCCGGTGTAGGCGAACGGCGCCACCAGCGATGCCGGCGCGTGGCGGTAAGACTCGGTGATACAAATCTGGGCCGTGCCGCCGCATATGCCGATGCCAACGAGCACCAGGGCGTCGATCGGATCGGGCACGATCCAGCCCCAGGGGATCGTCGCGAGCCCGCCGATCGTCGCTATCGCCGTATAGGAGAACACCAGCGACGCGGTGGTCTCGGTCCGGCTCATGGCGCGCACCTGGGTCATCACGATCGACACCAGGAAAGCGCCGGCGAGCGTGAGCCCGGCACCAAGCGCGCTTCCCATGTCGGCCTCGACGTGGCCGAGGTAGGGGGTCAGCATCACCAGCACGCCGACGAAGCCGAAGGCGACGGCGCTCCAGCGGAACAGGCGCACCCGCTCGCCGAGGAAGATCGCGGCCAGCACCACCGTGAACAGCGGCGTCGCGAAGCCGATCGCCGTTGCCTCGGCCAGCGGCAGGCGGGCAAGACCGGCGAACATGAAGACCAAGGCGATGACGCCGAAGACCCCGCGCATGACGTGCCGCCACGGCCGCTTGGTGCGGAGCGCCGTCCTGATCTCGCCCCGCCAGAGTAGCCACGCGACCAGCGGCAGGAGCGCGAACAGGCTGCGCGCGAACACCACCTCGCCGATTGGAACCCTGAGGCCGATGTAGCGGACGAGCGCGCCCATGATAGTGAACAGAAGCGTCGCCACGAAATAGAGCGCGATCCCGAACAACAGATTTTGCGGCCCGCGCAGCCGCGCCGGCGGCCGCGTTCGATGCCGACGCAACGCCTTGATCAATGCCGTTTCGCCCCTGCGATCGCCCGCCACACGCGGTCGGGCGATGCCGGCATGTCGATGTGCGTGATGCCGGCGCCGCGCGCGAGCGCATCGACTACCGCGTTCATGGTGGCGGGGCACGAGCCGATGGAGCCGGCCTCGCCCGCCCCTTTCACGCCGAGCGGATTGGTGGTGCACGGCACGTTCCGGGTCTCGAAGGCGAGATTGGGGAGATCGTCGGCGCGGGGCAGCGCGTAATCCATGAAGCTCGCGGTCAAGAGCTGGCCGCTCTCGTCGTAGACGGCGCCCTCGAGCAGCGCCTGGCCAATGCCCTGCACGATGCCACCGTGCACCTGGCCGCGGAGCAGCAGTGGATTGAGCGTGAGGCCGAAGTCGTCGACCACGGTGTAGCGCGTGACCGTGACGGCGCCCGTGGCGGGATCGATCTCCACCTCGCAGACATGGGTGCCGTTGGGATAGGTCGCGGCCGAGGGCATGAAGTTCTGCTCCTCGCCCACAAGCGAGGCCGGATCGACGCCCGGCTTCTTCGCCAGCGCCGCGAGCGTCACCGAACGATTGGTGCCGACCACGCGGACAGTGCCGTCGGCGAACTCCAGGTCATCCACCGAGGCTTCCAGCTCATCGCCGGCGAGACGCTTCAGGTGATAAGCGAGCTTTGTGGTGGCGTTCACCACCACCGGCCCGCCCGTGGGCATGGAGCGCGAGCCCACGGTGCCGCCGCCGGAGGGGATGAGATCGGTGTCGCCCTGCAGGACATGGATGCGGTCGAGCGGCATGTCGAGC
>DATNNN010000204.1:0-3752 GCA_035601815.1 Xanthobacteraceae bacterium | reverse complement strand
CCCACTCAGCACTCCGTCAGCGAGCTGCGCTCGATCGGCATTCAACCCGACATTCTGCTCTGCCGCACCGATCGGGAAATCCCGCGCGAGGAGCGGAAAAAGCTATCGCTGTTCTGTAACGTGCGCGAAAGCGCCGTGGTCGAGGCGCGCGACGTGGACAACATCTACGCAGTGCCGGCCGCCTATAATGCCGCTGGGCTTGACCGGGAAATTCTCGCCACCTTCGGCATCGAGCGGGCCAAGGCGCCGGACCTCGGGCGCTGGCAGCGCATCGAGGAGCGCATGCACAATCCCGAGGGCGACGTTACCATTGCCATCGTCGGCAAATACACGGGCCTGAAGGACGCCTATAAGTCGTTGATCGAGGCGCTCACGCACGGCGGCATCGCCAACAAGGTCAAGGTCAACCTCGACTGGATCGAGTCGGAAATCTTCGAGAACGAGGATCCGGCGCCGTTCCTCGAGCACGTGCACGGCATCCTGGTGCCTGGCGGATTCGGCCAGCGCGGCGCCGAGGGCAAGATCCGCGCCGCCCGCTTTGCGCGCGAGCGCAACGTGCCGTACTTCGGCATCTGCTTCGGCATGCAGATGGCGGTGATCGAGGCGGCGCGAAATCTCGCCGGCATCGAGGGCGCGAATTCCACTGAGTTCGGTCCGACGCCGGAGCCGGTGGTCGGCCTCCTCACCGAATGGATGAAGGGCAACGAGCGTGAGCGGCGCCAGCTCGGCGGCAACCTCGGCGGCACCATGCGGCTTGGCGCCTACCAGGCGCACCTCGCCAAAGGAAGTCGCGTCGCCGAAATCTATGGCGCGAGCGACATCTCCGAGCGCCACCGCCACCGCTACGAGGTGAACACCGGCTATACGGAGCGCCTCGAGGACGAGGGCATGCGTTTCTCTGGCATGTCGCCCGATGGCTTGCTGCCGGAGATCATCGAGTATCCCAAGCACGCCTGGTTCTTCGGCGTGCAGTTCCATCCGGAACTGAAATCGCGGCCATTCGAGCCACACCCGCTGTTCGCCTCGTTCGTCAACGCGGCGGTAGAGCAGAGCCGGCTCGTCTAGTTCGCCGCTATACTGGTGGATATGGGACGGGGCCTCGACCACGCCATCCACGTCGTGCGCGATCTCGACGTCGCGGGCAGTTTCTATCAGCGGCTTGGCTTCCAAGTCGGCGCCCGCAACAAGCATCCGTGGGGCACCGCGAACCGCATCGTGCAGTTGCCCGGCTTCTTCGTCGAGATCCTCGGCGTCGCGGAGCCCGATAAAATACCTCCGATGGGCGCGGGCACCTTTTCCTTCGGCGCCTTCAACCGCGATTTTCTCGTGCGCAAAGGCGAGGGGCCGGCGGGCCTCGTGCTCGAGAGCAAGGACGCAGCTGCCGACAAAATCGCGTTCGATCAGGCGGGATTCGGCGGCTTCGCGCCGCTCGAGTTTTCGCGCAAGGCGGTGCGGGCCGACGGCAGCGAGACCGAGGTCGGCTTCTCCATCGCCTTCGCCCGCGATCCGGCGTCGCCGGATGTGGCCTTCTTTACGTGCAGACAGAAGGCGCCGGAGAATTTCTGGTCAGCCGAGCTGCAGCGCCACGCCAACGGCGCGCAGGCGATCGCCGCCGCCGTCTTCGTCGCGGAAAACCCCACCGACCATCATATTTTTCTCGAAACTTTTTCTGGCTCACGTGACGTGCGCGCCACGTCGCTCGGCTTGCGCGTGGCGACGCCGCGGGGCGTGATTCTCGCCTTGGACGGCCGCGGATTTGAGGATTCGCTCGGCCTGCCGCCGCTGCCGGACGTGGGACTGCGGCTCGCGGCCCTGGTTTTCAGGGTCGCGCATCTGGCGGCGACCAAGGCGCTGTTCGACAAGAACGGCGTCGCCCACCGCGAGCACCGCGAACGCCTGGTGGTAGGGCCCGAAATCGCCCATGGCGCCGCGCTCGTATTTGAGCGCTGATTTTGCTATCGGATGACCATGCGCCCGGAACAGATCCCATCGCCTGAGCCGACCGTTACGGTCGGCGGCGTGCAATTCGGAAATAGGCTGCCGCTTTCTCTGATCGCGGGCCCCTGTGTCATGGAAAGCCGCGCGCACGTGCTCGAGGTCGCTTCCGCATTGAAGGAGATCGCCGCCAAGGTCGGCATCGGCCTCGTGTTCAAGACCTCCTTCGATAAGGCGAACCGCACCGCGGCGAAGGGCGCCCGCGGGGTCGGCCTCAGGGCGGCGCTGCCGGTATTCGCCGAAGTCCGCGACAAGCTTGGGGTCCCGGTGCTCACCGACGTGCACACGGCGGAGCAGTGCGCGCCGGTGGCGGAAGCCGTCGACGTGTTGCAGATCCCGGCCTTCCTCTGCCGCCAAACGGACCTGCTTGTCGCCGCCGCCAAGACCGGCCGCGTGGTCAACGTGAAGAAGGGACAGTTTCTGGCACCCTGGGACATGAAGAACGTCGTGGAGAAGTTGACCTCCGCGGGGAATCGCAAGGTGCTGGTGACCGAGCGCGGCACTTCGTTCGGCTACAACACGCTCGTCTCCGACATGCGCGCGCTGCCGATTCTCGCGCGCACCACCGGCGCACCGGTGATCTTCGATGCCACCCATTCGGTGCAGCAGCCGGGCGGGCAGGGCACGGCGTCGGGCGGTGAGCGCGAATTCGTGTCGGTGCTGGCGCGCGCGGCGGCGGCAGTGGGCATCGCCGGCGTGTTCATCGAGACCCATCCCGACCCCGACCATGCGCCTTCCGATGGGCCGAACATGGTACCGCTCAAGGACATGGAAGCGCTGCTGCGGCAATTGATCGAGTTTGACCGCCTCGCCAAGCGTCAGCCCGGCCGCTAGAACTTCTCCCGCGCATCTCTGCATCCACGGATCAAGCCCCCATGAGCCGCGTGTTGAACGTGGTCGCCGGCGTCTCGTTTGCGACCGCGCTGTTTCAGCGCGCGGTCGATCCGGTGGTCCAGAAGATTGCGATTGATCTCGCCGTCGATCCGACGACGGCGGCGCTGCTGTCCACCGCCTTCGCCATTCCCTACGCGCTGGTCCAGCCGCTGCTCGGCGGCATGGCCGACATGCTGGGCAAGATCCGCCTGATGACGGCATGCCTGATCGTGCTCGTCGCTTCGGCGCTCGCCGGCGCGGTGGCGGATAATTTTCCGATGTTGTTCGCCGCCCGCGCCATATCGGGCATGGCCGCCGGCGGGGTGTTTCCCATCGCGCTCGCCATCGCCGGCGATCTCGTGCCGCTCAGCGGGCGCCAGATCGCGGTCAGCCGCCTGCTTGCGATCACGCTCGCCGGCGGCCTGCTCGGCGCCTCCGTCGGTGGCGTCGTCGGCGATCTCATCGGATGGCGCGGCGTATTCTTCGGGGCGGCCGGCATCGGCGCGGCCGCGCTTCTCGCCATCGTGCTTGGCTTGCGCGGTGTTGCGACCGACGCGCCGGCGCGCTTCGATCTCGGCTTGCTCGGATCGAACTACCTCCTGATCTTCCGCAACCCGCTGGCCAAGATCTGCTTCAGCGCGGTCTTTCTCGAGGGCATTTTTGTGTTCGGGCTGTTTCCCCACATGGCGGCGCTGCTCTACGCCGAGGGCGAGACGCGGGCATCGATCGCCGGCGTCGTCATCGGCGGCTTCGGTCTCGGCGGCGTCATCTACGCCTTTCTGCTGCCTTGGGCACTCGGCCGCTTCGGCGTGCGCCGCTTGATGATCGCGGGCGGAAGCCTGGTCGGCGTGGCGCTTGTTCTCATCGGGCTGCGCATGCCGTGG
>DATNNN010000203.1:0-2536 GCA_035601815.1 Xanthobacteraceae bacterium | reverse complement strand
GTAGCCGAGCGGCAGGTCGCCGAGGTCGAGCGCATCGTCGCCGGATATTTTCGCGATCGCGACAGCCTGGAGCCGGTCTCGCGCGAAGAGCTCGCGGGGCGGATCAAGGATGGGCTCGTCACCGTGCTCGACGTGCGGCCGGAAGACGAATTCGCGGCCGGACACCTCCCCGCGGCGGTCAATATTCCGCTCGCGCAGCTGCGCAAGCGCCTCGTCGAATTGCCGAAGCGGCAGGAGGTCGTCGCCTATTGCCGCGGTCCGTGGTGCGTGCTCGCGTTCGAGGCGGTCGCGCTGCTGCGGAAAGAGGGGCGCAAGGCGCGCCGCCTCGACGGCGGGCTGCCCGAGTGGCGGATCGCCGGCTTGCCGGTCGAGATAACGAAAACACAGATACGCACGTAAGCATCGCAACAGAACGTCCGCAGGGAGAAACACCATGACGACCGCTACGACCGTCAATGCACAGGAACTCGAAACCAAAGTGAAGGCAATGTACCGCGACGTCGCCGAGAATCCGCACGGCGAGTTTCATTTCGAGATGGGACGCGCGCTCGCCGAACGTCTCGGTTATCCGCCGGCCGATCTCGACCGCATCCCGGCTGAATCCATCGAATCTTTCGCCGGCGTCGGTTACTATTTCCATCTCGCCAAACTGAAGGAAGGCGAAACCGTGCTCGACCTCGGCAGCGGCTCGGGCATGGACACGTTCTTCGCCGCGCTCAAGGTGGGCAAGCGCGGCAAGGTGATCGGCGTCGACATGACCGACGAGCAACTGGCGAAGGCAAACGGCCTGCGCGACCGCCACGGCTTCACCAATGTCACGTATCTTAAGGGCTATATCGAGAACGTGCCGGCACCGGCCGCATCCGTTGACGTGGTGATCAGCAACGGCGTGATCAATCTCGCGCCGGACAAGACCAAGGTGTTCCGCGAAGCCGCGCGACTGTTGAAGCCCGGCGGGCGGCTAGCGATCTCCGACATTGTCACCGAGGTGCAGCTGCCGGAATCGATCTCCTGCAACACTACGCTGTGGGCGGCGTGCATCGGCGGCGCTGCGCAGCAGGAAAGCTATCGCGAGCAGATCGCGGCGGCGGGCCTCAAGGTCGTCAAGGTCGAAGACAATCCGCTGTATCAGTTCATCTCGGATAACGCCCAGGGCGCGACCAAGAAATTCGGCGTGAAGAGCGTCTCCTTGCTGGCGGTGAAGCCGTAATCGCTCGATCTGCTCTCCACAACGCAAGGACCGCGGAAAAGATGGATGCCGCGCGTGTTGCCATGTCCAGGATCCCGGGTTTCTTCCAAGGCACCGAGATGCCGGACGGCTGGTGGCAGGCCCTGTGGCCCGAGCCGGCCAAGGTGCTTGCCGCCGTCGGACTGACCCGCGGCAGCGACGCGATCGATCTCTGCTGCGGCGACGGCTGGTTCACGCTGCCGATGGCGCAAGCCGCACGCCACGTGTTCGCGATCGACATCGACGGCAAGATGCTGGAGCGCGCCAGCTGGCGCCTCGCCGAACACGGCGTCACCCATTGCGATTTCGTCGAAGGCGACGCTCATGACGTCGCGCGCCTGGTGCCGCGGCCGGTGGACTTTGTGCTGATGGCGAACGCGTTTCACGGCGTGCCGGAGCCGACCCGGTTGGCGCGGGCGGTGGCGGCCGCCCTCAAGCCGGGCGGCACCTTCGCGATCGTGAACTGGCACCGGCGTCGGCGCGAAGACACGCCCGTGCTCGGCGAGCCGCGCGGCCCGGCCTCGGAAATGCGCATGACCACGGAGGCGACCGCCGCAGCGGTCGAGCGCGCGGGGCTCAGGCTGCGCGAGGTGGTCGAGCTGCCGCCCTATCACTACGGCGCGATTTTCGAGCGGGCGCTGTAGAGTTCCGTTCCCCGGGCGAGCCGCTTCTTCGCGGCGAGACCCGGGGTCCAGGAATCACCCAACTCTCGGCTCAATCGTCTGGACCCCGGCTCGGCCGCTTCGCGGCCGTCCAGGGAACGGAAAGCCTTTCAACCGCCGCCAACTCACCCCATATTGGGCCGATGCCGAAACCCGCCCAAAAGCCCTACCGCACCAGCCGCGGCACCCATCACGGCATGGCCGAGCGGCCGCAGCAGCCGTTCGACGCGCCGGCGGGTGCTGCGATCGATCCCGAGCTCGCGCGCGCGGCCGGATTCACCCGGCCGGAGGTGGACACCGACTATGTGCCCTCGCCCGGCTCTCTTGCTTCAGGAGAGGCGCTGAAGGCGCTGATCGAGACCGGCCGGCCCGAGTTCCGCGACCAGATCTTCGTGCCCCACCGCCCGCCGCGGCCGGAGAAATCCGAAGGCGGCAGGCGCTTCAACCTGGTGTCACCGTTCGAGCCCAAGGGCGACCAGCCGCAGGCGATCGAGGAGCTGGTCAACGGCGTGCAGGGCAAGGAGCGCATGCAGGTGCTGCTCGGCGTCACCGGCTCGGGCAAGACCTACACCATGGCCCAGGTGATCGCGCGCACCGGCCGCCCGGCGCTGATCCTGGCGCCCAACAAGACGCTCGCCGCCCAGCT
>DATNNN010000202.1:0-8042 GCA_035601815.1 Xanthobacteraceae bacterium | reverse complement strand
CGGGGTGGAACACTCGACTTACCAGAGCGCGCTGCTTGACACCGGCGCCGTCTACAATCTCTCCTTCCGCGACTTCACCGTCTATTCCACGCGCGTGCGCGCCGGATACGACATGGATGGCTTCAAGCCCTTCGTCGAAGGCATCGTCGATCGGCGCGATTACGATCAGGCGGTGGACCCGTTCGGCCTGCAACGGTCGTCGGGCGGCTATGTGCTGCGCGCCGGCATCGTGTTTGAGCGCAACGGTCTTTTGACCGGCGAGATTTCCGCCGGCTACACTCGGCGCACCTACGACGATCCGACGCTGCCGGACATTTCCGGCCCGATCCTCGATTCTTCGTTGGTGTGGAAAGCGAGTGCCCTCACCACCGTGACACTCGGCGCCACTTCGGCCGTGGAGGAGACGATTCTGGCCGGCGCGTCGGGGCGCTTCCGCCACGAGGGCCGCATCATCCTCGATCACGCCTTCCGCCGCTGGCTCATCGGCTCGGTGAATTTCTCCTACGCGTACGAGGACTACGTAGGCGCTGGCCGCCTCGACAAGCGCATGCGCGCCGGCGCGTCGCTCACCTACTATCTCAACCGCACGCTGGCGGTGCGCGGCGAGCTCCGCCGCGAATGGCTCACCTCCGACATTCCCGGGCAGGACTACACCGCGAACGTCATGATGGTGGGCTTGCGCCTGCAGCGCTGAGGCGGCCTGCCCGGCCTAGGGCCTTGAAATGGACGCGAAACTCCGCCATCGCTAAGTGAGCGAAGGCTTTCTGGCGCAGGCGTCCATGGTTCGCCGGGTTCTTCTGATTGCAATCTTGGCTGTGGTAGCGGCCGGCGCCGTGCTCTCGCCCGGCGGCGCGCGCGCACAAGGACTGAACGACGATCGCTTCTTCATGCTGCGCGATCCGTTCCGGCGCGGCCCGTTCTCGCGCGAGCCTTATGCTCCCTATCCGTCGCGCGAAATGCCGCCGCCGCCGCAGATCGTCGCCCCGCTCGAGCCGCGCTACGAGGCGCCGGCCGGCACGGCGTACGGCTCGGCGGTGGAGGCCGAGGCCGAGCGTGGCAAGGTGCCGAGCGAGTATGTGCTCGTGGTCGGCGACACGCTCGCCGAGCAGCTTGCCCAGGGCCTCGCCGAAGCGTTCTACGGCGAGCGGCCCGAAGTCGCCGTGATCAAGAAAGTCCGCGCCGGCTCGGGTCTGGTGCGCGCCGACTTCTACGATTGGGTAACGCAGACGCCGCTGCTTGCCGCGAGCGAGAAGGCGACCGCGGTCGTCGTCATGGTCGGCGCCAACGACCGCCAGCAGCTGCGCGACGAGACGGGCGTGCACGAGCCGCGGTCAGATCGCTGGCGCGAGCTCTATGCCAAGCGCATGGACGACCTGTTGGCGCGGCTAAAAGACAAGAAGATTCCGATATTCGTGGTGGGCGCGCCGCCCATGCGCAACCAGCGGCTTTCCGACGACATGACCTACATCAACGAGATTCTGCAGGAGAGCGCCCAGAAGGCGGGTGCCTTCTATGTGGACATCTGGGACGCCTTCGTCGACGAGAGCGGCGAGTTCATGGTCATGGGTCCGGCGCTCGACGGCCAGCGCCGCCGCCTGCGCATCGGCGACGGCGTGCATTTCACCAAGGTCGGCGCGCGCAAGGCGGCGCATTATGTCGAGCGCGACTTGAGCCGGCTGTTCGACCAGCGTGGGGCGACGCCGGTCGCGGCCCCGGAGGCGGTGCCGGAGACGCCGGCGGCCCCCGCGGTGCGGCCGGTGGCGGGACCTGTGCTGTCGCTGAACCAGCCGCAGGCCACCGCCGGAGGCGCGCTTGCCGGCGGGCAGCCATTGCCGCAGCGGCCGCTGCCGGCGGCGATCGACGCCAATGCAGCGCGCATCCTGGTGGAAGGGCGGCCGCAGGAGCCGGTGGCGGGTCGTGCCGACGACTTCCGCTGGCAGCGGCCGCAGTCGGTGGTGCCGCCGGCGGTCGGGCAGGCCGCGGCCCCCGGACCGAGCACCCCGCGCTAGCTTCAGCGCGGCAGCGTCGTCGATCCCATCAGGAACTTGTCGACGGAATGGGCCGCCTGGCGGCCCTCGCGGATCGCCCATACCACCAGCGACTGACCGCGGCGCATGTCGCCGCAGGCGAAGACCTTCGGGTTCGAGCTCTGGTAGGCGGTCGTATCGGCCTTGACGTTGCCGCGCGGGTCGAGCGCCAGGCTGAGCGACTGCACCATGCCCTCGTGCACGGGGTGCACGAAGCCCATGGCGAGCAGCACGAGTTCGGCGGGCAGCGCGAACTCGGTCCCGGCGACCGGCTTCATCTTGTCGTCGATGCGCACGCAGTGGAGCTTTTTGACCTCGCCGTTCTCGCCGGAGAACTTCTGCGTCATCACCGCGAAGTCGCGCTCGACGCCCTCTTCCTGGCTCGACGAGGTGCGGAGCTTCAACGGCCAGTCGGGCCACACCAGAGGCTTGTTCTCGTGTTCGGGAGGCTTGGGCAGGATCTCGAGTTGGGCGATGGACTTCGCCTCTTGGCGCACGGAGATGCCGATGCAGTCGGAGCCGGTGTCGCCGCCGCCGATGACGATCACGTGCTTGCCGGTGGCGAGAATGGGCTCGGCGTCGCCCACGGCCTCTCCGGAGACGCGCCGGTTCTGCTGCGGTAGGAAGTCCATGGCGAAATGGATGCCCTTGAGTTCACGCCCCGGGATCGGCAGATCGCGCGCCTTCTCGGCGCCGCCTGCGAGCACTACCGCGTCATGCCCGGCGACGAGCTTTTCCGCCGGTAGATTCACGCCCACATGGGCGCCGTAGTGGAACACGACGCCTTCCGGCTCCATCTGTTCGACGCGCCGGTCGATGTAGTGCTTCTCCATCTTGAAGTCGGGGATGCCGTAGCGCAGCAGGCCGCCGGCCTTGGCGAGTTTCTCGTAGACATGGACCGCGTGGCCGGCGCGGGCGAGCTGCTGGGCGCAGGCGAGCCCCGCGGGCCCCGAGCCCACGATTGCCACCTTCTTGCCGGTCCGGCTCGTGGGCGGCTCGGGCTTGATCCAGCCCTCGGCGATGGCGCGGTCGGCGATGGCGCACTCGATCGTCTTGATGGTGACCGGGATGTCCTCGATGTTGAGCGTGCACGACGCCTCGCACGGCGCCGGGCAGATGCGGCCGGTGACCTCGGGAAAATTGTTGGTGGAGTGGAGGTTCTTCGCCGCCGTCTGCCAGTCGCCGGCGTAGACCAGGTCGTTCCAATCGGGAATCTGGTTATTGACTGGGCAGCCCGTGTGGCAATAGGGCACGCCGCAGTCCATGCAGCGCGCCGCCTGGGCGCGCGTCTCTGGCTCTGACATGGGTAGCACGAACTCGCGCCAGTGGCGGATGCGCTGCTCGACCGGTTGATACTTCCGGTCCTTGCGATCGATCTCGAGAAACCCGGTGACCTTGCCCATACTGTCCGCGCTATTCGGCGGCTTGCAGCGATGCCTTGGCCATCTCGGCAAGCGCGCGCCGGTACTCGACGGGCATCACCTTGCGGAACTTCGGGCAGTAGGTCTTCCAGTCGGCGAGAATCTCCGCCGCGCGCGCCGAGCCGGTGTAGTGGGCGTGGGCGCTGATGAGATGGAACAGGCGCTCGCTGTCGCCAGTGGTCATGTCGGCCATCACGTCGACGCGGCCATGAGCGGCGAGATCGCCGGTGTGACCGTAGGCGCGCTCGCTCGCTTCCTCTTCTTCCGGCATCGGTTCGAGCTCGACCATGGCCATGTTGCAGCGGCTCTCGAAGCTGCCGTCCTCGTCGAGCACGTAGGCGATGCCACCCGACATGCCGGCGGCGAAGTTGCGGCCGGTCTTGCCAAGCACGACCACCACGCCGCCGGTCATGTACTCGCAGCAGTGGTCGCCGGCGCCTTCGACCACGGCGATGGCGCCGGAGTTGCGCACCGCGAAGCGCTCGCCGGCGACGCCGCGGAAGTAGCACTCGCCGGCGATCGCGCCGTAGAGCACGGTGTTGCCGACGATAATGGATTCCTCCGGCACGATGCCGGCGTCGGCCTGGGGCCGCACGACGATCTTGCCGCCGGACAGGCCCTTGCCCACGTAGTCGTTGCCGTCGCCTTCCAGATCGAAGGTGACGCCGCGAGCGAGCCAGGCGCCGAAGCTCTGGCCGGCGGTGCCCTTGAAGCGCACGACGATGGTGTCGTCGGGCAAGCCGGTGTGGCCGTAGCGCTTGGCGATCTCGCCCGAGAGCATGGCGCCGGCGGTGCGGTCGGTGTTCTTGATCGGCAGCGCCAGCCGCGTCTTGGCGCCGCGGTCCAGCGACGCCTGCGCTGCGGCGATCAGCTTGCGGTCGAGGATGTCGTGGATCTTATGGTCCTGCGGCTCGCACTTGTAGATGTTGACGCCCGCCGGCGCCTCGGGCTTGACGAACAGGCGCGAGAAGTCGAGGCCGCGGGCCTTGGCGTGCTCCACCACCGCGCGGCGGTCGAGCATCTGCATCTGGCCGATCATCTCGTCGAACGTGCGATAGCCCATGGGGGCCATGATCTCGCGCACTTCCTCGGCGACGAAGAAGAAATAGTTGATCACGTGCTCGGGCTGGCCCTTGAAGCGGGCGCGCAGCACCGGGTCCTGGGTCGCAACCCCGACCGGGCAGGTGTTCAGGTGGCACTTGCGCATCATGATGCAGCCGGCGGAGATCAGCGCCGCCGTGGCGCAGCCGAACTCGTCGGCGCCCAATAGCGCGCCCACCACCACGTCGCGGCCGGTGCGGATGCCGCCGTCGACCTGCACCGCGATGCGGCCGCGCAGGCGGTTCGCCACGAGCGTCTGGTGGGTTTCGGCAAGGCCGATCTCCCAGGGCGAGCCCGCATGCTTGATGGAGGTCAGCGGCGAGGCGCCGGTGCCGCCCTCGAAGCCCGCGATGGTCACGTGATCGGCGCGGGCCTTGGAAACACCTGCGGCAACGGTGCCGACGCCGACTTCCGAGACGAGCTTCACCGACACGGCGCCCATAGGGTTGACGTTCTTCAGGTCGAAGATGAGCTGGGCCAAGTCCTCGATCGAATAGATGTCGTGGTGCGGCGCTGGCGAGATTAGGCCCACGCCGGGGGTCGAGTAGCGCACCTTGGCGATGGTCTTATCGACCTTGCGGCCGGGCAACTGGCCGCCTTCGCCGGGCTTGGCGCCCTGCGCCATCTTGATCTGCATCATGTCCGCGTTGACGAGATACTCGGTGGTGACGCCGAAGCGGCCGGATGCCACCTGCTTGATTGCCGAGCGCGTGGAATCGCCGTTCGGCAGCGGCTTGAAGCGTTCGGGTTCTTCACCGCCCTCGCCGGTGTTGGACTTGCCGCCGATGCGGTTCATGGCGATGGCGAGCGTGGTGTGCGCCTCGCGCGAGATCGAGCCGAACGACATGGCGCCGGTCGCGAAGCGGCGCACGATGTTTTTCGCGGGCTCGACCTCCGCAAGCGGCACAGCTTTGCGGCCGTCTTCCTCCGCCGACTTGAGGCGGAACAGGCCGCGAATCGTCAGATACGTGTTCGACTGGTCGTTTATGAGCTTGGAATAGGCGCGGTAGCGCTCCTGCGAGTTGCCGCGCACCGCGTGCTGCAAGAGCGCGACCGTTTCGGCGTTCCAGGCGTGGTCCTCACCGCGCACGCGCACGGCGTATTCGCCGCCCACGTCAAGTGCATCACGATAGATCGGCGCGTCGGAGAAGGCGTCACGGTGCCGCGCCACCGCCTCGCCGGCGATGCCGGTAACGCCGACGCCCTCGATGCGGGTCGCGGTGCCGGCGAAATACTCGTCGACGAAATCGGAGGCAAGGCCCACCGCATCGAAGATCTGCGCGCCGCAATAGGACTGGTAGGTGGAGATGCCCATCTTGGACATCACCTTGAGCAGCCCCTTGTCGATCGCCTTGATGTAGCGCTTGACCGCATCCTTCTCGCTCGGCTGACCGGCGATCGTGCCCCTGTTGGCAATCACGGTCTCGAAGGCGAGATAGGGGTTGATGGCTTCCGCGCCATAACCGGCAAGACAAGCGAAGTGATGCACCTCGCGCGGCTCGCCGGATTCCACCACGAGGCCGACGGAGGTGCGCAGGCCCTTGCGGATCAGGTGATGGTGGACGGCGGCGGTGCCGAGCAGCGCCGGAATTGGAATGCGGTCGGCGCCCACGTGGCGGTCGGAAAGAATGATGATGTTGGTGCCGGCGAGCACGGCGGCCTCGGCGTCGGCGCAAAGCGCCTTCAGCGCGGCGCGCATGCCGTCGGCGCCGGTGTCGGCCGGATAGGTGATGTCGAGGGTCTCCGACTTGAAGTAGCCGTCACCCACGTCGGCGATCTCGCGGATCTTCTCTAGATCCTCGTCGGTGAGAATCGGCTGGTGCACCTCGAGGCGCTTCTTCTTGGAGGCGCCGGCCACGTCGAACAGGTTCGGGCGCGGCCCGATGATCGAGACGAGGCTCATGACGAGCTCCTCGCGGATAGGATCGATCGGCGGGTTCGTCACTTGGGCGAAGTTTTGCTTGAAGTAGGTGTAGAGGAGCTTCGGCTTTGTCGACAGTGCCGAGATCGGCGTGTCGTTGCCCATGGAGCCGACCGCCTCCTCGCCCTGGGCCACCATGGGGGCCATGAGCATCTTCAGGTCTTCCTGGGTGTAGCCGAAGGCCTGTTGGCGATCGAGCAGCGTGAGGTTGGAGAGCGGCGGGTGGGCCTTTGCCGCCGGCAAGTATTCGAGCATTAGCTGCGAACGGGCGAGCCAGTCCTTGTACGGGTTCTTACGGGCGAGCTCGGCCTTGATCTCCTCGTCGGGGATGAGGCGGCCCTTCTCGAGGTCCACGAGCAGCATCTTGCCGGGTTGCAGGCGCCACTTCTGCACGATGTCCTTCTCGGCAATCGGCAGCACGCCCATTTCCGAGGCCATGACGATGCGGCCGTCGCGGGTGACGAGGTAGCGCGCCGGGCGCAAACCGTTGCGGTCGAGCGTAGCGCCGATCTGGCGGCCGTCGGTGAAGGCGATGGCCGCCGGGCCGTCCCACGGCTCCATCAGCGCCGCGTGGTACTCGTAGAAAGCGCGGCGGCTCTCGTCCATGAGCGGGTTGCCGGCCCACGCCTCGGGAATCATCATCACCACGGCGTGCGCCAGCGAGTAGCCGCCCTGCACCAGGAACTCGAG
Source organism: Xanthobacteraceae bacterium (assembly GCA_035601815.1). GTDB lineage: Bacteria > Pseudomonadota > Alphaproteobacteria > Rhizobiales > Xanthobacteraceae > DATNNN01. Next base: position 882 of record DATNNN010000202.1, on the reverse strand, counting down.
CGCGTTGTCGAAGCAGGCGGTGTCGGACTGGCCTTCGTAGGAGATCGGCCAGAGCTTGTTGATGTCCTCGCCGAGCAACGCGGAGGCGACCGAGGCCTGGCGCGCCGCCATCCAGTTGTTGTTGCCGCGCAGCGTGTTGATCTCGCCGTTGTGGCAGATCATCCGGTAGGGGTGCGCCAGTGACCAGGTGGGGAAGGTGTTGGTGGAGAAGCGCTGGTGGACGAGGGCGAGCGCGCTCTCGAAGTCGGCGTCGCGCAGATCGGGGTAGTAGGCGCCGAGCTGGTCGGCGAGGAACATGCCCTTGTAGACAACGGTGCGGCACGACAGCGACACCGGGTAGTAGCCCGACGTGCGCCGCTCGCGCTTCTGGTAGATGACGCCGGAGATCGTCTTGCGCAGCACGTAGAGCCGGCGCTCGAACTCGGTTTCGTCCCGGCACTTCGGGCTGCGACCGATGAACACCTGCATGAGCACGGGCTCGGTCGGCTTCACGCTTTCGCCGAGGGTGCTGTTGTTGCTCGGGACATCGCGCCAGCCGAGGAGCGTCATGCCCTCGCGCGCCACCTCCTCGGCATAGGTTTCGATGATGAGCGTGCGGAATTCCTCGTCGCGCGGCATGAACAGGAAACCGACGGCGTAGCGGCCGTGCTCCGGCAGCTCGATGCCGAGCTCCGCCGTCTTCTTCTTGAAGAACTTGTGTGGAATCTGGGTGAGGATGCCGGCGCCGTCGCCCGCGCGCGGGTCGGCGCCGACGGCGCCGCGGTGCTCGAGATTGAGCAGGATGGTGAGCGCGTCCTCGACGATCTTGTGCGACTTCTTGCCCTTGATATCGGCGATGAAGCCGACGCCGCAGGCGTCGGATTCGCGCGTCGGATCGAACAA
>DATNNN010000201.1:0-13694 GCA_035601815.1 Xanthobacteraceae bacterium | reverse complement strand
CGAGGCCCGCGCCATGCGCTGGATGCCCATGATCACCGTGTAGTAGCCGGTGTCCTTGGTGACGAGCAGCGGCCACAAATACTGGTTCCAGCCGTAGACGAAGGTGACCACGAACAGCGCCGCGATGTTGGTGCGCGACATCGGGATGAGGATCGACCACAGGAAGCGTAGGGGGCCGGCGCCGTCGACGCGCGCGGCTTCCATGAGCTCGTCGGGCACGGTCATGAACACCTGGCGGAACAGGAAGGTAGCCGTGGCGCTCGCGATCAGCGGCAGCGATAGGCCGGTGTAGCTGTTCAGGAGCCCGAGGTTGGCGACGATCTCGTAGGTCGGCAGGATGCGGACCTCCACCGGCAGCATCAGCGTCGCGAAGATCAGCCAGAACGCCAGCATCCGGAAGGGAAAGCGGAAATAGACGATGGCGAACGCCGACAAGATCGACACCGCGATCTTGCCGACGGTGATCGCGAGCGCCACGATCATGCTGTTCATCAGCATGGGCCCGATTGGCGGCAGGCCGTAGTTGCGCAGGCCGCGGAACAGCACCTGGGTGTAATTTTCGATCAACCGGCCGCCCGGCAACAGCGGCAGCCCTCTGAGCGACTGATCGAGCAGGTGCGTCGACGCCACGAACGCCATGTAGACCGGGAACGTGACCAGCACCACACCGCCGATGAGCGCGGCGTGGAGGAGAGCGTCTCTGAGCGAGATTTGCGGCATGGCTCAGTAATGGATGTTGCGTTCGATGTAGCGGAACTGCGCCACCGTGAGCGCGCCGACGATGACGAGCAGCACGACCGACTGCGCCGCCGAGCCGCCCAGATCGAGCGTCTCGAAGCCGTCGCGGAACACCTTGTAGACGAGCGTGGTGGTGGCGCTCCCCGGCCCGCCGCTCGTGGTCGCGTGGATCACCGCGAAGGTGTCGCAGAAGGCGTAGACGAGGTTGATGACGCTGAGAAAGAACGTGGTCGGCATCAGGAGCGGCAACACGATCAAGCGAAAGCGCGCGAATCCGTCGGCGCCGTCGATCTCGGCCGCTTCCAGGACGCCGCGCGGAATCGTCTGCAGCCCCGCGAGATAGAACAGGAAGTTGTAGCTGATCTGCTTCCAGGCCGAGGCGATGATCACAAGGATGAGCGCCTGCTGGCCGTTGAGAAAATGGTTCCACACGACGCCGAACGGCGCGAGCAAGCGAGGCAGCACCCCGATCGTGGGGTTGAAGAGAAACCACCACAAAACGCCAGCAATCGCCGGCGCCACGGCGTAGGGAAGCGTGATCAAGAGTTTATAGGTGGAGGCGCCCTTCACCGCCCGATCGGCGAGCACCGCCAGCACGAGCGCAATGCTCATGGAGAGCGCGGTCGTCCCCGCCGCGAAGATGATCGTGATCCAGAGCGACGAGAGATAGGCGGGGTCGGACAGGATGCGCGCGAAATTCGCGGCACCGACGAACTGCTCGGCGAGGCCGAAGGCGTCCTGCTCGAAGAGCGAGCTCCGGATCGACTGCAGTCCCGGCCACACGAAGAAGACGAACGTGATCGCGAGCTGGGGCGCGAGCAGCAAGAGCGGCACGAGCAGGCCCGGAAAGATCACGCGCTTGTCTTGCATGCGGGTCGGCCGCCCCGAGAGAACCACGACGGGCGGAAAACCGCCCGCCGCAACGCCTACATGTTGACCTTCTCGAACTGCCGTAGCAGGTCGTTGCCGCGCGCCACCGCGCTGTCGAGCGCTTCCTTGGCGGTCTTCTTGCCCTGCAACGCGCTCTCGATCTCGTCTTCGATCACGTTTCGGATCTGCACGAAGCTGCCAAGCCGCAGGCCCTTGGAATTTTCCGTGGGCGGGTTCAACGTCATCTGCTTGATCGACACGTCGGCGCCCGGGTTCTTGTCGTAGAAGCCCTGCGTGCGCGAAAGCTCGTAGGCCTCGGGCGTGATCGGCAGGTAGCCGCTCTGCTGGTGCCACCAGGCCTGCACATCCGCTTTCGACAGGTAGCTGAAGAAGCGCGCGACACCCTTATAGTCCTCGGCCTTCTGGCCGCGCAGCACCCAGAGTGTGGCGCCGCCGATAATCGAGTTCTGCAATCCGCTGCGCACATCGGGCCAGTACGGCAACATGCTGATGCCGACCTCGGCCTTCATGTTGGTGACGATGCCGAGGCGCGCGCCGGAAGAGGCCATCGTCATCCCGCACTCGCCCGAATAGAACTTCGGCTTCGCGGAGTCACCGCGGCCGCCGTAGTCGAAGATCTTGGTCTTCTGCCACTCGGCGAGCTTGCCGAGGTGCTTGACCTGCAGCGGGCCGTTGATCTTAAGCTCGGTGTCGAGGCCGCCGAAGCCGTTCGCCTTGGTCGCGATCGGCACGTCGTGCAGCGCCGAAAGATTCTCGATATGCACCCACGACGGCCACTCGGTGGTGAACCCACAGGGAACGCCCGCCGCCTGCAGCTTCTTCGCCGCCGCTTCCACCTCGGGCCAGGTCTTGGGCGGTACGTTCGGATCGAGGCCCGCCTTCTTGAACAGATCCTTGTTGTAATAGAACACCGGCGTCGACGAGTTGAACGGGAACGAAAGCATGTTGCCGCCGGTGTCGGTGTAGTAGCCGACGACCGCGGCAAGATACGATTTCGGATCGAACGGCTCGCCCGCGTCCTTCATCAATTGATAGACCGGGTAGACCGCGCCCTTGGCCGCCATCATGGTGGCGGTGCCGACCTCGAACACCTGCACGATGTGCGGCGGCTGCTTGGCGCGGAAGGCGGCGATCGCCGCGGTCATCACCTCGGGATAGGTGCCCTTGTAGACCGGGACGAGCTTGTAGTCCTTCTGCGTCGCGTTGAAGTCGGCGGCGATCTTCTCGACCTTCTGGCCGAGCTCGCCAGGCAGCGCGTGCCACCACTGGATTTCGGTCTGCGCCGATGCCGGCCCTGCCAGCCCCAGTGCACCGGCCAACGCAACGAGCGCAGCGATCCGATAGGTCATGGCGGCCCTCCCCTGGATTGTTCTTGTCGCTTTCGAATTACAACGATACGGCGACGCTACGATGACTTACAAGCCGGATCGCCTGGCTTGCGCGCCGGAGTTCATAGATGTTTCCGCCAAGCGGCGCGCGGCGACGCTAGGGTTCGCGCCCGCTTGCCGCATCCAGCATGCGCTGGCATTCGCCGAGCTCGAACAGCGTCGTCTTCAACAGCCGGATCTGCTCGGGCGTGAGGCGGGCGCCTTCCGACGTCGAGCGACGCGGGGGCTCTTCTTCCTCCACCGCGCGGATGACCGGCGCCCTGCGCTCGGGCCCCGGCGGCGGCGCCTTGTGGAACGCGAACACCACATCGTCCCCGTTGTCTCCGTCGGCCGGGCGCGGCACCGGCACCTCGACGATGCGCGGCAAGTCCGGCGCGTCCTCGGCGCGCGCGCCGCGCAGCGACGGGATGAGGTTAAAGATGCCGCCAAAGCCCTCGCCGTCGGCGCGGCCGGGGTAGCCGGCATCGGCGGGCGTCGCGGGCTTCGGCGACAGCACCTCCACCGAGCGGCCCACCGACTGCACGTGGCGCACGCCCTGCTCGCGCAGGATCTGCTGCACGCCCCGGATGGTGTAGCCCTCGCCGTAGAGCAGATGGCGGATGCCGCGCAGCAGATCCACGTCGTCCGGGCGGTAATAGCGCCGGCCGCCGCCGCGCTTCAGCGGCTTGATCTGTCCGAAACGGGTTTCCCAGAAACGCAGCACATGCTGCGGCAAATCGAGGTCCTCGGCGACCTCGCTGATGGTGCGGAAGGCGTCGGGCCCCTTCTCCACGTCGTCTCCGTTACTCCGATTACCGCTTCTTGCCGTCGTTGATGCGGTTTTTCAGGATATTCGAGGGTTTGAACACCATTACGCGGCGCGGTTCGATCGGCACTTCCTCGCCTGTCTTGGGATTGCGCCCAATCCGACGACCTTTCTGGCGCACCACGAACGACCCGAACGAGGACAATTTTACGTTTTCGCCTCGCGCGAGGCAGTCGGAGATTTCACGCAACACCAGCTCCACCAAGGCCGCTGATTCGGTGCGGGAAAGCCCAACCTTTTGATAGACCACCTCACTCAAATCCGCACGCGTTACCGTCCTTTCGGCCATTGCCGCCCCCTGTCGATGCTCCCGGCCGCGTAACTATCTTTCTGAATTAAAACGATATTCCCGCTTTTCGGCGCGGTCAACAAGTCACCAGCGCACAAGCGCCGCGGCCCACGTGAATCCCCCGCCCATGGCCTCCAGCAACACAAGCTGGCCCGGCCGGATGCGGCCGTCAGCGGCGGCTTCGGCCAATGCCAGGGGGATCGACGCCGCCGAGGTGTTGCCGTGACGATCGACGGTCACCACGATTTTCTCGGGAGGAATGCCCAGTTTGTGGGCGCTGCCGTCGATGATCCGCTTGTTTGCCTGATGGGGCACGAACCAATCGATGTCCTTGGGCTCGTAGCCGCTCGCTTTGAACGCGGCCTCGACGACTTCGGTGATCATTCCCACCGCGAAACGGAACACCTCGCGACCCTCCATGCGCAGGTGCCCGATCGTTCCGGTCGAGGAAGGACCCCCGTCAACATAGAGCTTGGAACGATAGCGCCCGTCGGCACGGAGCTGCGTGGTGAGCACGCCGCGGTCCTCACGCTGGCCTGGTTGCTCGGTGGCCTCTATCACCACCGCTCCGGCTCCGTCGCCGAAGAGCACGCACGTCGCCCGGTCAGTCCAGTCGAGAATGCGTGAGAACGTCTCGGCGCCAATCACCAGCGCCCGGCGGAAAGCGCCGGAGCGAAGCATCCCGTCCGCCATGGACAGCGCGTAGATGAAGCCCGAGCATACCGCCTGCAGATCGAAGGCGGCACCCTTGGTGATGCCGAGCCCGGCTTGGATCGTCACCGCGGTCGCCGGAAACGTCTGATCCGGCGTCGAGGTGGCGAGCACGATGAGATCGATGTCGCTCGCATTCATCTTGGCGTTGGCGAGCGCCGCTCGCGCGGCCTTGAGCCCGAGATCCGAGGTCAATTCATCCTTGGCCGCGATCCGGCGCTCGCGGATGCCGGTGCGCTGCACGATCCATTGGTTGTCGGTGTCGACGAGCTGGGACAGATCGTCGTTGGTCATGATGCGCGCCGGCAGATACGCGCCGACGCCGCGGATAACCGACCGGGTGATGGTCACGAAGCCACCCGTTCGGCCGCGACCAGTCCGCTTTCCGAGCGGGCGAGGTTGCCGGCAATGTGACGGACGAGCTCGTGGTGGGCCACGTCGTAGCCGAGATCGAGCGCCGCGGCGAAGCCCTCCGCATCGGTTCCACCGTGGCTCTTGATGACGAGCCCGTTGAGACCGAGGAACAGCCCCCCGTTCATTTTGGCCGGATCCATCTTCTCACGCAGCACATTGAAGGCTCCGCGCGCAAGCAGATAACCGAGCCGCGCCCGCCACGTGCGGTTCATGGCAGAGCGCAGATACTCGAACAGTTGGCGGGCTGTCCCCTCGGCGGTCTTGAGTGCGATGTTACCGGAAAAGCCTTCCGTTACGACGACATCTACCGTGCCTTTGCCGATGTCATCGCCCTCCACGAAGCCGCGATAGTCGAGTTGCAGCAGGTCGAGATCACGCAGGAGGCGGTTTGCTTCCTTCACCTCTTCAATCCCTTTGATTTCTTCGACGCCGACGTTAAGGAGTCCCACGCTAGGCCGCTCGATGCCGAAAACGACCCGCGCCATGGCCGCGCCCATGATCGCCATGTCCACGAGATTGTGCGCGTCCGCCCCGATCGACGCACCCACATCGAGCACGATGGTCTCGCCGCGTAGCGTCGGCCAGATCGCCGCGATCGACGGCCGCTCGATGCCCTCCATCGTCTTGAGGCAGAACTTGGCCATGGCCATGAGCGCGCCGGTATTGCCGGCCGATACCGCCACATCCGCCTCTCCACGCTTCACCGCCTCGAGCGCGAGCCACATGGAGGAGTGACGTCGGCCTTTGCGCAGCGCCTGGCTCGGTTTGTCGTCCATGCGCACGGCGATGTCGGTGTGCACCAGCCGCGCCCTTTCGGCCAACCGCGGATGACGGGTCAGCAGCGGGTCGATCAGCGCCTCGTCGCCGAACAGAATGAACTCCGCTTCCGGGTGGCGGGCGACGGCGATGTCCGCCCCGGGCACCACGATCGCCGGACCGTGATCGCCTCCCATGGCGTCGAGCGCGATGCACAGTCGTCTGGACATGGCGGACGGAAATGGCCTCGGGGCTCGCTTCTCGGGCGTTGCAGAATCCCGGCCAAGGCCGGAGCGGTCCGGACAATAGCGCGTCATGCCCCGGACACAAGGCGCGCCGCAGCGCAACAATGGCGCCTACTTCTTGCTCTGGCTGCCCTTCAGCTTGCCGAGCGCCGCGAACGGAGATGCGCTCGGGTCTTTCGTTTCGGCAGGTGGGACAAATATGGCCCCGGGCTTGCGCGGATAGGGATCGATCGCCAGCGCGAGGAATTCCGTCACCACGGCGGCCAGATCGAGCGCGCCGTCCACCAGCGGATCGGGCGGGTCCTCGTCGCCGAGCTCGACAACCAAGCCGGGAGCAGCATTCGCTTTCGGCGCAAAACGAACGGTGATGATCTCGCGCAGCTCCACGTCGAAGGCTTCCAGACTCACCACGCAGGTCTGGCGCACGCTCGCTTCGAGATCGCCCTCGACCAGCACGCCGCCCTTGCCTGCCGGGATCACCTTGAGCCGGGCGCGCAGCACCGGCAGCGCCAGCAGACCCACGTGGCGCGCGAGCGCCGCGCGCGTCGCCGCGTCCGGTACGAGCTCGAAGATCTCGCCTTCCGGCGGCAGATCCGCCACCAGCACCGGACGCGCCCAAGAAGCGGCGCTCATGTGTTTGCCCCTGCCGGCTCGGGAAAAACCAATGACCCGCCGACGATAGACTCCGCGCCGAGCTGCTTCAGGACCGCTTCGGTGCGCCGCACATAAGCGGCGAGCCCACGCGCCCCCGCCGCCAACCCCGACGCCTCGCCGAACACGTTCTTTTCGAGCGCCGCTCCCAGCGCCGCGTCGTCCGGGGCCGCGAGTGCCGCGTCATAGACCTGGGCGCGGCCGTAGAACGCCTCTCCGATCGCCCGCATCTTGCGCGGCACCGCGAGATCGCCGACCCCGCGCTCGCGCAGGGTGCCGTCCATGTCGGCACAAAATCGATCGAATAGCTCTTGGCCCGCGCCGCGTGTCCCGGATTCGGACGCGAGCCGGCGGTAGACGAGATAGACGTGCAGCACCATCATGTCGAAGCGGCCGGAAATGGTGTCCGGCACGCCGAGATCGGCGTAAAAGGCCGGTGTGCGTGCCTGCGCCACGATCAGGCCATAGAGCCGGTCGATGGTCTCGCGGCGCTGACGAAGGCGCCGCAGGCTCTGAAACATGGTCCGTTCCGCGTTGCAATCCCTGTGCTTGCGGGTTACTTGAGGCGCCTTCCGGTGACAAGACTGAACCACTACACCATGCCCCGCGCCGCTATTTTCAGCACTGATATCGTCCGCAAGGCGTGGCGACTCGTCGCGGTCGTGGCGCTCGCTCTGGCGCTCGGCGGCTGCCTGTTCTCGAAATCCTACCAGCGCGGCTACGTCCTCGATGAGACGGCCCTCGAGCAGGTCCCGGTCGGCGCCAGCCAAGAGCAGGTGTTGCTCGTGCTCGGCACACCGTCCACGGTCGCGACCGTCCAAGGCGAGGTCTTTTACTACATCACCCAGAAGGTCGAGCAGAGCGCCGCGTTCATGAAGCCCGAGGTCACCGATCAACGCGTGCTCGCGGTCTACTTCAACGACGACCGCCGCGTCGAGCGCCTCGCCAATTACGGCATGAAGGACGGCAAGATCTTCGACTTCATCAGCCGCACCACCACGACCGGCGGCGCCGAGCTCAGCCTCGTCCGCCAGGTCTTCCGCGCCATTCAGTTCTGAACCCGTCGCCAGACACGGCGCTATGCGCCACGCCCGGGACGCGAAGCTCAGTGCGACAAGATCGCGAGCAGCAGGAGCGCCACGATGTTGGTGATCTTGATCATCGGATTCACCGCCGGGCCGGCCGTATCCTTGTAGGGATCGCCGACCGTGTCGCCCGTCACCGCGGCCTTATGCGCCTCCGAGCCCTTGCCCCCGAAGTGGCCGTCCTCGATGAACTTCTTGGCGTTGTCCCAGGCGCCGCCGCCCGAGGTCATCGAGATCGCGACGAACAGGCCGGTGACGATCACGCCGAGGAGCATGGCGCCTAGTGCGGAGAACGCCGCCGACTTGCCCGCCGCACCCCCGCCCTCGATCCAGTAGATCGCGATATAGCAGACCACCGGCGACAGCACCGGCAACAGCGACGGCACGATCATCTCCTTGATCGCGGCCTTGGTGAGCATGTCGACCGCGCGCGAATAGTCCGGCCGGTCGGTGCCCTTCATGATGCCAGGCTTCTCGCGGAATTGCCGGCGCACCTCCTCCACGATGGCACCGCCGGCGCGGCCCACGGCCTGCATGCCGAGCGCGCCGAAGAGATACGGCAACAGGCCGCCGAACAGGAGGCCGACCACCACATACGGATTGGACAGCGAGAAATCGAGCCGCACCCCCTGGAAGTACGGGAAGCGCGATGCGTTGGAGATGAAGTACTGCAGGTCCGAAGTATACGCGGCGAACAGAACGAGCGCGCCGAGACCCGCCGAGCCGATGGCGTAGCCCTTGGTCACCGCCTTGGTGGTGTTGCCGACCGCGTCAAGCGCGTCGGTGGCCTTGCGCACGTCCTTGGGCAGGCCCGCCATCTCGGCGATGCCGCCGGCGTTGTCGGTGACCGGGCCGAACGCATCGAGCGCCACCACGAATCCGGCGAGCGCCAGCATGGTCGTGACCGCGATCGCGATGCCGAACAGGCCAGCAAGCTTGAAGGTGACGATGATGCCCGCGATGATCACGATCGCCGGCAACGCCGTCGCTTCCATCGACACCGCGAGCCCCTGGATGATGTTGGTGCCGTGGCCGGTGATCGAGGCCGACGCGATCGACTTCACGGGGCGATAGCCGATGCCGGTGTAGTATTCGGTGATCCAGATGATGGCGCCGGTGACGGCAAGGCCCACCACGCCGCACCAGAACAGCGCGCCGCCGGTGAAGGCAAGGCCCGTCCCAATGCGCAGCTCGGTGTTGTAGCCGATCAGCACCTGGGTGACGATCGCGACCGCCACCAGCGACAGGATCGCTGTCACGATGAAACCCTTGTACAGCGCGCCCATGATCGACTGGCTCGGCCCGAGCTTGACGAAAAAGGTGCCGACGATCGAGGTCACGATGCAGGCGCCGCCGATGGCAAGCGGATAAATCATCATCGGCAGAAGCTGCGACGTGCCGGCGAAGAAGATCGCGGCGAGCACCATGGTGGCGACCACCGTCACCGCGTAGGTCTCGAACAGGTCGGCCGCCATGCCGGCGCAATCGCCGACGTTGTCGCCGACGTTGTCGGCGATGGTGGCCGGGTTGCGCGGATCGTCCTCGGGAATTCCGGCCTCCACCTTGCCAACGAGGTCGCCGCCCACGTCGGCGCCCTTGGTGAAGATGCCGCCGCCGAGACGGGCGAAGATCGAGATCAGCGAGGCGCCGAAGCCAAGCGCCACCAGCGCGTCGACGACCAGGCGGTCGGCCGGGGCAAAGCCGAACGAGCGGGTGAGGATGACGAAGTATCCGGTAACGCCCAAAAGCGCGAGGCCCGCGACCAGCATGCCAGTGATGGCGCCGGATTTGAAGGCGAGCTCGAGCCCTTCGGCGAGCGACCGGGTGGCGGCCTGGGCGGTGCGCACGTTGGCGCGCACCGAGACGTTCATGCCGATGAAGCCAGCAAGCCCGGACAGCACCGCGCCGACGGCAAATCCGAGCGCCACCAGCCAGCCGAGCAGCCAGCCGAGCAGGATGAATACGGCCACGCCGACGACGCCGATGGTGGTGTACTGCCGCCGCAGATACGCCTGGGCGCCCTCGCGGATCGCCGCCGCGATTTCCTGCATGCGGGCGGAGCCGGCGTCGGCCGCGAGCACCGAGCGCGTCGCCCAGATGCCGTAGACGATCGAAAGCAAGCCGGCGCCAATGATCAGCCACAACGCGGTCATGAACCCCATCCTTGTCGTGCGCCTGCGCGCGTATTTTCGGGAAACCCAAAGCGGCGCGGACATTGCCAAAATGAGCCTCGTTGCGCAATGCGCGAGCCCCGCCGACCCCAGGTTTCATGATCCCCGCTCGCCGTCTAGAAGTGGCTGAATGACAGGCGCGCGAGCTTGAGCGGTTTGCCGCCGTCGCCCAAGACTTCCACGCCTCCGCCCGCCTGCATGCGGCCGAGCGCCGCGACGGGAATTCCGGCGGCGGCAGCAGCCGCCTCGAACGCGGCGCGGCGCGCCTCGGGCACCGTGAGCAGGACTTCGTAGTCGTCGCCGCCGGTAAGAATCGTCCGCATCAGGCCGGGCTCCGCTTCGACCGCGCGCGCCGCCGACGGCGACAGCGGCACGCCCGCGGTCGCGATGCGCGCGCCGAGCCCCGACACCGCCGCGAGCTTGGCGAGATCGCCGACGAGCCCGTCGGACACGTCGATCGCCGCCGTGGCAAACTCGCGGATTGCGTTCACGAGCGCGAGCCGCGGCTGCGGCAGGAGATAGCGGCGCTCGAGGTGCGCTCGCGCCTTGCGATCGAGCCGGCGGAACGCCGCGCGACGGGGATTTCGCCGGGCAAGCAACCCGAGCGCGGCGTCGCCGATGGTCCCCGTCACCATGACCGCGTCGCCCGCCTTGGCGCCGGACCGGTGCACCATCCGTCCCTGCGGCACCTCGCCGAGCGCGGTGATCGAGATGGCGACCGGCCCCTTGGTCGCCACCGTGTCGCCGCCGATCAGCGGGCAGTGGAACTGAGCGCAATCGGTGCCCAGCCCATGGGCGAATTTCTCGAGCCAGCGGTCGCCCGTCCCCTTGGGCAGCGCGATCGTGAGGAGTGCTGCGAGCGGCGCCGCGCCCTTGGCGGCAAGATCGGAGAGGTTCACCCGGAGCGCCTTCTTCGCCACCATGTCCGCCGGATCGCCGGGGAAGAAGTGAATGCCGGCGACGATCGCGTCCGCGGTGACGACGAGGTCGGCGTCGGCCGGCGCCGCCAGCATCGCCGCGTCGTCGAGGAGGCCGAGTGCGGCCGGGTTTTTCGCGATCGGCCGGAAGTACCGCTCGATCAGGCGGTCCTCGCCGCTTGCTTTGCGCCTCGTGGCCATGGCCTACCCCGAAGCGCTCTCCTGGAACTCAGGGCCCCGCGCGCGGCGCGCGATCTGCTCGAGCACGGCGTTCACCATCCCAGTCTCGTCGCCATCGAGGAAGGCGCCCGCCACGTTCACGTATTCGCTCACCACCACGCGCGCCGGCACATCGGCGCGATGTACGAGTTCGTAGGCGCCGGCGCGCAGGATCGCGCGCAACACCGCCTCGACGCGGGCGAGCGGCCAGCCGGCAATGAGCGCCGCGTCCACCAGGGGATCGAGCGTGCGCTGCTCGCGCACGACGCCCTTGACCACGTCATGGAAGAACTTGCCGTCCGCCGCCGGCAGCTCGTTTTCGCCCGGCACCTCCAGCAATCCATTCTCGAACTCGGCGAGGATGTCGCCGAGATCGGCGCCGCCCACCTCCATCTGATAGAGCGCCTGCACGGCGGAAAGCCGCGCGGCGCTGCGGGCTTTCAGCTTGGCCGACATCGTTCAAGCGTTCTTCTGTCCGCGCGCGATGCGCACGAGCGCGAGCACGGCAGACGCCGCATCCCCGCCCTTGTCCTCGCCGTTGCGCTTGGCCCGCACCTTGGCTTGCGCCTCGGTTTTCACCGTGAGGATACCGTTGCCCACCGGCACGCCACTGATGCCGAGCTCCATGAGCCCGCGCGCCGATTCACCGGCGACGATATCGAAGTGCGCGGTCTGCCCCTTGATCACGCAGCCGAGCGCGAGCACGCCGTCGTAGCGTGGGCCGGCACGCTCCTCCGCGTCGAGCAGGATCGCGGCGGCGACGGGAATTTCGAGCGCGCCGGGCACGCGCACGTGCTCGATCTCGACCTGCGCTTCCTCGAGGCGCGCGCGCGCGCCGGCGAAGAGCTCGTCGGCGATTTTCTCATGGAAGCGCGCCTCGATCACGAGGATGCGTGCGCCGGGAATGGGCAGCTCGGCTTGTCGCTTGCGGCGTGAGGTTTTGGCCATGACAGTGCGGTACAGGGCTCAGCGCGCCTCGGCAAGCCGGGCGATGTAGCGCGCGATCAGGTCGACTTCGAGGTTGACCGCATCGCCCGCCTTTGCCGTGTCCCAGTTCGTCGCCTGCAAGGTGTGCGGGATGATGAAAACGCTGAACTCGTCGCCCGCCACCTCGTTCACGGTGAGCGAGATGCCGTCGAGCGTGACCGAGCCCTTGGGCGCGATGTAGCGCGCGAGGGCGCGCGGCGCGCGCAGGCGGAAGTCCGCCATGTCGTCCCGGTCGTCGCGCGCGAGGATCTCGGCAACGCCGTCGATGTGGCCGCTTACCAGATGTCCGCCGAGCTCGTCGCCGGCGGCGAGCGCACGCTCAAGATTGACGCGCTTGCCGACCTTCCATTTCCCGGCGGTCGTGGCCTTCAGCGATTCGGCGCCGATCTCCACCTCGAACCAGCGCGGCTTGCCCTTGGCCACCACGGTGAAGCAGGCGCCGTCGAGCGCAATCGAGGCGCCGATCTTGATCGTCTTCGGATCGTAGCGCGTGGCGACGCGCAGGCGCCGCAGGTCCTTGCGCTCCTTGATGGCGGCGATCTTGCCCACGTCGCTGACGATGCCGGTGAACATCAGCGCACCAGGCGGGTGAGCCGGTCGGGCCCCACGGCGCGGCGCTCGATCACCCGGAGCTTCGGATTCTCCATGAGTGCCTCGAGCGGCAACCCGTCGATCGCCGCGAGGTTGCTCTCGCCCAGGACCTTGGGCGACTGCACCACGACCGCTTCGTCCACGAGGTCCGCTTTGATCAGCGCCGCAGACAGAATTGGCCCACCCTCGATCAGGAGCCGCGTCAGGCCGCGCCCGCCCAGCGCCTTGAACGCCGCCAAAAGGTCGAGCTTGCCGCCGGCGCCGGCGGGAACGCGCAGCACTTCGGCGCCCGCTTCCCTGAGCTTCACCTCGGCCGCCGCCGGCGCATCGTCGCGAGTGACCAGCCATAGCGGCACCTCGCGCGCGGACCGCACGAGCCGCGAGCCGAGCGGCGTGCCTAGGCTGCCGTCGAGCACGATGCGGAGCGGCGAGCGGTCGCTCATGCCGGGCAAGCGGCAGGTGAGGATTGGGTCGTCGGCGACCACGGTGCCGACGCCGATCAGCACCGCGTCGCACACCGCGCGCAGCATATGGGCTTCGGCGCGGGAGCCGTCGCCGGAGATATCCACCGGACGGCGGCCGGCGAGGCCCGATTTACCGTCGGCCGACACCGCGAGCTTCAGGATGTCGTGCGGCCGGCCGTCCCGAACGCGGCGGATGTGGCCGGCGTGATCGAGCGCGGCCTCCGCGGCGCACACGCCGGTCGTGACCGACACGCCCGCGTCCTTCAGGAGCGCGATGCCCTTGCCGGAAATGAGCGGGTTCGGATCCTTCATCGGCAGCACCACCCGCGCGATCCCCGCCGCGATGATGGCGTTGGCGCAGGGCGCCATGGC
>DATNNN010000200.1:0-3059 GCA_035601815.1 Xanthobacteraceae bacterium | reverse complement strand
CGGCGTATCTCGCCGCCATCCACGCCTTCGCCGACGACCTGCGCAAGCTCGGCGTCAAGGTGGACGAGGCGCGGCCGCAGATCGATCCCCTGGCGAGCGACGACATTTTCGTCGCCACGCTGTTCGGCATCTGGTCGAACGGGCTGCCCGAGGAGCAGATCAGGGCCTACGCCGCGGCTATGGCGGGCTTTGCCGCCGACGACAGGAGCTGGCCCGCGCGCATCGGCCGCGCTTTCGGCCAGAACGTGCGCGACTGGAGCCGGCTGCAGGAGAAGCGCGAGCACCTCATGCGCGCCTGGGTGCCGTTCTTCGGCGACTACGACGTGCTGATCGCGCCGGTGATGACGACGGCGGCCTTCCCGCACGACACCTCGGGCCACGACCACTCGGCGCAGCTCCACCGCACCATCAAGGTCGGGAGCGGCACGCGGCCCTACCTCGACAACCTGATGTGGCCGGGACTGATCACGGTGGCGGAGCTGCCGGCGACGGCGGTGCCGATCCGCCGCATGGTCGACGGCGTGCCGGTGGGGGTGCAGGTGGCCGGCGGCTTCCTCGAGGACCGCACCACGCTCTGCTTCGCGCAGCTCATCGAGGAGGAGTTCGGCGGCTTCATTCCGCCGGACGAGAAGCTGTTCGTCGGCGTGTGATTATTCCGGCCGCACGGCTTACGCGCGATCGGAACGGCGTGCGTCAGGCCCGTGCCATCTCGCCCACCACGGCGCGGGCGCATTCGTGGCCGCGGGCCAGCGCCGCGTCGGCGGCCGAGATCGTGCCTTCCACGGCGATCGCCTGCACGTCGGTCATGCCGAGGAAGCCCAGCATGTGGCGCAGATACGGGTCGAGGAAGTCGGCGCCCTTGTAATCGCCGGAATAGACGCCGCCCTTGGCCTGCACCACGATGACCTGCTTGCCCTTGACGAGACCCTCGGGGCCCTTGTCGCTGTAGCGGAAGGTGCGGCCGGCGCGCGCCACGTAGTCGAGCCAGGCTTTCAGCGTCGACGGGATGGAGAAGTTGATCATGGCGACGCCGAGCACCACGATGTCGGCGGCGAGGAGCTCGTCGACGAGGGCGTCGGAGCGGGCGAGGATTTTCCGCTGCGCCTCGTTCTGCGGGCCGTTGGGATTGCGGATGGCGGCGACGAAATGCTCGTCGATGTGGGGCAGGGGATCGCGGGCCAGATCACGCACGGTGACCTTGGCGCTGGGGTGGGCCTGCTTCAGCTCTTCCAGTACGTGGGCGGCGACCTCGGTGGAGTGCGATGCCTTTCCGCGCGGGCTCGAGGTGACGTAGAGGATGTTGGTCATGGGGGTTCTCCTTCTGTCGGCCCAGAACCCGCGTGACAGGCGCGCGAATCTGTGGTACCGATCGGTAACATTCGAAGCTGTAGGTACTGACCGGTAACATCCATGTCAAGGGCCGCCCGCAAGCCAAACAAAGACGCCATTTCGCGCGAGGGGCCGGCGCGGCCGCGCGAGCGCATCCTCGCCGCCGCCAGCGACCTGTTCTATCGCCACGGCATCCGCGCCGTCGGCGTCGACGCCATCGCGGAAGCCGCCGGCACCAACAAGATGACGCTCTACCGCCACTTCGCGTCCAAGGACGCGCTGGTGGCGGAGTATCTCCGCCGCCTCGCGGCGGAGGCGGACGCGGCGTGGGACGCGATCGAGGCGGCGCATCCGGCGGAGCCGCTCGCGCAACTCTACGCCTGGCTCGAATCCATGAAGGAGCACCTTGTGGATGGCGACGACCGCGGCTGCGCGCTCGCCAACGCCGCGGTCGAACTGCCGGAGAAGGGCCATCCGGCGCGCTGCGTCATCGAGGAAGCCAAGAACGCCCAGCGCAATCGCCTGGTGCGGCTCTGCCGCGCCGCCGGCATCGACGAGCCGGAGATGCTCGCCGACGAGCTGTTCCTGTTGCTTGAAGGCGCGCGCGTGGCGCGCCAGAGCATGGGGCCGAAGGGCCCGGCGTCGCGCCTCGTGCGCCTCGGCCAGGCGCTGATCGCGGCGCGGCGCAAGGCTGCGTGACCCGGCTCCGCCTTGATCCATAAGCTCTCGCGAGCCTAGCTTGCCGTTCGCACGGCCAGTTGACTTGTCCGTGATCAAACCGGGGTGTAGCAGTCGCGCGAAAGCCGAGGAGAAACGCCGATGCATGTGATCCGCCGCCGCGGATGGGAGATCCCGGAGTCCCGGGCCACTCCCGAGCACCTTTTCCTGAGCCGGCGCGCGTTGCTGTCGGGCGCCGCCTCTATCGCCGCGGCGTGCGCGCTGCCGCGGGCCGCGCGGGCCGAGGGCGACCCCACCGACGATCTTTATCCGGCGAAGAAGAACGATAAATATCCGCTCGTCGGCACGCTGACGCCGGAGAAGATCTCCGGCAACTACAACAATTTCTACGAATTCGGCTTCGACAAATACATCGCCGCGCGGGCGCAAGCGCTGAAGACGCGGCCGTGGATGGTCAAGATCGACGGCATGGTGGAGAAGGCGCAGACGGTCGACATCGACGCCCTGATCCGCGCCATGCCCATCGAGGAGCGGCTCTACCGCCACCGCTGCGTCGAGGCGTGGTCCATGGCGGTGCCGTGGACCGGCTTCCCCATGGCGAAGCTCGTGGAGTACGCCAAGCCCCTTGCGGGCGCGAAGTACGTGCGCATGGAGACCTTCCTCGATACCAGCGTGGCGCCGACGCAGAAGCAGTTCTGGCTGCCGTGGCCGTACGTGGAGGGAGTGACGATGGCCGAGGCGACGAACGAGCTCGCCTTCATGGTCACCGGCATCTACGGCAAGCCGCTCGGCAAGCAGTTCGGCGCGCCGCTCCGCCTCGCGCTGCCGTGGAAGTACGGCTTCAAGTCGGTGAAGTCGATCGTGCGCATGGAGTTCACCGACAAGCGTCCGCGGAGCTACTGGGAAGTGGCGCAGGGCAGCGAGTACGGCTTCTGGGCGAACGTCAATCCGGCGGTGGCGCACCCGCGCTGGAGTCAGGCGAGCGAGGACGACATCGGCACGCGCGAGCGGCGGCCGACGGTGCTGTTCAACGGCTACGGCGAGTACGTGGC
>DATNNN010000199.1:0-4622 GCA_035601815.1 Xanthobacteraceae bacterium | reverse complement strand
AGCTCGCGGGCGAGCAACAGCGCGATCCATCCGCCCATGGAGGAACCGACCACCACCTGCGGCCCGCGGGCGAAGGCCTCGAAAACGGCGAGCGCCTCGTTCCTCCAGCGCGAGATGGTGCCCTCCTCGAACGGCCCGCCGGATTCGCCGTGGCCGGAATAATCGAAGCGCACGAGGGCGCGGCCGCTCGTCGCCGCGTAGGCGGCGAGCGCTTCCGCCTTGGTGCCGCGCATGTCGGACTTGAAGCCACCGAGCCAAAAGACGCCGGGCGAGCGGCCTGGCCGCGCGCGTACAGCGATCGGCCGCACTGCCGCCCCGGCGCCGACCTCCAGATGGTGGAGCTGTTCATCCATGGGAAACGCTATTTCGATACGCCGCGGGAGCCCATGCGAACAAGCCTCCGGCGGTCATTGACTTCAAGCCTGTTTCTTTCAATCCTTCGCATCTGCTTCGCCAAGCGTACACGCGGGCATCGTCGCAACAGCAATAAGGAGATCGCCCATTCGTCGCCCTATGAGAGCACCCGCGCCGGTCCAAAAGGACGGGCCGCGCGTCAACGAAGACATCCGAGTTCGCGAGGTTCAACTTATCGACAGTCAGGGAGCAAACCGAGGCGTAGTGGCCGTCCGCGACGCCATCGCGCTCGCCCAGGAAGTTGGGCTCGACCTCGTGGAAATCTCCCCCAACAATACCCCTCCGGTCTGCAAGATCCTCGATTACGGCAAGTTCAAATTCCAGGCCCAGAAGAAGGCCGCCGAGGCGCGCAAGAAGCAGAAGACCGTCGAGGTCAAGGAAATCAAGCTCAGGCCCGGCATCGACAAGCACGACTACGCCGTGAAGATGCGCTCGATGGTGCGGTTCTTCGAGGAGGGCGACAAGGTCAAGGTGACGCTGCGCTTCCGCGGCCGCGAGATGGCGCACCAGGACCTCGGCTACAAGCTGTTGCAGCGGGTGCGCGGCGATGTCGCGACCATCGCGCGGGTGGAAGTGGAGCCCATGTCGGAAGGCCGGCAGATCATCATGATTTTGGCGCCCAGGTAACCCGTTCATCGGTCCCTCATCGGCGATGGCCGGGCTCGTCCCGGCCATTTCGATTTTTGGGGCGCGGTCGTACTCGGGCCCGTTCCCCGGACGGCCGGCAAAGCCGGCCGAGCCGGGGTCCAGGCTGAATCTCAAGGTGCGGCAGGGATTCCTGGACCCCGGGTCTTCGCGGCGCGTCCCGCGCCGCTCGCCCGGGGAACGTCGTTGCATAGAAAATAAGCGCCAGCACCTGTAGCAACTCCAGCAGCAAGAGGTACTAGGCCGCTAAGAACAAGGCCTAGTAACTCTGCCAAGAGCTTCGCCGGAGGGACGACCAGCCACTCGTAAACGAAGCGCAGCATGTCGCACTCAGAGTTGTTGGCCAGCCCTAGTTATTTTTTGCCAGCCGGCCCGAACTAGGTCGGCGAGAATATTATAATTTACCCAGCCTTTACCGACATGAATTTCGGCGGATGCTTCATATTCAGCAACCAACTCATCGAAGCTCGCATGTAGATTGGCTGGAAGCGTGGCTTCAGCGCACATTCGTTTAGGGCTCTTAGACTTGGTTTTTGTAGTCATCGAATTTTTCTCCTCATTGTGGAATGAAAAATATGCATCTCAAGAATGTCGCGCGCAATATAATAAGTCAGGGCAGGCGGTGCGAAGAGAGACTCTATGAGTCTAGTTTTGACGAGACTCGCGTGAAAATGATTTAAGTGGGACTCGTGATCGCACCTGAGAGTCGCGTCCCGCGAGCAGGCAACCCGTCATACCGCTGTCACCTTCGCCTGCGGCATCTTTGAGCCAATTGATCCGGGAGCGCGGCGCCGCGCCGCACGGCGCATTTCGCCACCTTGCCAACCCACCCCCGCTCTAGTATCGAAACCCCTCTTCGGGCTGCCCGGCTAACAAGGGCTGCCGTGGCGGCCCCGAATGCTCAATCGAACCAATGGGATCGGCGCGCGGTTTTGCCGCGATGCCCGCCCGCGGAGAGCCAAATGCCCAAATTGAAGACGAAGTCCGGCGCGAAGAAGCGATTCAAGATCTCCGCGCGCGGCAAGGTGATCGCTCCCCAGACGCGCAAGCGCCACGGGATGATCAAGCGGACGAAGAAGCAGATCCGTCAGCTGCGCGGCACTCGGGTGCTCTCGGAAGCGGACGCGCGGCACATCCGCAAGATCTACATGCCCTACGGCTGATCGCTACCTCGAGGAGACATCGCCATGGCCCGCGTCAAGCGCGGCGTGACCTCTCACGCCAAGCACAAGAAGGTGTTCAAGGCCGCCAAGGGCTTTTACGGCCGGCGCAAGAACACGATCCGTATCGCGAAGCAAGCGGTCGAGAAGGCGAACCAGTACGCCTACCGCGACCGCAAGAACCGCAAGCGCACCTTCCGTGCGCTATGGATCCAGCGCATCAACGCGGCGGTGCGCGAGCACGGCCTTACCTACGGCCGGTTCATCGACGGCCTCGGCAAGTCTGGGGTCGCCGTCGACCGCAAGGTGCTCGCCGACCTCGCCGTGCGCGAACCCGTGGCCTTCAAGGCGCTCGTCGACCAGGCGCGCAGCAAGCTCGCTTAGGCGGCCTTCCCGCGACGGCGCGTTCCGGCCGGGCTATGGTGCGGCGGGGATTCGGGGCGATCGATGAGCGATCTCGCAAAGCTCGAGGCTAAAATCATCGCCACCGTGGCGGCCGCGGCGGACGCCGTCGCGCTCGAGGCCGTGCGCGTGGCGGCGCTGGGCAAGAAGGGCTCGGTGTCGGAACTGCTCAAGACGCTGGGCTCGATGACGCCCGACGAACGCAAGACTCAAGGGCCCCGCATCAACGGCCTGCGCGACCGGGTAAGCGCGGCGATCGCCGCCCGCAAGGCCGGGCTCGACGGCGCCACCGTCGCCGAGAAGCTCAAGGCCGACACCGCCGACGTCACACTTTCGGTGCGCACAAGCGGCATCGAGCGCGGACGCATCCATCCGGTGAGCCAGGTGGTCGACGAGATCACCGCCATCTTCGCCGACATGGGCTTTTCCATCGCCGAAGGGCCGGACATCGAGACCGACTTCTACAACTTCACCGCGCTCAACTTCCCCGCCGGCCATCCGGCGCGGGACATGCACGACACTTTCTTCTTCGAGCCCAAGGCCGGCGGCGAGCGGCTGGTGCTGCGCACGCACACCTCGCCGGTGCAGATCAGGACGCTGGAGAAGCAGAAGCCGCCGATCCGCGTCGTCATCCCGGGCCGCACGTATCGGCGCGACTCCGACCAGACGCACACGCCCATGTTCCACCAGGTGGAGGGGCTGGTCATCGACAAGGGCTCGCACCTCGGCCACCTGAAGTGGATTCTGGAGGAGTTCTGCAAGACCTTCTTCGAGGTGGCGCAGGTGAAGATGCGCTTCAGGCCGTCGTTCTTCCCGTTCACCGAGCCGTCGCTCGAGGTCGACATCCAGTACGCCAGAGTCGGCAACGAGATCCGCTTCGGCGAAGGCGACGACTGGATGGAGATCCTCGGCTGCGGCATGGTGCACCCGAATGTCTTGCGCAACGTCGGCCTCGATCCCGACGAGTACCAGGGCTTCGCCTGGGGCTTGGGCATCGACCGCATCGCCATGCTGAAGTACGGCATGCCGGATTTGCGCGCGTTCTTCGAGGCGGACCTGCGCTGGCTCGAGCACTACGGCTTCAAGCCGCTCGACTTCCCGACGCTGGCGGGAGGGCTGAGCTCGTGAAGCTCTCCCTCTCCTGGCTGAAGTCCCACCTCGACACGAGCGCCTCGCTCGAGGCGATCGCCGACAAGCTCACCATGATCGGGCTCGAGGTGGAACGCATCGAGGACCTGGGCAAGACGCTCGCACCCTTCACGGTGGCGCGCGTGATCTCCGCTACGAAGCATCCCAACGCCGACAAGCTGCAAGTCTGCATGGTGGACACCGGCGACGGCGCGCCAGTGCAGGTGGTGTGCGGCGCGCAGAACGCCCGCGCCGGCATGATGGGCGTGTTCGCCCGGCCGGGCGCGATCATCCCCGGCTCCGGAATGGAGCTGAAGGTGGGCGCGATCCGCGGCGTGGAAAGCGGCGGCATGCTGGTGTCGGGCCGCGAGATGGGCATCTCCGAGGACCACACCGGCATCATCGAGATGCCGGCAGACGCGCCCCTGGGCAAGCCGTTCGCCCCGCTCCTGGGCCTCGACGATCCGGTGCTCGAGGTAGCGGTGACGCCGAACCGGGCTGATTGCCTGGGCGTCGCCGGCATCGCGCGCGACGCTGCCGCTGCCGGCCTCGGCAATTTGATCACGCCCGTGTCAAAGCCCGTGCGCGGGAAGTTTCCGTCGCCGATGAAAGTCCGGCTCGACTTCGGCGCTGCGCCCTCGCTCTGTCCCGCGTTCGCGCTCCGGCTCATCCGCGGGGTCAAGAACGGCCCCTCGCCCGCCTGGCTGCAGCGGTGGCTCTCCGCGATCGGGCTGCGCCCGATCAACGCGCTCGTCGACATCACCAACTTCGTCACCCACGACCGCTCGCGGCCGCTGCACGTGTTCGACGCGGCCAAGGTCAAGGGCGATCTCGTGGTGCGCCGCGCCCGCAAGGGCGAGACGCTGACCGCCC
>DATNNN010000198.1:0-6406 GCA_035601815.1 Xanthobacteraceae bacterium | reverse complement strand
CGCCACGAGCTGCGGCACCACGTCATCATAGGATCGCGGATCGTACGGAAAGCCGTGCAGTAGGACGACCGGAACGCCGTCCGGCGGCCCGCTCTCCTCGTAGGCGATCTCCAGCGTGCCGGTGCGGACGTCTTTGAGATTGGCCGAATTTGTCATGGTTGGGCGCTCTCTCCGTAGCCCGGATGCAGCACCTGCGGAGCGGGTGCGAAATCCGGGATCAGTTGATCCGCTCGCCGCAGTCGCCATTATGGTTGCGTCCAGCTGAGCTTATCCCGGATTACGCTTCGCTCCATCCGGGCTACACGCTTGACGCCAGCGCCCCTCCGGTTGAATGCTTGCCCGATGTTCGTCAGCTTTTTCCAGGAGCTCAAGGCCGCCGGCGTGCCGGTGACCTTGCGCGAATATCTGACCCTGCTCGAGGCCATGGAGCAGGATCTCGCCTCGCGGCGGGTCGAGGATTTCTACTATCTCTCCCGCGCCGCGCTGGTGAAGGACGAGCGCAATCTCGACAAGTTCGACCGCGTGTTCGGCAAGGTGTTCCAGGGCATGGAACTCTTGGAGCAGGCGCTCGCGGCCGAGATCCCCGCCGAATGGCTCAAAAAGCTGATGGAGAAGAATCTCACCGAGGAGGAGAAGAAACTGATCGAGGCCATGGGCGGCCTCGACAAGCTCTTGGAAACGCTGCGCCGGCGGCTCGCCGAGCAGAAGGGCCGCCACCAGGGCGGGTCGAAATGGATCGGCACCGCGGGAACTTCGCCCTACGGCGCCTACGGCTACAATCCCGAAGGCGTGCGCATCGGCCAGGACCAGAACCGCAATTTCCGCGCCGTGAAGGTGTGGGACAAGCGCGAGTTCAAGGACCTCGACGGCGACGTGGAGCTCGGCACGCGCAACATCAAGATCGCGCTCCGGCGCCTGCGCAAATTCGCCCGCACCGGGGCGCCCGAGGAGCTCGATCTCGACGGCACCATCCGCGAGACGGCGAGCCGCGGCTATCTCGACCTCAAGCTCCGCCCGGAGCGGCGCAATGCCGTGAAGGTGCTCCTCTTCCTCGACATCGGCGGCTCCATGGACTGGCACATTAAGACCTGCGAGGAGCTGTTCTCCGCCGCGCGCACCGAGTTCAAGCACCTCGAGCACTTCTACTTCCACAACTGCCTCTATGAGCGCGTGTGGAAGGACAACCGCCGCCGCTACCAGGCGACGACGCCGACCTGGCAGGTGCTGCACACCTTCCCGCACGACTACAAGGTGGTGTTCGTCGGCGACGCCTCCATGAGCCCCTACGAGATCATGCAGCCGGGCGGCTCGGTCGAGCACATGAACGAGGAGCCGGGGCAGGTATGGCTCGAGCGGGTGACCCGCACTTATGCGCACGCGGTGTGGCTGAACCCCACGCCCGAGGCGCAGTGGGACTACACACACTCGATCAAAATGGTGCGGCAGCTTTTCGCCGGCCGCATGTTTCCGCTGACGCTCGCGGGGCTCGACGGCGCCATGCGCGAGTTGGTGCGGTAGGCGGCGACGCTGGCAGCCGCGCGCAAGCGAATCAGGTAAACTGCGGCCCGTCTCCTGCGTGGGGAGGCAGCAACGCTCCGCCATCTACTCACCACCCTCGTCGCCGGGCCAAAAGGCGAACCGATCATTCTCGTGAAGGCGCCGGCCGGCACCTTTCACGCGCCGTGGGAAGCCGCGCGCGCGATCGAGGTGATGAAGGCAACGATGCCGTCCGACAGGCTGCACCTCGGCATCGTCGTGATGGTCGGCGATCCGGCCAAGAACCCGCGGCTGTTCGGACCGTCTTCCGAGGCCACCGCCTATGTCCGCAGCGTTCTCGCCACGATCGCCGAGGCGCAGCTGACCTGGGAGCCGATCGCCGTCGACTGCTGATCGGCAAGCCGCGGCGGATGTTTCCGCTGACGCTCGTGGGACTCGACCAGGCGATGCGGGAGCTGGTGCGTTAGCTTTTCCCTCCCCGTCTCCGGGGAGGGTGGCGCGAGCGAACGCGAGCGCCGGGTGGGGGAGGTTTCACAAAAGAAAAAGCCGCCTCCGCGCGTTCGCGAAGGCGACTCTTTAGGCGCAGGCTTCAGTTCAGAAGCTGCGGCCGTTCGCCCAAACGTTGACGTCCTTCTGGGCCTGCTCGGAGCTCAGGCTGTATTTCGCCTGGACCTGCGAGATGAGGTCGCTTGTCTGCTTCATGCCGGAGGCTTCCACGTCGGAGATCTTGTCCCACTTGGCGTGAATGTCCTTGGCGAGGATCTTCGTGTTCTGCGCGTTTACGGGAGTGGCAGTATTCAACGGTGCATTGCTCATTTTTTCTCCTGAAAATGTAGATTTTTCGAAAGAAACTTGAATGAAGTCATTCAAGATACGCACACATCATGCAGGTCATATGTGTCGGATGTAAGTGCGCGCGCCGCAATCGCGATCATCTTCCGCGATTCATCTGCATGAAAAAGAAATTCTCCGCCTTAATCGCCGCGCGCGGCGCGCAAATGCGCGCGTTCGCGCCGGTCGCGCGCGATTCAAACGCGCTCGCGCGCCGCCGACGATGTCACCCAGCTCGCGTGCTGAAAGATTCGCGCGAGGCAGCGCTCGCGGTTGGCGAACGGGCCATAGGGCAAAGCTCCGCGCCGGTCCGTGGCGTACCAGCCGGCTGTTATCTTGCGGAGAGAGGCTTGCTGCTGGTTGATGTAGCAAGGCGTGTGCGATTTCATTATCGTTCTGGTTTCGCCTTGCTCGGTAGTACCTTTACATAGGTACGACGAGGCGCAATTGCGAGGGGCGCGCGCGATTATGACCGGCAAAAAGCGCAGGCGCGGCAAGGCGGGGAGACAAATGACCCGCGCGCTCGCGCGCTGGGAGGGCGAGGGCGGCGCGCCGAAGGGCAAGCGGCAAGAGGCGCGAGAGGCGCGCGCCAGGCTCGCCGGCGAGCAGGAGCACATCCTGCGCTGCCTCGGTGCCGCGGTGATCCTGCAATGGAGCGACCTGCCGCGGAACGTGCAGCGCGCGCTGTTCGAGGACGCGGTCACCATGGGCGAGCGGCGCAAGACGGCGGCGCTGAAGGAGCGGATCGCGCGGTTTCTGCACGCGCGGCATAGGAGGCGGGGGAAGGGGTAGGGGTGCGACTGACGATGATCCGTATATCCAAGAGCATTTTTTGTTGGCTTTGGGACCGCCTTCCAAACGGCACCCAAAGTCTGGCGCTCGGCACTTGGGCTTTGGCGCCTTCCTCGCCGAGCTCGACCACGACCGGCCGGCGGCGCGCTTCTGGGTCGCGGTCTATGACCTCATCGCCATCGCGGCGGGAGCCGGACCACGAACGGAATGTAAGCCGATCATCTAAGGAACTATTGACTCGTTGCCGGCTTGAACGGCGATGTGTTCGGAGATTCGTTTCACCGGGGGAAAGACAACGCCATGGCACCTTCACCGCCGAATCAATCCAATGACGCATCTTCGGATGCGAAGTGGGCGCCGGCTCTGTCGGAGGCAAAGCTGGAAGAAATTCGCCTGTGGGCTTCCTCGCAGCCAGAACGCCCATCGCTCTCGGAAGCGGTGCGAAGGCTGATCGATCTGGGTCTCGCCGACCGCAGAACGCGTCCAAGGTAACAATCCAAGCGTCGCCATCGCGGCGGAGATGGCTCCAAAACGCCCGGCTTGACCGCCCGGCCTTATTTTTTCTTCGCCGGCTCTTCCTCTATCATCCCGCATTGGTGGCGGAACACCAGCTCGCCGCCGAGCCAGCCGGTGTAGAAGAGCGTGAGCACGACGATCAGCGACAGCGTGAGGCCCCACGGCAACACCGCGTTCGCCGGTCCCTGCACCTCACGCAGCACGAGGTTCACGAGCGAGAGCACCATGGCAAACACGTTGCCGTACAGATGATACCAAGCGTCGGGGATGGTGCGGATCGCCTCCTGGGAGAGGAAGTCGTAGAGCCCGGCGAGCGCGGCAAGCGCGCCCATGACGAGGGCGGCGGCGATCAACCACAGCGCGGCCGTGGCCCAGAACGGCGTGCGCGTGCCCCAGAATGCGAGGTCGCAGGCGAACGCGCCCATCAGGAACGCGATGGGGAAGGGAACCAGCATCGGATGAATCGGATGGCCGCCGATGCGCGCGCCAGGTCCTCCAGAAGCCATGAGCGAATCCTCCCAGGGCAGTATCGCCCGACGTTGTAACACCGGCGGCGGGGAGAACGTTCCGTTGCGAACCGGCCCTGATCCGACGGACGCATAAAAAAAAGCCCCGCCAACAGCCGGGGCCTTTCGCTTTGGGTCAGGGACGCGAACGCTTACTTGAGCGCGTTCTGCACCTGTGTGAAGTCGTGTTGAGCTTGGAACCGACGCCCTGCACGACCGCGATGATCGCAACCGAAATGCAGGCGGCGATCAGGCCGTACTCGATGGCGGTGGCGCCACTCTCATCGCGAGAGATTTCTGGACCCCGGGTCTCGCCGCGAAGGCGCGGGCTCGCCCGGGGAACGAGTGGAGAGAAGGAGAAAACAGCCATGAAAGCAAAAATCGACCCCATCGCCGCGGCGCAGGAGATCGCGGAAGCCAAGGCGGAAATTCATCGTCTCGCCGCCCGCGTGCAGGCCACGCGGCTGCGGCGCTTCCGCGTGTGTCCGGCGCGCCCCTGTTTGCGCGCGCGCATGTGTCTGGGCGGTGAAGCCGCCTGCGCGCCGAAGCCGTCGCGGCCGCGCAAGCCCATCTCCCGGGCCGAGCTCATGCGTCGGGTGCGCAACGTTGCGCTGCAGAAGGTGGCGGAGCTGTCGCGCGCGATCGCCGCCTCGGCGCGATGACCGTGCGCGCACGCAAGCGGCCGCCGCCGCGCTCGCGGCGGTTCGCTTATCGATTCAGAAAAGTGCGCTTACCAGCCGAGGCCGAAACCGAAGCCCGGCACGCCGAGCCACAGGCCCGGGCCTGGCCGGTAGTAATACGGCGAGCCGTAGCCATAAACCGGATAGCCGTAGTAGCCGTACGCCGGCCCCGGGTAGCCGGGATAGCGGCGATAGTGGCGCGCGTAACGGCGTGGCTTGCGCGCCGACTGCTTGGCCTTCGCCTGCGCCTGATCGAGGTTGGTGGGTGCGGCGACCGGCGAGGTCGCGGACGGGGCGGCGGAAGCCGCACCCGCGAGCGCAAAACCGCCGGCGACGGTCGCCGCCAGGAGCGCAATCTTGAACTTGGACATGAGTTTTCCTCCGAGTTTGTCGAAAAAAATGCGGGGACCGGGATGTTTCCCTTCTGTCCCCGCCACGCTTGCACGCAAACGACGGCGGCCGCTGTTTTCGCAACGGCGCGCCGCCGGTCTTGTCAGAATCGGTCGCTTACAGACCGATGCCGAAGCCGAAGCCCGGTGCGCCGAGCCAGAGGCCCGGTGCCGGCCGATAGGCATAAGGCGAGCCGTAGCCGTAACCGTATCCGTAGCCGTAGTCGGGCGCGTAGTAGCCCTCCTGGTAGCCGCGATAGCGGCGGACATGGCGGGAGCGGTTCGCCGTGGAACGGCGCGCGTTCTGACGGCTCTGGACGTTTTGCCGGCCCTCAACGTTTTGACGGCCCTGAGCCTGAACCTGGGCCTCGGTCTGCTCGACATCGGTGGGCGCCGAGATCGGCGAGGTGCTGAGCGGGCCCGCGGAAGCGGCACCGATCAGCGCGAAACCGCCGGCGACGGTGGCCGCCAGCAGCGTAACCTTGAACTTGAACATGGGATTTCCTCCGAAGACCCTCGAAGGGAGCGACAACTTGGAGATGCGCTGTCCTTGAGAGGTTTCGCGGATAAAACGCGCGAAGCGATCGGATGGTTCCTCGGCCCCGGCAATAAATCCCATATTTTTCTGCGGGTTGCCGGGGGTGGCGGCGAGCCTGATTCCGCTGAAATCGCGAGGGTAAATCCTTCGCTTACCTTTTCCCCGGCCGGCGCTCGACTTCGGGCCGCGGAAAGCCAACAATCATCCCCGCAAGATGCGGTCGATTCGCACTCGGGCCGATTGCTCGGCCGATTACGGGAGAACCCATGAAAAAACAGATTCTCTTCGCGGCAGCCGCCGCGCTGTTCGCGTTCACCTCGGTGCCGGCGAACGCCGACTGGACCTGGCCGTGGAGCGTGCGCGACCCGCGGCTTGCTACCTCCAACTTCCTGGTGGGCGTCGGCGCCACCGGCGGCTATTTCGCGCTCCGCCATCACCATCGCGGCGGGCGCTGGAACGGCACCGTGCATGGCGCGCTTCCCGCCTATGCGCTGACCTCGATCGGCTGCGCCGCGGTGTCGCCCATCATCGGCACGATCGTGGTGCAGCGCCCGCTCACCCAGCGCGAGGTCGGCGTGTCGACGGCGAACTGCTTCCTGCCGTTCCTCGGCGGCATGCTGGTCAACGCCGCCTGGGACGCCCACCCGGAGTGGAGCG
>DATNNN010000197.1:0-6195 GCA_035601815.1 Xanthobacteraceae bacterium | reverse complement strand
AGCCCGAAGTGGTTGGTGACGGCAAAGCCGCCGATCACGCCCACGCTCTTGGAGAAGGTGCCGACGATCACGTCGACCATGTCCTCGAGGCCGAGCATCTCGGTGACGCCGCGGCCATTGTCGCCGTACATGCCCATGCCGTGCGCTTCGTCGACCACGACCAAAGCGCCATGGCGCTTGGCCGTGCCGATGATGCCCTTGAGGTCGCCGACGTCGCCCCAGACGCTGTAGAGGCCCTCGAGCACCACGAGGGTGCGGGCGCTTGCGATCTTACTTTCGCTGAACAGGCGGTCGAGATCCTTGGCGTCGTTATGGCGGAAGGTCGAGATGCTAGCGCCGCTAAGCTTGCAGGCGTCGAAGATCGACGCGTGGCTGTGGGCGTCGACGAAGATCGCATCGCCTTCCTGCGCCAGCGCCGAGATCACGCCGAGGTTGGCCATGAAGCCGGTGGAGAAGACGGTGCAGTAGCGGCGCCCATAGAGTGCGGCCACTTCTTCTTCGAGCTTGATGTGATCGGCGTGATTTCCGGCGGCCACCCGCGAGGCCGTCGATCCGGTGCCGTGATGGGCGACCGCCTCGGTCGCGGCACGCACGCACTCAGGGTGATGATTGAGGCCGAGATAATTATTGGTGCCGAAGAGTAGCGTCGGCTTGCCGTGGATCAGCGCCTCGACCGGACCGAGCGTGTCCTCGATGACGAGATTGAGCGGCGTCTCGCCGCCGCCGGTGAGGCGATCAACGCCGTCGCTGAACGATTCGGCCCGCTGCAGGATGCCGATGGGTCGCGCCGCTGCCGCCGGCCGCGAACGCGAAGTTCCATCGACGTGCGTATCAGCACGTAAAGCAATCAGATCTGCCATTAACGCCCCCGTCCTTTGCCCCGCACGTTATCGTTGACGCCGGTAGGTTGACAACCCCCGTTAAGCCTCCGGGATGTCACGCTAACTCGAACGGTCCCGCCTACGGTTCCCGTCGGCGGGACTCAAATCAACCATACCGCCTCGCCATTCTACACGGTTTACAAATACC
Organism: Xanthobacteraceae bacterium; assembly: GCA_035601815.1. Classification (GTDB taxonomy): domain Bacteria; phylum Pseudomonadota; class Alphaproteobacteria; order Rhizobiales; family Xanthobacteraceae; genus DATNNN01. The sequence continues at coordinate 5,166 of DATNNN010000197.1, read as the reverse complement.
GCCGCCACCGTGAGAATCGGCTGGATAAGGTCGCGCACAATCCAGGCGAAAATATCGCTAATACCGAATCGCCATCCGGCCACGAGGTGGATCAGCCCCTCGGTCCCATACCAGATCGCCATGCTGAGGCCGAGCCCGCCAACTGGCGACATGCCGAGCATGCGGGAAAGCGCGTAAGCCCCTAATAAATTGAAACATAACCCGCCCGTCAGCGGCTCGAGCAGGAAGCCGACGGGTTCGTGCGCCTTGCTGCAGTTCTTCCAGCGTAGATGGCGGAAGTAGGTCTCGGTCCACGTGCGTCGGCCGATACGACGCGTGATCGAGATCGGCAATAGCCGGAGCCGGCCGCCGGCATCGAGCGCGCTCGACAGCGCGTTGTCGTCACAGGGCCCGTCGTCGAGGCGCCCGATGCCGCCCGCCGCTTCCAGATCCGCCTTGCGGAAGAGGACGGCATGGCCGAACGCGGCGGCGATGCCGAACAGCTCAAACAGCATCTCGAGGCGAAAGAGATAGCCATTGCACGACGCGGCTTCGACGCGCGCCGGGAAATTTTCGGCGTCGCGCGCGACCGGCGCCACCGTGACCATGGCGATCCCCGGCTTGAGCGCGGCGACGAGCTCGCCATAGATGGCGCCGTCGATCTCGACCGTGTCGTCGAGGAAGAGGAGCGTGCCGAAGCGCGCTTCGCGATAGGCCTTGGCGAGATTGGCCACCTTGGGGTTCTTGATCTCGGGCGCCTCGCCGACGAGGAGCCGCATCTTGTCCGGGTGACGCGCGACGATGGGCTCGATTACCGCCATGGCTGGATCGTCGCGATGCGCCACGGCAAGCAGAATCTCGCCGCGGAACGGTGCGAGCTTTGCGAGCGCCAGAAGGTTCGCCGCCAAATGCTGATGCCCGCCGCGGATCGGCATGACGATCGAGCAGGGCGGCGGCTCGCCGGCAGGCGGGCGCGGCTCGCGATAGCGCAGCATGGTCACCGCCGCGCTCGCCAAGAAGAAGGCGGCGAGCAGCATCCAGGCGATGATCAAGAACTCGTTCATGCGGCGAGTGCTTTCAGGTTCGGCCGATTGCTAGCACGATTGGTTGCGCCGTCGCCAAAGATGCTAAAACCGATCCGCATGCGTTTCGCCTTCGTGCTCGTCTTTGTAGCCTTCGTGCCGAATGCCGCCGGCGCCGCCGATCCCCAGGCGGGCGAGGCGGTATTTCGTAAGTGCCAAGCCTGCCACACCGTGGGCGAGGGGGCGCAGACCAAGCTTGGCCCGGTGCTGAACGGCCTCATCGGGCGCAAGGCCGGCACCTACGAGGGCTACAGCTACACCGACGCCAACAAGAACTCGAACATCGTCTGGGACGAAGCGACGCTGGCGAAGTACCTCAAGAACCCGAAGGCCATGATTCCCGGCACCAAGATGCTGTTCGCCGGCCTGCCCAAGGATCAGGAGATCGAGGACGTGATCGCCCACCTCAAGCAGTTCGGGTCCGACGGTAAGCGCGTGCCTTGAGCGGCCGCCTTCGCGGCGGCAAGCGGGCAAGAATTGCCCGACCCCAGCTTCCGATTCGGACGCATCCGGCGGAGAATGGCTTTAGGTGCGGTGGCGTCCGGGGATCGGTGGGGCGGCTGATCGTGAAGCCGAAGGGCAAGGCGACCAAGGCGGTGCGGGCGACTGAGCGGTCGCCGTCCCGGAAATTTCTCTTGTTCATCGGCGGCTATCTTGGGGTGCTGCTGCTCTGCTCCTATTGGATCCCCGGTAGCGACTACGATTCGCTCGCGATGAATGTGGTGCGAGCGACACTCGAGCGCTTCGGGCCGTTGCAGGAAACCGCGTTTAGCACCCAACAGATCGTTCTGCCGAAGACGTTCGATTACATCGTCGCCTTCTTCCTGGAGCGGGGGCACTTTTCGACGCTGCCGTCGCTCGTGCTGTTTGCCGTGCTGGTCGCGGTTATTCTGCTGCGCTTCAGGGATGTTGCGACCGAGGCGCTGTGGTTTCTCTTTTCCGCGCAAGTCATCCTGGTCGGCATCGCCAGCCTGAAGAATGACGTGCCGCTCGGCGTCGTGGTGTTTCTCGCCTGGCTTCACATTTTTTTATCGAAGAACTCGTCGTACTATCTGCCGCTCGCCCTCGCATTGCTCTCCGCGCTTGTCGGGATCAAGTGGCACGGTGCGTTTTTCGCCGCCGTTTTCTTCGCAGTGCTGCTGTTCAGGCTGTTCCGCGACCGCCGGCCGTCATGGACAGCGATTGTCGTGTGCGTGGCACTGTCGCCGGTGCTCTTCGAGCTCTCCTCGGCGGCGGTCTACATCAACAACCTGGTGTCCTACGGGTCGTTGTTTCCCAGGAGCTCCGAGTGGGGCTTCATCAAGGACACGAGCGTGTCGAACTTCTTTCGAAATTGGACGCTGCTATTTTATTTCGGCGTCATCGATACGTTTCAGTTCACGTATCACCTGTCCGACGCGTACCTGAACACTGATTTTTGGGGGCTTCTTTACAAGCCGTTTGCCGACTCTATGGCGCACGGGTACCGCTTCATGCCGGACTCGATTGCCGCGTTCTGGGGCATACCGATCGTCGTGCTGCTGGTCTGCCTCTGCATCGCGATCTGGTCCCGGTCGATACCCTTTTCCCTGCGCTTCGCGGCGGGCACTTCGATCGCCTACATGGTGTTCGTCTGTAGTCAGATCACTTTGAACGGGTCCATCCGCTACCTCGCGCCGGGCTATGTTCTCGGCGTGGTGCCGGCCGCTGCCGTGCTGCGCAGATTTCGGATTCCGCCCGCTGTTCGTTTTCTCGCCGCGTTTTATCTGGTTATCGTCAGCTTGAACGCGCTTGTATGGCAGCAGGAACGGCGCCTGCTTCCGATTGAAATTTATGACGTGAACACACGGCAGCGCCTACAACTCGCATCCGTGTGGTACTACTTGGACGACCTCGACATGCTCTATTTTTCCATGATGGGCAGCTATGCCGAGCCTTATCGGGCGTTTCGCAACAACGTTCGCAAGGCCGATCGACTGATGGTCGTCAACGACGGCGCACAGACCGATGCCCCGTTCTTCTTTCCGTTTCTGAAGGATCGCGAGCCAGCGAATACGAAAATTGTTAATCTGCGCCGTGGCGGGACGATCGCGTCGGACCTGTCGGGCTACGACTACGTGCTCACGTACCGCTACGAGCTCAATCGGCCCGACTTTGAACGGATCTACGCCTTTCCCGGGCGGTACGCAGTTAGCATTTATCGCCGGAATGCTGCGGCCAATCGAAACTGAAAGCGATCGCGGGAAGCGAGCGGCCTTGTTCGGTCTTGCGCCTGATGGGATGCTACCGGTGGGATGGCCTCGCGAGATACGCACGTCGTTTGCCTGGGTGCCGGCCCCGCGGGTCTAACCGCGGGCTATCTGCTTGCGAAGAAGGCCGTGCCGGTCACCGTTGTCGAGAAGGATCCCGTCTATGTGGGCGGGATCGCGCGGACGGCGACGCACAAGGGGTTTCGCTTCGACATCGGCGGCCACCGTTTCTTCTCCAAATCGAAAGAGGTGGAGGATCTGTGGACCGAGATTCTCGGAGACGATCTGCTCACCCGAGCGCGCAAGTCGCGGATTTATTATAACAATCAGCTGTTCGACTATCCGTTGCGAGCGGGCGACGCGCTGATCAAGCTCGGTCCGCTCGAGGCCGTGGCGTGCGTCGCGTCCTACTTGAAGGCCTCCTGCTTCCCCGTTCGTGCGCCAAAGAATTTCGAGGAATGGGTCTCGAACCAGTTCGGGCGGCGGCTGTTCGATATTTTCTTCCGCACCTACACCGAAAAAGTCTGGGGCGTGAAGTGCGCGGAGATTTCGGCCGACTGGGCGGCGCAGCGGGTGAAAGGGCTCTCGCTGGGATCGGCGATCTGGCACTCGGTTTTTCCGCAGCGCGTGCGCGATGGGGAACGCGGCGAGATCGTCAAGACGCTCATCGACCGGTTCCGCTATCCGCGCAAAGGTCCCGGCATGATGTGGGAGGTTGCGGCCGAAAAAATGCGGGCGATGGGCGGGGTGCTGAGCATGGACGCCGCCGTCACCGGCCTCCGCTTCGACCGGACGCGGAATGCGTGGAGCGTCACGACTCGAAATTCCGCCGGCGCGGAGCGAACGATCGCCGCGAACGACGTCATCTCTTCCATCCCCATGCGCGAGCTCGTCGGAGCACTCGAGCCGCGGCCTTCGGCACGAACGCGACAGGCGGCGCAATTGCTGAAGTACCGCGACTTCCTGATTGTCGCGCTGATCATCAAGGATCGCCAGCAGTTCGACGACAACTGGATCTATGTCCACGATCCCAAAGTAAAGGTCGGACGCATCCAGAACTTCAAGGCATGGTCGCCGGACCTCGTTCCCGACGAAGACCGCAACTGTCTCGGCATGGAGTATTTCTGCTTCGAGGGCGACGGCCTTTGGAACGCGCCGGACGACGCGCTACGCGCAATGGCTGCCGATGAGCTCGTGATGCTGGGATTGGCGGAGCGGGCCGACATCCTCGATGGGTGCGTTATCCGCCAGCCGAAGGCCTATCCGGTTTACGACGCGAATTACCAGAAGCACGTGGACACCATTCGCGACGAAATCGAGCGCGACTATCCGAATCTCTATCTGGTCGGCCGCAATGGGATGCACAAATACAACAACCAAGACCACGCCATGATGACCGCGATGCTGAGCGTGGAAAATATCGTCGCCGGCCGAAAGCTCTACGATCCGTGGCGCGTGAACCAGGACGCCCTCTACCACGAGAGCGGCGAGGCCGGCGCCGAAACTTCGCTGGCCCGCCGTGGCTGGGGCGTCGCCGAACGCGCCGTTCCGGAAATCTCGCGCAGCGGGCCGTGAAGGATTATTCGGCGGCGGAATTCGCGGTGCGGCCGCCGTTCGCCTGATGGTTGCCGTTCGACGGCTGAACGAGCTTCTTCTCCCAGGCGAGCGCATGACTGACGATCAGATTGATATCGTTGAGCCTGGGCTGCCAGCCGAGGATGGCGCGGATGCGGCTGGCCTCGGCGACGATTTCCGCCGGGTCGCCGGGCCGGCGCGACGCGAAGCGCACGGGGAAATCGCGACCCGACACGCGCCGCACGGTTTCGATCACGTCCATCACCGAGAAGCCGCGGCCGTAGCCGCAGTTGAGTACGAGG
>DATNNN010000196.1:0-7366 GCA_035601815.1 Xanthobacteraceae bacterium | reverse complement strand
ATCAGGATCGCGCTGCCGACGATGCCTTCCAGCGGCAATAGCGCCATCTCGTTGGTGAGCTCGGGGTAGCGCACGGCGACGTAGCCGCAGATGCAAAGCGACGCCGCGGCGGCGGTCCAGTCGAACCACTGGCGCGGGCGGATGGAGTCCGCGATGAAGGCGAGCGCCAGGCTAAGCCCCAGGCAAACCGTCAGAAATTGCTCGGTATAGAGCGAAAAATTGAACAAGAACCGCGGCAGGTCGAGAATCCAGCCGACGACGCAGGCGACGAGCAATCCCTGCAGGACGTTGGTGGCGAGGACCGTCGCCGGCGAAGCGGCCGCTTCGAATTCCGCCTCGCTCGGGACGATCCGTTCTTCGCTCACGAACGCGGCTCGACCTTATTGTCCTGGAAGTACTTGATCGCGCCCGGGTGATAGGGAACCGGGTATTTCTTGTAGAGCCCGGCGATGCTGAACTCGTTGAGCTGGGGCGCCGTCAGCACGAGCTCGGGCTTGTTCTTCGCCAGCGTGTCGAGGATCTTGTAGACCACCTCATCCTTGGTATCGGCGCTGACCACAAGCACGTTGTCGTAGCTGAATACGTTGACCGGCTCGAGCACGCCGGTGAGGCCGGGCCGCGGCGAGACGGCAGTGAGATAGACATACGGAAAGATCTTGCGCATGGCCTCCAGTACCTGAGGCGTGTCGGGAATGTTCAGCACGCGCACGCCGCCGACGGTGGCGTCCACCTCGTTCACCTTGGCGCCGCCCAGCGCGAAGAAGAAGTTGTCGGCGGCGCCGGAGGCGAATTCCTCGGCCCCGCGTATCACGTTCGGCACCAGCACCGGGCGCACGTCGCGTTCCGTCAGGTTGCCGCCCGCCAGCATGGCCAGCACGGTGGTGTTGATGGTTCCCATGGCGGAAAAGCCGAGGGGAACGCGCTTGCCCCTGAGATCGCCCACCGACTTGATATTGCTGTCCTTGCGCACGAAAAATGGAGTGCGCAGCGGATGCAGCGCGCCGATCATGCGGAGCTTGTCCTGCTTGCCGGCGCGCGCGCGACCCTCGTAGGCCTCCACCGCTTCGGCGATGTTGGCGATGCCGAGGTCGATCTCGCCGCGGTGCACGAGCGGCAACAGCACCGACTCTCCGGCGGTCGCCTGCACCAGCATATTCATGCCGCCCTTTTCCTTGAGCACGCGGGCGATGGCCGAGCCCGTGGTGTGGTTGAGCGTGCCCGGCTGCATGGTGGCGATGCCGTAGGTCTGAGCGTGGGCGCCGGCGGAGAAGCCGAGCGCGGCAAGCGCCAGCAGGGTGCTGCGTAGGACGTGAGACATGGCGTTCTCCCCGGTTCACGGCCCGCCGGCCGCGTTCTGTTGTTCCGGTATTGTCGCCGCTTTTCAGCGAATGCCAAGGGCGCGTCTTACGCCTTGCGGCGGTTGGCAATGGCGAGCAGGACATCGCCGTGGCAGGCGTCCTCGAGCCGGCACCAGCAGGCGATGTCGCGGCCTTTCAGCTCGCGCTTCACGTCGGCGACGGTAATGGCGAGACGGCCGGCGTAGAGGTCGCGCTCGTAGGCGGCGATGGCCTGGTCGCGGGTGAGCCTGCCGACCTTGTGGGGGTTCCCCCATTTCGAGGGACGCGCGATCACCACGGCGCGCACGGGCTTTCTCGCCCCCTTCTTGCGCGATAATCGGAAGCGGCGGGGCATGGTTCCGTCAGGCAATCGCGGCGCGGCGCTCGCTGAACTGCATCTGGTAGATCACGTGGTAGCGGCCGCGGCGGGCGACTAGCTCCTCGTGGCGGCCGGTCTCGACGATGCGGCCGTTCTCGATCACGCAGATCTTCTCCGCCGAGATCACCGTCTGCAGGCGGTGGGCGATGACGAGCGTGGTGCGGGCGGCGCGCAGGTCGTCGAGCGCCCGTTGCACCTCGCGTTCCGATTCGGAATCAAGCGCCGCGGTGGGCTCGTCGAGGAGCAGGATCGGCGCGTTCTTGAGGAAGGCGCGGGCAATCGCGATGCGGGCGCGCTGGCCGCCGGAAAGCTGCGTGCCGTGCTCGCCCACGGCGGTGTCGTAGCCTTGGGCGAACTCGGCGATGAAGTCGTGGGCGTGGGCGGCGCGGGCTGCCGCCACGATCTCCGCCTCGCTCGCGCCGGTGCGGCCCATGGCGATGTTTTCGCGCACGGTGCCGGAAAAGAGGAATGCATCTTGGCTCACGTAGGCGATGTGGTCGCGCAGCGAGCGGCGCGAGACCTCGGCAATGTTGACCCCGTCGATGGTGATGGCGCCCGCCTGCGGATCGTAGAAGCGTTCGATCAGGTTCATGATGGTAGACTTGCCGGCGCCAGACGGGCCGACAAGCGCGGTGGTGCTCCCCGGCTCGACGCCAAGCGAGAGGCCGCGCAACACCGGCTCGCCTTGGCGATAGGCGAAGAACACCTCGCGGAACTCGATGCGGCCGCGGCCGACCTGCAGCGCCGGCTTCTTCTCCTCTTCCTCGGCGGGCGCGGAATCGAGCACGTCGAACAGGAAACGCGCGTAAACCAGATTGCCGGCGAGGTCGATGTTGAAGCGGGCGAGGCGCTTTGCCGGCTCATAGGCGAGCAAGAGCGCCGTCACCACCGAGAAGAACTCGCCCGGCAGGTGCGTTCTGTTCAGCACCGAGTAGCCGGCGTACATGACGGCGCCGGCGACGGCGAAGCCGCCGAGGGTCTCCATCAGCGGGCTCGAACGCGAGCTCACGCGCGCCATGCGGTTCATCGCCTGCTCGACGGAGCCCACGTCGGCGGCCATGCGGGCGCGCAGGGTGTCCTCGAGGTTATAGGACTTGACCATGCGGATGCCCTGCGCGGTCTCCGACATGGTCTGCATGATGCGGCCGAAGCCGATGAACTGCTTCTTCACGATCTGCCGCGCCCGGCGGATGAGGGTGCGCACGCCGAGGACGGCGATCGGCAGCGCCACCAGCGCGATCAGCGCCATGAAGGGATCCTGGACGATCATCACCGCGACGAGCGCGATCAGCGTGATGAAATCGCGGCCGATGGAGGTGACGACAAGGTCGAGAATGGCGCGGGCGCCGTTGGCGCCGGCCTGCAAGCGGTTGAGAAATTCCGTCGAGTGACGGGCGGCGAAGAACTGGACGCCCTGGGCAAGCAGGTTGTCGTAGAGGCGCTTCTGGTAGTCGGCGATGATGCGGTTGCCGACGCGGGCGAGCGTGACCCCCTGGCCGTAGGCGGCGAGACCCTTGACGCTGTAGAGCGCGATCAGCGTGCCGCCGATAATCCAGATGGCGGAGCGTTTCTGCGCAACGAAGATCTCATTGATCACGTCGCGCATGAGGTAGGCGGCACCGGCGGTGCAGCCGGCCACGATGAACATGAAGACGAAGGCGAGCGCGTAGCTCCGCGCGTGACGGCGGCCGTCGGTCTTGATCAGGCGCGGGATGATGGCGCGCGCGTCCTCGCCCAAGAGGGCGGACAGGCGTTTCTTGAGGCGGACAAAGCGCATGGGCACTGACTCGAAGCCCGTTTCGGCCTTAGAGTCAACGGCCTAGGTGATTGGCGGCATTTTCCGCGCCGGCAAATACTTAACGCCCGAACTCACGCCACGGCCGGAATCCGGCGGCGCGCACTGCGTACGAGCTGGCGCAGCGAGAGCGCGTGCAGGATCAGCGACAGCGGCACCGCGAAGGCTGGGATCATCACGAGCGGGTAAGTGGTACCGACGGTGTTGGCGACTTCCACGGGGATCAGGTTCAGCCGGCCCGGCTGGGTCATGGTGCCGATCGAGATCGCGACCAGGAGATCGACAATGCCGAGAATGTTCCAGGCGTAGGCCGCGGCGCGCCCGCCACGAGCACCCGATTGCAGATAGAGAGCGACCGGCAACGCGAGAACGCCGACCAACACGTCGCCGGTTCCCGCCGGCAGCGCGAACACGCCAGGCAGTTCGCCGGCAAACCAGCGCAGCAGAAAAACGCTGCCGAGCACGCGATAGACCTGGAAGCCGACGAGCAGCGGCGGCGACAGCGCGTCGAGGGCGGCGCCGATGCGCACGGAGCGCAACACGAAGGGGAGCGCGATCAGGGGCGGGAGCAGGATCGCGAGCGGGATCGCCGTCACGATGACGCCGCCGAGGTTCATGCGGGTCTCGAAGCCGCCGGCCGCCGCAAACCGCCACACCACGAGATGCCACGCGAGCAGCGGCAGGACGACGGCGAGCCAGGTGACAGTGCGCGCGCGGGGATCAAGTGCGGTGCGTTTCAGCGCGATCCACAGCCCAAGCGCGATGCCTCCGATGATGAGCCAGCGCACCACGCCGCGCAGGTCGGCGAGCGGGGCGAAAAAGCCGAGAAGGTCGTTGCCCATGGAATTCCTCCCATTGCGCACCTACCATATCACTATAATTTTAGGAGTCACTAGCTTTTTCATATTAAGTTGATATACGGTATCCATGTCTGTCCGCTACGACCGCCGCTGCCCGGTGGCCCGCACCCTCGATATTATCGGCGAGCGGTGGACCATCCTGGTTTTGCGCGACCTGCTCCTGGAGGGCCCGCGCAAGTTCCAGGATTTCGAGCGCTCGATGCCGGGCATCAGCCCGAACACGCTGTCGGCTCGGCTCAAGCGGCTGGAGGATGGCGGCGTGATCGAGCGGCGCTTCTACGAGGAGCACCCGCCGCGGGCCGAGTACGTGCTGACGGAAAAAGGCCGCGCGCTGGGGCCGGCGATGCGGGCGCTACAGGGCTGGGGCCTCAAGCACACCTGATCAGCGCTTGGTGAGGAGCGCCTCGAGCTCGGCGCGGAATGCGGGCGCGATGTCGGGCTGCGCCAGTGCATAGGCGACGTTGGCGGCGAGAAAACCCGCCTTGGAGCCGCAGTCGAAGGTGCGGCCCTCGAAGACGAAGCCGTAGAACGGCTGCCGGGTCATCAGATGCTTCATGGCGTCGGTGATCTGGATCTCGTCGCCGGCGCCGCGCTCCTGCGCCGACAGCACGTCGAAGATTTCGGGCTGCAGGATATAGCGGCCGGTGATGATCTTGTTGGAGGGCGCGCTGCCGGGCTTGGGCTTCTCCACCATGGAGGTGATCTCGAAGGCGCCGCTCCTGTCCTGGCCGACGCCGACCACGCCGTAGCTCTGCAGGCGCTCCGCCGGCATTTCCTCGACGGCGATCAGGTTGGAGTCCGGCGGCAGCGAGGCATAGATCTCCATCATCTGTGCGAGGCACGATTTCTTCGCCTGCACCAGCATGTCGGGCAACAGAAGCGCGAACGGCTCGCGGCCGACGAGCTCGCGCGCGCACCAGACGGCATGGCCGAGGCCGAGCGGCGTTTGCTGGCGTGTGAAGGAGAGTGAGCCCGGTGCCGGCAAATCCTCCATGAGGGTGGCGAGCTCGTCCTTCTTGCCGCGCTCGGCCAGCGTCACCTCGAGCTCGAACTGGCGGTCGAAGTGGTCCTCGATCACGCTCTTGTTGCGGCCGGTGACGAAGATGAAGTGCTCGATGCCTGCCTCGCGCGCCTCGTCGACCACGTGCTGGATCAGTGGCCGGTCGACCACCGTCAGCATCTCCTTGGGCATGGCCTTGGTGGCGGGCAGGAAACGGGTGCCGAGCCCGGCGACAGGAAAGACGGCCTTGCGAATCTTCGCCATGGAGGGGAAATCGCCGCTTTGAATGGCCTCGGATCACTCTATCCCGCGTTCGGGGCCGCTTGGCAAATGCCGGCTACGCCGCGGGCCGGCCGAGGCTGACGTAGCGGAAGCCGCGCTCGGCCATGGCGTGGGGCGGGAAGAGATTGCGGAAATCGACGACGAGCGGCTCCTTCATCAACTGGCGAAGCCGTGCCAGGTCGAGCTCGCGGTAGGCATCCCATTCGGTGAGGATGACGAGCGCGTCGGCGCCCTCGGCGGCGGCGTAGGGATCGGCAGTGTAGTCGATGTCCGGCAACAGGCTCTTTGCCGCCGCCATCGCCGCCGGGTCGTGGGCGCGCACCGCCGCGCCCGCGGCGACCAGCGCCGGAACGAGCACGAGCGCCGGCGATTCGCGCATGTCGTCGGTGTTGGCCTTGAAGGAAAGGCCGAGCACCGCCACGCGTTTTCCCTTGAGTGAGCCGCCGGCCGCGGCCTCCACCTTGCCCGCGAGCGCGCGCTTGCGCGCCGCGTTTGAGTCGACCGCGGCGCTTACAATGCTGAGATTGACGCCGGCCGCTTCCGCCGTCTTGCGCAGCGCCACCGCGTCCTTGGGCAGGCACGAGCCGCCGTAACCCGGGCCGGGCTGGAGGAACTTCGCACCGATGCGCGGGTCGAGGCCGATGCCGCGCGCCACCTCCTCCACGTCGGCGCCGACCACGCCGCAGAGATCGGCGATCTCGTTGATGAAGCCCACTTTAGTCGCGAGGAAGGCGTTCGCCGCGTACTTGACGAGCTCGGCGGTGCGCCGGCTCACGAACAGCAGCGACGCGGCCGGCAGCTTGAGGGGCGCGTAGGCCGCGGCCATCACGTCGCGGGCGCGGCCATCGTCGGCGCCGATCACCACCCGGTGCGGCTTGCGGAAATCCTCGATCGCCGCGCCCTCGCGCAGGAACTCGGGATTGGAGACGACGGCGCATTCAGCGTTGGGCGCGGTGTCGCGCACGATCTTTTCGATGTTGTCGCCGGTGCCGACTGGCACGGTGGACTTGGTGGCGATCACGGTGAAGCGGCGCACGGCGCGCGCGATCTCGCGGGCCGCCGCCTCCACGTAGGACAGGTCGGCGTGGCCGTCGCCGCGGCGCGACGGCGTGCCGACGGCGATGAAGACGATTTCGACGTCGGCCACCGCCGGCGCGATCGCGGTCGCGAACTTGAGCCGTCCGGAGCCGGTGGTCCGGGCGACGAGCTCGGCGAGACCGGGCTCGAAGATCGGAATCTGGCCGCGACCGAGCGCCGCGATCTTGGTCGCGTCCTGGTCGACGCAGGTCACCTCATGGCCGAAGTCGGCGAACGAGGCGCCGGACACGAGCCCGACGTAGCCGGTGCCGATCATGGCGATGCGCATGGACGTCCCCAACCGAGCGCCGCATTTGGCATGGGCGCGCGCGGGGCGGCAAGCGCCCGTTCCGCGCCCGGGAAGCGCTCAGGGAAGATCAGGCCGCGACGGTACGCGCCCCGTTCAGCTTCTTCTCCCAGGCGAGCGCATGGCTGACGATCAGATTGATATCGTCGAGCCTGGGCTGCCAGCCGAGGATGGCGCGGATGCGGCTCGCCTCGGCGACGATTTCCGCCGGGTCGCCGGGCCGGCGCGACGCGAAGCGCACGGGGAAATCGCGACCCGACACGCGCCGCACGGTTTCGATCACGTCCATCACCGAGAAGCCGCGGCCGTAGCCGCAGTTGAGTACGAGG
>DATNNN010000195.1:0-5544 GCA_035601815.1 Xanthobacteraceae bacterium | reverse complement strand
TCGGAGGCGATTCGCGCCAACCCGCAGTTCGCGCTTGCCTTCGCCAATCGCGGCGACGCGCTCGACGACAAGGGCGAAACCGACCGTGCGCTCGAGGATCTCAACACCGCGCTCAAGTTGAACGATCGCGACGCGCGCGCCTATAACATCCGCGGCGTGGTGCGCAAGAAGCGCGGCGACCTCGACGGCGCCATCGACGACTACACCGCGGCACTTCGCGTCAACCCGAATTACGGCCTTGCTTACGCCAACCGCGGCGAGGTCCGCGGCGACAAGGGCGACTTCGATCTCGCGATCCAGGACTTCAGCGAAGCCATCCGTCTCGATGCCCGCTATGCCCGCGCCTACCGGCTGCGCGGCATCGTCTGGCAGAAGAAGGAGGATCAGGACCGCGCCATCGCCGACTTCAGCGAGGCGCTCAAGCTCAACCAGTCCGACGCCGACTCCTTCTTCCGCCGCGGCTCGGCCTGGCTCGCCCGCCAGGAAAAGGACTACGACAAGGCGATCGCCGACTTCGGCGACGCCATCCGCCTCGACGACAAGCACGCCAAGGCCCGCTTCTCCCGCGGCGAAGTGTGGCTCGGCCGCAACGACTACGAACGCGCCATCGTCGACTTCAGCGCCGTCATCGAGATCGACCCCAAGGATACCTTCGCCTTCAACAACCGCGGCAACGCGTGGTTCGCCAAGAAGGAATACGATCGCGCCATCACCGATTACACCGAGGCGATCAAGCTCAACGCCAAGTACGCCGCCGCCTTCGCCAACCGTGGCAACGCCTGGCGTGAGAAGGGCGAGTACGAGCGGGCGCTTGAGGACTTCAAGGAGGCGATTGCGCTGAACCCGACGAGCCCCGACGCCTATCGCGGCCGGGCGTTGACTTTCGACTTGATGGCCAACGACCAGCGCGCCCGCGAGCCGTCCGGGAGCCGCGCCATCACCGACAACAAGCCGCAGGCGAGGAACACGCTCGACCTCGCCATCGAGGACCTGACCAAGGCGATCGAACTCGATCCGCGCGACGCGATTTCCTACAACAACCGCGGCATCATGCGGCAGAAGAAGCTCGAGTTCGACCCGGCGCTGGTCGATCACGACAAGGCGATCGCGATCGTCCCCACCTTCGACAAGGCGTTTCTCTATCGCGGCAAGGCCTGGCTCGGCAAAGGCAACGCCGACCGTGCCATCGAGAACTACGATCAGGCGTTGCGCTTCTCGCCGCGCCTGTCGGACGCCCTCGTCAGCCGCTGTCTCGCGCGCATGCTCAAGGAGGACCTGGGCGGCGCGGTCACCGACTGCACCGCGGCGATCGAGGCCGACCCGACGTTCGCTGACGCCTATTACAGCCGCTGCCTGGTACGCATCGTGCGCTACGACGCCGCCGGCGCCATGAGCGACTGCAACAAGGCGATCGAGATAGATCCCAAGCGCAGCACCGCCGGCGTGTACCGTGCGCTGGCGCACGACATCGAGGGCCTGCAGTACCGACGCGACGACCTGCGCAAGATGGACACGGGCGACCCCGACTATCTGGAATTCCGCGACAAGGTCGCCGCGCTCGAGCAGGATATCAAGGGCCGCCTCACCCGCGTGCAGACCCAGCTCATGCCGCGGCCCGACGCTCCGGCGCCGTCGAATTCCACCGCCAACCAGAATCGCGTGGCACTCGTCATCGGCAACCGCGACTATGCGCACATGCCGAAGCTCGTGAACCCGGTAAACGACGCCCGGCGCGTCCACGACATCCTCAAGGAAATCGGCTTCAAGGTGGTGATGCTCGAGCCGGACGTGTCGATGGCGAAGTTCACCAAGGCGCTGAAGGAGTTCAAGAAGGCGGCGACCGGCGCCGAATGGGCCGTTTTCTATTACGCCGGCCACGGCCTGCAGGCCGGCGGCCTCAACTATCTGGTGCCGGTGGACGCCGAGGACCTCGACGAAGAGGTCGACCTCAAGCAGAAGACCGTACAGCTCGACGACGTGCTCAACCTCATGGGCGAGGTGCAGAAGCTGCGCGTGGTGATCCTCGATGCCTGCCGCAGCCCGCTTTCGGTCGGCGCCACCCGCGGCGGCGCTCGCGGCCTCGCGCCCGCCGATCAGATCGTCAAGAACGACGCGACCACCTACATCATCTACGCGACGCAAGCCGGACGCACGGCCGACGACGGGCTGCCCAACAGCAAGAACAGCCCGTTCACCACGGCGCTGGCGCGGCATCTGACGAAGCCGGGGCTAGAGGTGACCAAGCTCGTCGGTCTCATCGGCGACGATCTCGAGGTGCTGACCAACGGCAAGCAATCGCCCGCGTTCTATGTCGGCGGCCGGATGACGTCGGCCGACTACGCGTTCCGGCCGAGCCAGCTCGCGGCCAAGCCCGCCGGCGGCGACACCCTGCAGGTGACGACCACGGCCGCGCGACAGAACACCGAGGTGCCGCTGCAAGTCGCCACCGGCGCCGGCGGTAACACGTCGGACGTGATCACGCCGAAGCCGCCCGGCGCGGGCGCCGGATCGGGCCCGCGCGCCGGCGCGCGGCAGAAGAACTAAGCGTCAGCAATCGTTGGAAAAGCGGCTCAAGCCTGCGGCTGCGGCTCGAGCCCGCCGGTTTCCGGCCGCGGGCGCGGCTTGCCCGAGGGCGGCACGGCGGAGGCGCGCGGCGTCGAAGGCTCGCTCACCCCTTCGCGGACCGGTGGCTTGCCGATGAGCAGGTCCTTGATCTCGTCGCCAGTCAGCGTCTCGTACTCGATCAGGCCCTTGGCGAGGATCTCGAGGCCGGCGCGGTTCTCCGTCAGAATCTTGCGCGCGAGCTGCAAGCCGCCCTCGACGAAGCGCTTGATCTCCGAATCGATCTTCTTGACCGTGTCTTCCGAGATGTTCTGCTGGCGCGAGACGGAATAGCCGAGGAAGACCTCTTCCTGGTTCTCGCCGTAGGCCACCGCGCCGAGCTCTTCGGACAGGCCCCAACGGGTCACCATCATGCGCGCGAGCTTGGTCGCCTGTTCGATGTCGGAGGCCGCGCCCGAGGTCACCTTGTCCCTGCCGAACACGATCTCTTCGGCGACGCGGCCGCCCATCATGATGGCGAGCCGCGACGTCATCTGCTCGTAGCTCATCGACAGCTTGTCGCGCTCGGGCAACTGCATGACCATGCCGAGCGCGCGGCCGCGCGGGATAATCGTCGCCTTGTGCACCGGATCGGTGGCGCCAACCTTCAGCGCGACGATGGCGTGGCCCCCCTCGTGATAGGCGGTCAGCAGCTTCTCTTCCTCGGTCATGACGAGGGAGCGGCGCTCCGACCCCATCATCACCTTGTCCTTGGCGTCCTCGAACTCGTGCTGCGTGACCATGCGCTTGTTGCGCCGGGCCGCCATCAACGCCGCCTCGTTCACAAGGTTGGCGAGATCGGCGCCGGAGAATCCCGGCGTGCCGCGCGCGACGGTTTTCAGATTGACGTCGGGCGCCATCGGCACCTTGCGCACGTGCACCTTCAAGATGTTCTCGCGGCCGACGACGTCCGGGTTCGGCACCACCACCTGGCGGTCGAAGCGCCCCGGGCGCAAAAGCGCCGGATCGAGCACGTCGGGCCGGTTGGTGGCGGCGATAAGGATCACGCCTTCGTTCGCCTCGAAGCCATCCATCTCGACGAGCAGCTGGTTCAGCGTTTGCTCGCGCTCGTCGTTGCCGCCGCCGAGGCCGGCGCCGCGATGGCGGCCAACCGCGTCGATCTCGTCGATGAAGATGATGCAGGGCGCGTTCTTCTTGGCCTGCTCGAACATGTCGCGCACGCGCGAGGCGCCGACGCCGACGAACATCTCGACGAAGTCGGAGCCGGAAATGGTGAAGAACGGCACCTTGGCTTCGCCGGCAATGGCGCGTGCCAGCAGCGTCTTGCCGGTGCCGGGGGGGCCGATCAACAGGACGCCCTTCGGCATGCGGCCGCCCAGCCGCTGGAACTTTTGCGGGTCACGGAGGAAATCGACCATCTCTTGCAGTTCGAACTGCGCCTGCTCTACCCCGGCGACATCGTGAAACGTCGTCTTGGGCGTGCCAGGCTCCTGCATGCGCGCGCGGCTGCGGCCAAAGCTAAAAATGCCTTGCGCCGCCTGGCCGCTGCGTCGCATGAACCAGATCCAGATGGCGATCAGGGCGAGGAACGGCAGGAAACTAAGCAGCAGGCTGCCGATGCCGCCCGTATCTGGTTTGACCACGGTGGCGACGTGATTGTTCTTCAGCAGCGTGAAGAAGCTGGGATCGGGCAAGCCGACGTTGTCGGGGAGGGTCGTGCTGAACTGGGTGTTGGTGACCCCGTTGTTGGTGAAGCTCGTCTTCAGGTCACCCTGCGCACTCTGGCCCTGGATCGTGATGTCCGCCACGTTGCCGCTGTCGATCTGGGTCAGGAGCTGCGAATAGCTCATGTCGACCCGTGCGGGACCGCCGAGTCGACTGAGGAAGGGCGACAGCAGGATCACGATGTACAGGCTGAGGCCGGCCAGCAGGGCTAGCCGGAGCCAGGAACCCGGCTGTCGCGGGGTTTTTGGGGTTTGCTGGGGTGGGGTTTGGTCGGGCCTGAGGGCCATATAGGGCTAGTCTATGCGTCGCGGCAGCTTGGCAAACATTTCAACTAATCCAGGCTCGCCGGGAGAACGCCAGCACAGAAACCGGTTGCTTGCACCTGGATCGGCTCCATGCCGTCCATGTTTCGCCTGGCGTTGATGATCTGCGCATGCTGATTGGGGGCCGGGTAGATGAAGCCGAATAAGATGTTCGCGCCGTCGATGAAGCACGGCCAGGTCTGTGAATCGCCGTGCAGCTGGCTTGAGAACCTGCCGCCGCTGCCATCAATCCAGGCCGTGCCACTCGGATCGCAACAGCCGGCGAGGAACCCGCCACTCGGTGTGACCCCCGCGATTCCCCACGTGTCCGTCGTCACTCGCAGTGATCCGAGCTTGCCATCCCAGTCGAGCGTTGAGAAGTAACCGGCGCCGCCGGCGGTCGCCGTCCGGTGATAGCAGGCGGTTCCGGCCGCGGTGAGCAGGCCGGACGACTGACAGCCACGCTGAAAGTCGCCGCTGCCGATCGTCGCGAGTCGCGTCGCATCCAGGGGATCGACCACGTGATATTCGGGGGCGCTATACGGATTCCAGGCAATGCCCTGCGGCGAAAATGGTGGACCACCGGCAGCGGCAAGAACGAGCTTGCCGGCGTGCCAGCCGAGTGGCCAAACCCAGGAGTTGCGGGACGAAAAGATCTCGGCGTGGTTGGTACCGCCGCGAAGGTCCTCGATGTAGAGTCGCAGCGCCGGAGGCGAGACGGCGTAATCCAACAGGGAGACCGCGATGCGACGGTTGTCGGGCGTCACCGCGAACGCGGCATGCACCGTTTTTGTCCCCGGCACCGTGGTGACATGTCCCGTCGAACCATCGGCATTCACGTAGCGGACGTCACTGTCGCCGTCCAGGTAGTACACGCTCGAACTCGAAGCACTGACCTCCGGGAGGTCGGTTGCGGCCGCGCCAGGTGTCTGAATGAAGGCACGCGTCGCGGCGT
>DATNNN010000194.1:0-3513 GCA_035601815.1 Xanthobacteraceae bacterium | reverse complement strand
GGGCTGGTCGCCGGCGGTGGGATCGTCGCCGCGCAGGCAGAGGATGTTGCGCCCGCCGGTGGCCGCAATGGCGAGAAGATCGCCCTGCAGCGCGAGGCGGTTGCGGTCGCGGCAGGTCACCTGCACGATCGGCTCGATGCCGTTCTGCAGCAGGATGGCGCCGGCGGTGACGGCGGAGAGCTGGGCGTGGGCGCTGGCGCCGTCGTTGACGTTGATCGCGTCGGCAAGACCGCGGAGCGGCAGAGCCTTGTTGAGAAGATCGTCGGGATCGCAGGAGACCGGCGGCATCAGTTCGGCGGTGACGACAAAGCCGCCGGCGCGAAGCCTCGTCTCCAAACGCCCGCCCGCTACCACGTTCTCTGTCACGGCGGAGGTCAGGCCTTGTTGGTCTCGGCTGGAGGCTCGGACTTGTGCTTGCGCTTGCGCGGCGCCGGCTTCTTCGGCTCGCCGCCCTCGGCGCCGATCTCGGGTTCGGCGCCGGCCTTGGCCTTGCGCTTCTTGTGCTCGCCGTTGCCGTTCTTCTTCGCCGCCTTCGCCTTCTTCGGCTTCGGCGGCTTGGCGCCGAGCCTCTCGGCGCGGTCGGCGATCAGCACCAGCGCCTCGTCGAGCGTGATCGCCGCCGGATCGAAGGTGGAGGGGATCGTGGCGTTGATCTTGTTGTAGGACACGTAGGGTCCGTAGCGCCCCTCGTGCTGGGTGACCTCGCCGCCGGCGGGGTGCTGGCCCAATACCTTGCCGGCGGGCCGGCCGCGGCGGAAGCCGCCTTTGCCGCCGCGCGCCTTCCTCTCGGCGAGCAGCGTCACGGCGCGATTGATGCCGACGGTTAGCGCATCGTCGCCGTCCTCGAGGCTCGCGTAATCCTTCTGGTGCTTCACGTAGGGGCCGAAGCGGCCGATGCCGGCGAGGATCGGCTCGCCGCTTTCCGGGTGGGTGCCGATCTCGCGCGGCAGCGCCAAGAGCTTGAGCGCGGTATCGAAATCGAGCGTGGCGGGATCGGTGCCCTTGGGGATGCTCGCGCGCTTGGGCTTGGTGCCGTTTGCCAACTCGCCGAGCTGGATGTAGGGGCCGAAGCGGCCGTCGCGCACGGAAACCTCAAGCCCGGTTTCCGGTTCCTTGCCGAGGATGCGGGTGGCGCCTGCGCCATTCGCCCCATGCGCCACGAGGGCGCGGCTGTAGCGGCACTCGGGATAGTTGGAGCAGCCGATGAAGGCGCCGAACTTGCCGATCTTCAGCCCCAGGCGGCCGGTGCCGCACTGGACGCACAGGCGCGGGTCGGCGCCGTCGTCGCGCGGCGGGAACAGATGGCCGGTGAGCATCTCGTCGAGCGCATCGATCACCTGGCTGATGCGCAGGTCCTTGATCTCGGCCACCGAGGCGGTGAACTGCTGCCAGAACTCGCGCAGCACCTCTTTCCAATCGCGCTCGTGGTTGGCGATCTCGTCGAGCTTGTCCTCGAGCGAGGCGGTGAAGTCGTACTCCACGTAGCGCATGAAGAACGACTCGAGGAAGGCGATGACGAGCCGGCCCTTGTCCTCGGGCATCAGGCGCTTCTTGTCGATCTTGACGTAGCCGCGGTCGCGCAGGACCTGCAGCGTCGAGGCATAGGTGGAAGGCCGGCCGATGCCGAGCTCCTCCATGCGCTTGACCAGCGACGCCTCGGAGAAGCGCGGCGGCGGCTCGGTGAAGTGCTGCTCGGCTTTGATCGCGCGCTTGTCCAGCCGCTCGTTCGCCTCCATGGCGGGGAGGCGATTGGCATCCTCGTCCTCGGTCTCGTCGTCGCGGCCTTCCTGGTAGGCGGCGAGGAAGCCGTCGAACTTCACCACGGTGCCGGTGGCGCGCAGATCGATGTCGCGGCCGGCGCCCATCGCCTTGATGTCGACGGTGGTGCGCTCGAGCTCGGCCGACTCCATCTGACTCGCGATGGTGCGGATCCAGATCAGCTCGTAGAGCCTGGCCTGGTCGGCATCGAGATATTTGGCCATGGCGCGCGGGTGGCGGGCGAGGTCGGTGGGGCGCACGGCCTCGTGGGCTTCCTGGGCGTGCTTCGACTTGTTTTTGTAGACGCGCGGGGCGGGCGGCACGTAGGCGCTGCCGTACTCGGCCTCGATCACGCGCCGCGCGCCGGTGATGGCGCTTGGGTCGAGCTCGATGCCGTCGGTGCGCATGTAGGTGATAAGTCCGACAGTCTCGCCGTTGATGTCGGCGCCCTCGTAGAGGCGCTGCGCCAAGCGCATGGTGATGGCGGGCGCGAAGCCGAGCTTGCGGCTCGCTTCCTGCTGCAGCGTCGAAGTGGCGAAGGGCGCGTAGGGGTGGCGCTTGGCGGGCTTGGCCTCGACCGTGGCCACCTGAAAGGTGGCGCCTTCGAGGGCTGCCTTGAGGTCCTGGGCTTCTTCTTCAGACTTGATGTCGAGGCGCAGGATCTTGCGGCCCTGAGCACCGATGAGCCGGGCTTCAAAGGTGTCGCCCCGGGGAGTCGCGAGTTCGGCCGCGATCGACCAATATTCCTGCGGCTGGAACAGCTCGATCTCGCGCTCGCGGTCGCAGACCAGGCGCAGCGACACCGACTGCACCCGGCCGGCCGAGCGGGCGCCGGGCAGCTTGCGCCACAGCACGGGGGAGAGGGTGAAGCCGACCAGGTAGTCGAGCGCCCGGCGGGCGAGATAGGCGTCGACCAGGGCCGCGTCGATGGTGCGCGGGTTGGCCATGGCCTCCTGGACGGCCTGCTTGGTGATGGCGTTGAACACCACCCGCTCGACCGTCTGGCCGGCCAGGGCCTTCTTCTGCTTGAGAATTTCCAGGACGTGCCAGGAAATGGCCTCTCCCTCGCGGTCCGGGTCGGTGGCGAGGATGAGCTTATCGGCGCCCTTCACCGCAGCGGCGATCTCGGCCAGGCGCTTCTGCGCCCGTCCATCGATCTGCCAGATCATGCGAAAATCGTCGTCGGGCGACACCGAGCCGTCTTTCGGCGGCAGGTCACGCACGTGGCCATAGGAGGCCAGCACCTCGTAGCCGGGCCCCAGATACTTATTGATGGTCTTCGCCTTGGCAGGCGACTCGACGATGACGACGTTCATCGGCGGTTTGATCAGGTTTCTCCGAATCGCAAATCGCGCGGGATAGCCGCGCGATGGGCCGGGAACATGGTGATGTCGGCCGGCGAAGTCAAATTTGGGTATCGGTAGGGGCACTTACAAGCGCCGCAATCCGCCACACTAACAGGTTGAAAGTTGATGTGTTGCTACCTATACACTAGGGTGACGCCGAGGCCGGAACAGTTTCGACGACTCCCCGGCAACCCCAGGCGCAGCATGGCCGCAGCCGGTGCCCCCAAGGAAACTACCCGGCCCGACGAGGTGGCCGCTTACGTGGCGGTTTTGGCCCGTGAGCTGATGGCCTTGGCGCACCGCCACGACCTCGTCCTGCTCAGCTACCTCCTCGATATGGTTCGCCTCGAAGCGGAGCAAAGGTCGCGGCCCGAGGCCAACTGATTCGCTGCGTCAAAGCAGCGAAACC
>DATNNN010000193.1:0-25487 GCA_035601815.1 Xanthobacteraceae bacterium | reverse complement strand
TAGCGGTTGTGGACGATCTCGTGACGGACATAGACCGGTGGCCCATAAAGGTCGAGGGCCCGCTCGACGGTCTCGATCGCCCGCACCACCCCAGCGCAAAAGCCGTGCGGCGAGCAAAGCAACACCTTGAGCTGCGGCTTGCTCCCAGGGACGCTCGCAATAGAGGCAATCATGGCTCCGACATGGGGTTACGCCAGCCTGCCTGTCAAGGCGTGGGGGCGCGGAACAAGCGCATTTCACGAGGGGACTTCCGACCCGGTCGGCCGCAACGGCCACCGGCTCAATTCTTTGTCCGTCGTATTGGACAGATAGCCCCCGGTTCCCTATATTTAAACCACTTCCGGTCATCACTGATGACGTGGGCTTCGCCTCAAAGGCGGGCGAAGCGCAAAGGAGCTTTGATCCATGAGCAACGCGCCGCTAATGCCTAAGGCCACTGCCATTTGGCTGGTGGACAACACCGCTCTGTCCTTCGAGCAGATTGCCGATTTCTGCAAGCTGCATGCGCTCGAGGTCAAGGCCATTGCCGACGGCGATGCGGCCCAGGGCATCAAGGGCCTCGATCCCATTCTGACCGGGCAATTGACGCGCGAGGAAATCGAAAAGGCGGAGCACGACCGCGACTACCGCCTCCAGCTCGCCAATCCGAAGGTGCGGCTGCCGCAGCCGAAGAGCAAGAAAGGGCCGCGCTACACCCCGGTGTCCCGGCGTCAGGACCGCCCGAATGCCATCCTCTGGCTGCTGCGCAACCACCCCGAGCTCAAGGACAGCCAGATCATGCGCCTCGTCGGCACCACCAAGTCGACGATCGAGGCGGTGCGCAACCGCACCCATTGGAACGCGCAGACCCTGCAGCCGCTCGACCCGGTGACGCTGGGCCTGTGCTCGCAGATCGACCTCGATTACGAGGTCGGGCGCGCGGCCAAGGAAAAGCCGGTGAAGACGGTCGAGGAGCAGACCACGCTGTTGCCGGCGTCGGAGACCACGCGTCCGGAGCAGCCGGCGGCGGCCGAGCCCTTCGGTGGCGATACCAAGCCGCTGCCGAAGAAGAAGGAGGAGCCGATCGACGTGGATTCGGTGTTCGCCAAGCTCGGCGGCGCGAAGAAGGGCGAGTAGCTTTAGCTACGAGTCCAGCGCCTTCTCGTCCACCGGCACGGTGTAGTTGAGCGCGAGCCGCCCTCCGTCCACGTACACGATCTCTCCCGTCATGTAGCTTGCGTCGTCGGACGCGAGGAACGCCACGACCGCGGCGACCTCCGCCGGCGTGCCGATGCGGCCGAGCGGCGTGCGCGAGAGCAGCCGGCGTTTTGCTTCCCGGTCGGCGGCGATGCTAGCGAGGAGCTCGGTCATGATCGACCCCGGACCCACGGCATTGACGCGGATGCCGAGGGGCGCGAGCGACATCGCCATCACGCGGGTGAGCTGGGCGAGTCCTCCTTTGGACACGGCGTAGGGCGTCTGGTTGGGGATCGCGACCATCGAATTGATCGACGCCATGTTGACGATCGCGCCCGGCTTCTTGCCGGCCTTGACTTGGGCCGCCATCTGCTTCGCCACCGCCTGGCCGACCAGGAACGCGCCCTTGAGGTTCACACGCAGCACGCGGTCGAAGTCGGCTTCCTTGAGCTCGAGGAAATCGGCGGCGTGAATGATGCCGGCGTTGTTCACCAGGATGTCGATGTCGCCGGTGACGGCTTTCGCGAGCACGACGAGGTTCGCCACGTCGCGGGCGTCGCCCACGTCGCAGCGCACGAAGCGGGCGTTCGGCCCTAGCTTCGCGGCGGTTGCCCTGCCGGTGGGCTCGTCGATGTCGGCGATGACGACCTTGGCGCCCTCGGCGACGAGCCGCTCGGCGCACGCGCGCCCGATGCCGCGGGCGGCGCCGGTGACGATGGCGGTTCGGCCATCGAATCTCGCCATACGCTCCACGCTATCCCCTTCTCGAAGGAAGAGGGAAGGGACACCTCAGCGGCGTTTAAGCCAGCCATCCACCGAGAACCGCCCGGCCCCGGTGGAGAACAGAAGCACCATGCCGCCCATGATGGCAATGTTCTTCATGAAGTTGATGTACTGACCGAGCTGTTGGGCAGCCGGATATTCCCAGTAACGGTGGGCGATCGCCGTTGCCACGATTACGAAGATAAAGCCAAGCACTGCGCCATAGCGCGCGGCGACGCCGAACACCAAGGCGAAACCCACCACGAGCTCCACGATCACGCCGACCCAGCCCCAAAAGCCGGGCGCCGGCATGTGGAGGCTGGTCAGGTAGCCGACGAACCCGCCGATGTTCGTGAGCTTGCTCCAACCGCCCATGAGAAAGATCCAGCCGAGCAGAACGCGGCCAATCAGCGCGCAGATGTCGCCCGTGCGCATGGCGACGTGATCGGCGGCGAACGCCGTGGATGAAGGCGTCATCACCTCGTGCGCGTCATTCCTGGCCATTTGCGGCTCCCTTGTTGTCCAGCCCCGCACTCCTCCAGGCGGGCCGTCAGCCGCGGCGTCGCAGCCAACCGTCCACCGAGAACCGCCCGCCGCCGATGACGAACACGAGCACCATGCCGCCGAGGATCACGGAATTTTTCATGAGGTTGACGTACTGGCCTAACTGCGCTGCCGCTGGATATTGCCAATAGCGATGGGCGAGCGCGGTCGCGATGATAACGAAAAGGATTCCGAGAAGCGCGCCGTAGCGGGTGGCGACGCCGAAAACCAGCGTCAATCCCACGAGGAACTCCGCGATTCCTCCAACCCAGGCCATGAAATATGGCGACGGCACGCCGAGGCTCGTCACATACCCGACGAAGGGGTTGATGTTGGGGAACTTGCCGAGCCCGTCGATCAGGAAGTACCAACCCAATAACACCCGGCCGATGAGGAAAAGAACCTCGCCGGCGCTCAGCGCGAAGCTGTCGGCGCTCGCGAACATTTTGGGCGAAGGCGTGATCAGTTCGTGCGTGTCATTCCTGGCCATGGAAACCCTCCCGTTTTGCTTAGCCGTTGAGCCTCACTGGCGGCGTTGCGCCGTCCTTGTACAGGGTAAGAACCGCGCTATCCTCCGGGAATTCCCTCTTGCAGTGCGATTGAGCGCAGCGCGTGAGCCCGGGCCCGGCGGGAATTCCTACGGCAGTTCCGCTATGAGCTTCTGAAATTCTGGCTCGGTCCAGGCTCTGCTAATACGGGTGCGCACGTTTCCCTGCGCACTGAGCGCCAGCGCAAGCTTGGCGACATTGTCGCCGTTCGGCGCCTCGACCACCGCGAGCAGATCGGCCTCGCCCGTGGTGAGATAGATCTGCTTTATTTCGGCCCCCATTTTCTTGGCGAGCTCCCGCCCGGCCTGGGCGCGCTTGGGTGCGTCCTTGAGCGAGCGGACTCCCTGGTCGGTCCAACTCAGCGAAACGATGAATGTCGGCATGTGGTCCTCCGTTGCGGTTGCGGGCCGGCTGGCGTTCTCGTCTCGGCGCGGAAATCAGCCCGCCAGCCCGCGTCCCTTCAGCGCCGCGCCAATCTCGTCCAAAATCGCCGGGTCGTCGATAGTGGCCGGCATCTTCCACGGCTCCGAATCGGCGATCTTCTTCATAGTGCCGCGCAGGATCTTGCCCGAGCGCGTCTTGGGTAGCCGGTTGACCACGATCGCGAGCTTGAAGGCCGCCACCGGGCCGATGCGCTCGCGCACCATGCCCACCACTTCCTTCTCGATATCGCTGGATTGCTTCGTCACCCCGGCCTTGAGCACGATGAACCCACAGGGCACCTCGCCCTTGAGCTCGTCGGCGATTCCGATCACGGCGCACTCGGCCACGTCCGGGTGCGCCGCCAGCACCTCCTCCATGCCGCCGGTGGAGAGCCGGTGGCCGGCGACGTTGATGATGTCGTCGGTGCGCCCCATGATGAAGAGGTAGCCGTCGTCGTCGCGGAAGCCGGCATCGGCGGTCTTGTAGTAGCCGGGAAACTCGTTGAGGTAGCCCTCCCGGAAGCGCTCGTCCTGCTGCCACAGCGTCGGCAGGCAGGCGGGGGGCAGCGGCAGCTTGATCACGATCGAGCCCATCTTGTTCGCCGGCAGCGGCCGCGCGCTCTCGTCGACGACGTCGACCCGGTAGCCGGGCATGGGCTTGGTGGGCGAGCCGTGCTTCACCGGCAGCGCGCCGAGGCCCACGGGATTGCCGGCGATGCACCAGCCGGTCTCGGTCTGCCACCAGTGATCGATCACCGGCACCTTCAGATGGTTCTCGGCCCATTCCACTGTGGGCGGATCGGCGCGCTCGCCGGCGAGGAACAGATTGCGGAACTTCGACAGGTCCGCCTTGGCGATGAACTTGCCGTCGGGGTCCTCCTTCTTGATCGCGCGGAAGGCGGTGGGCGCGGTGAACAGGGCGACCGCGCCGTGCTCGGAGATGACGCGCCAGAAGGCGCCGGCGTCGGGCGTTCCCACCGGCTTGCCCTCGTAGAGGATCGAGGTCGCGCCGTGCAGCAGCGGCCCGTAGACGATGTAGGAATGGCCGACCACCCAGCCGATGTCGGACGCCGTCCACCACACCTCGCCCGGATCGACGCCGTAGAGGCCCTTCATCGACCACTTGAGCGCGACCATGTGGCCGCCGTTGTCGCGCACCACGCCCTTGGGGATGCCGGTGGTGCCCGAGGTGTAGAGGATGTAGAGCGGGTCGGTGGCGAGCAGCGGCACGCAGCCGGCGCTCTTCTTGTCGCGGATGGCGCCAGCGCGCAGCGCCGCCCAGTCGTGGTAGCGGCCGGCGATCATCGCGGCCTCGGCCTGCGGCCGCTGCAGCAGGATCACGGTCTCGGGCTTGAAGCTCGCGAGCCTGATCGCCTCGTCGAGCAGCGGCTTGTACTGCACCACCCGGTTCGGCTCGAGGCCGCAGGAGGCGGTGAGGATGACGTTGGGTTTGGCGTCGTCGATGCGGGTGGCGAGCTCCTTCGCCGCGAAGCCGCCGAACACCACCGAGTGGACGGCGCCGATGCGGGCGCACGCCAGCATGGCGACGATCGCCTCAGGCACCATAGGCATGTAGAGGATGACGCGGTCGCCCTTCTCGACGCCGAGGTCCTGGAGCACGGCGCCGAGCGTCTTCACCTCGGCGAGCATCTCGGCATAGGTCAGCGCGCGCTTGGTATTCGAGACCGGGCTGTCGTAGACGAGCGCCGCCTGGCTGCCGCGGCCGGCGGCGACGTGGCGGTCCAGCGCGTTGAAGCAGGTGTTGCACACCCCGCCCACGAACCAGCGGCCATAGATGCCGGCGGACGGGTCGAAGACCTTCTTCGGCTTTTCGATCCAGTCGATCGCCGCCGCCGCTTCGCCCCAGAAGCCTTCCGGGTCGCGCATGGACCGCGCGTAGATTTCCGGGTAGCGGCTCGCGGTCCGCGCTTCCATTGGCGGGCTCCAATTCCGGCGGGGATTGTGCGACGGCGCGCCGCGAATGCAAGAGGGCTGGCGCTTGCGCCTTTGCTGTGATTTGACTGGCGCTCCGTCCGGTCAAGCGCCGCCTTCATCCCTTGCTCACCGATCCGATCTTCCTCGCGGTCACTGCCGTCGCGGTGATCCTCCTCGGCCTCGCCAAGGGCGGGTTCGCCGGCGTCGGCACGCTGTCGACGCCGCTGTTGGCGCTCGTCATCGCGCCGGGCGACGCCGCGGGCATCCTGCTGCCGATTCTGCTCGTCAGCGACGTCATCTCGGTGTGGAGCTATCGCAAGACGTGGGACGCGCGGAATTTGAAGGTCATGATGCCGGCCGCCGCCATGGGCATCGCGGTGGGCTGGTGGCTGGCGGCGTATTTCACCCCCGCCTACATCCGCCTCTCCATCGGCGCCATCGCCATCGCCTTCGGGCTGTTCAACCTTGTCGGCCTCGCCGGGCGGCGCAAGATCGAGAATCCGTCGGCGGTGAAGGGGGCCTTCTGGGCGGCGGTCGCGGGCTTCACCAGCTTCGTGTCGCACGCTGGCGGGCTGCCGTTCCAGATTCACCTGCTGCCGCAGAAGCTGCCGCACCAGGTGTTCGTCGGCACCAGCACCATACTACTTCGCCTGGACCAACTTCCTCAAGGTCGTGCCCTACGCGCTGCTCGGCCAGCCTTCGGCGAAGAACATCACGGTGTCGCTCGCCTTCCTGCCGTTGTCGGTGGCGGCGACCTTCGCCGGCGTGTGGCTCATCCGCCGCACGCCGCACGAGCGCTTCTACAAGATCATCTATGTGCTCATGCTGGTGGTGGGGGTCGAGCTCGTACGCGAGGGCTGGATGGGGATTTTCGGCGCCGCCGGCGCGCATTGAAGAGTAGGCGCGGCTTCGCTACCGTTTCCTTCAAAGAATAAAGGGGGAAGCGTGCCGAGCCGCATCTACGACCGGGACCTCGAGCAAAATCCGGCCAACTACCAGCCGCTGACGCCGATCTCGTTCCTCGAGCGGGCGGCGGCGGTTTTTCCCGACCACACCGCGATTGTCCACGGGAAGAGCCGCACCAGCTACCGCGATTTCCACGCGCGGGCGAAAAGGCTCGCCTCGGCGCTCGCCAAGCGCGGGATCGAGCGCGGCGACACGGTCGCGGTGCTCATGGCCAACACGCCGGCCATGCTTGAGGCCCACTACGGCGTGCCCATGACCGGCGGCGTGCTCAACACGCTCAACACCCGCCTCGACGCGCCGATCATCGGCTTTTCGCTGGACCACGGCGAGGCGAAGGTGGTGATCGTCGATCGCGAATTCTCCGGCGTGATGAAAGCGGCGCTTCAGCAAGCAAAAGCGAAGCCGCTCGTGGTCGACTACGACGATCCGGAATATACCGGCCCCGGCGAGCGCATCGGCAATCTCGAATACGAGGGCTTGCTCGCGGAAGGCGACGAGAACTATGCGCGCGCCGCCCCCGGCGACGAATGGGACGCGATCTCGCTCAACTACACCTCGGGCACCACCGGCGACCCCAAGGGCGTGGTCTATCACCACCGCGGCGCGGCGCTGCTCGCGCTCGGCAACGTCATCACCACCGGCATGGGCAAGCACCCGGTGTATCTGTGGACGCTGCCTATGTTCCACTGCAACGGCTGGTGCTTTCCGTGGACGCTCTCGGTCGCGGCCGGCACGCACGTGTGCCTGCGCCAGGTGCGGGCGAAGCCGATCTTCGAGTTGATCGCCGAACACAAGGTCACGCATCTCTGCGGCGCGCCGATCGTGATGGCGGCCCTATTGAACGCGCCGGAGGCCGAGAAGCGGCCGCTGCCGCACGCGGTGGAGTTCGTCACCGCAGCCGCGCCGCCGCCCGAGGCGGTGCTCGCCGGCATGAAGGCCGCGGGCTTCAACGTTACCCATGTCTACGGGCTCACCGAGACCTACGGTCCGGCGGCGGTGAACGACTGGCACGGCGACTGGGACAAGCTCCCGCTCGCCGAGCAGGCGGCGAAGAAATCGCGCCAGGGCGTGAACTACCCTGTGCTGGAGGCGCTCGACGTGCGCGATCCCGACACGCTCGCCCCGGTGCCGCGCGACGGCGCCACGCTCGGCGAGGTCATGTTCCGCGGCAACGTGGTGATGAAGGGATACCTGAAGAACGCCGCGGCGAGCGCCAAGGCCTTCGCCGGCGGCTGGTTCCATTCCGGCGATCTCGGCGTGGTGCACCCCGACGGCTACGTGCAGCTCAAGGACCGCTCCAAGGACATCATCATCTCCGGCGGCGAGAACATTTCCTCGATTGAGGTGGAGGACGCGCTCTACAAGCATCCCGCGGTGCAGGCGGCGGCGGTGGTGGCCAAGCACGACGACAAATGGGGCGAGACGCCGTGCGCCTTCATCGAGTTGAAACCCGGCAAGGAAGCGACGGCGGCCGACTTGATCGCCCACTGCCGGGCGAATCTGGCGGCGTTCAAGGTGCCGAAGCACGTGGTGTTCGCCGAGCTGCCGAAGACGAGCACGGGGAAGATCCAGAAGTTCAAGCTGCGCGACATGGCGAAGGCGGTGTAGCCCATGACACCGACCAAAGGCCGCCAGGTTCGCCTGAAGTCACGGCCGAACGGCATTCCGCAGGCCGAGAACTTCGAGATCGTGGAAGCGCAGATTCCGTCCCTGCGCGACGGCCAATTCCTGGTGCGCAACGACTACCTATCCGTCGAGCCGGCAATGCGCGGCTGGGTCAGCGCCGTCGCCAACTATTCGACCCCGGTCGGCATCGGCGAGGTCATGCGCTCGTTCGCGGCGGGCGAGGTGATCGCCTCCAAGCACCCGCAATTCGCCGAGGGCGACAGGGTCATGGGCATGCTCGGCTGGCAGGACTACGCCGTCACCGATCCGCGCACGATCACCCGCAAGATCAAGGAAGCGGACCTGCCGCTCTCGCTTTCGCTCGGCGTGCTCGGGCTGAACGGCGTCACCGCCTATTTCGGGTTGCTCGACGTGGGGCGGCCGCGGCCGGGCGACACGGTCGTGGTCTCCACCGCGGCCGGCGCCGTCGGCTCGGCCGTCGGGCAGATCGCGAAGATCTCTGGCTGCCGCACGGTCGGCATTGCCGGCGGCCCGGAAAAAACGCGACTGTGCACCGAGGCTTTCGGCTACGACGCGGCGATCGATTACAAGCGCAATAAGCTCGACGATGCTCTCGCGGCCGCCTGCCCGAACGGCATCAACGTCTATTTCGACAACACCGCCGGAGCGATCAGCGACGCCGTGCTGCGGCAGCTCGCGGTCAACGCGCGGGTCGTGATCTGCGGCACCGCCTCGGTGCCGAGCTGGGACCCGCCGCCCTCTGGTCCGCGCGTCGAGCGCAATCTGTTGGTCAAGCGCGCGCAGATGACCGGATTTCTCATTTTCGACTACCAGCACCGCTATGAAGAAGCGGTGGCGCGGCTCGCGGACTGGGTCCGCGCCGGCCGCATCCAATACCGAGAGGATATCAGCGAGGGCATCGAGGCTTGCCCCGACGCCATCGCCGGTCTCTATCGCGGCGAGAATCTGGGCAAACGGCTAATTCGCCTGAACCACGGCTGAGAGTCAGATGGACGCGGACATCATCATCGTGGGCGCCGGTCTCGCCGGCCTCGTCGCCGCTGCCGAGATCGCGGACAGCGGCAAGCGCGTGATCGTGCTCGACCAGGAGCCGGAAGCCTCGCTCGGCGGGCAGGCGTTCTGGTCGTTCGGCGGGCTGTTCCTGGTGAACACGCCGGAGCAGCGGCGCCTCGGCATCCGCGACTCCCGCGAGCTCGCCTGGCAGGACTGGCAGGGCTCTGCCGCCTTCGACCGCGACGAAGACCTGTGGCCGCGGCGCTGGGCCGAGGCGTACGTGGATTTCGCCGCCGGCGAAAAGCGCGACTGGCTGCGGGCGCAAGGGGTGAAGATCTTCCCGGTGGTGGGCTGGGCCGAGCGCGGCGGCTATCTCGCCTCCGGCCACGGCAACTCGGTGCCGCGCTTCCATCTCACCTGGGGCACGGGGCCGGCGCTGATCGAGCCGTTCGTCCGGCGCGTGCGCGCCGCGGTCGAGCGCGGGCTGATACAGCTCCGCTTCCGCCACCGGGTGACGGCGCTCTCCAAAAGCAGCGGGCTGGTCGACGGCGTGTCCGGCGAGGTGCTGGAACCGAGCTCCGTCGAGCGCGGGATGAAAAGCTCGCGCAAGGTGCTGGGCGATTTTTCGCTGCGGGCCCAGGCGGTGATCGTCACCTCGGGCGGCATAGGGGCGAACCACGACCTCGTGCGCAAGCACTGGCCGAAGCGCTTCGGCAACCCGCCGAAGAAGATGCTCTCCGGCGTGCCCGATCACGTGGACGGCAAGATGCTGGAGGTGGCGGCCGCGAGCGGTGCCCGCGTCATCAACTCCGACCGCATGTGGCATTACCCGGAAGGCATCGACAACTACGCGCCGATCTGGCCGCGCCACGGCATCCGCATCCTCTCCGGCCCGTCGCCGCTGTGGCTGGACGCCCACGGCAAGCGCCTGCCGGTGCCGCTCTATCCCGGCTTCGACTGCCTGGGCGCGCTTGAGCAGATCGCGGCCGCCGGCCACGACCATTCCTGGTTCCTGCTCAACCAGCGCATCATCGGGAAGGAATTCGTGCTCTCGGGCTCGGAGCAGAACCCGGACCTCACGGGAAAAAGCGTGCTCGGCGTGCTGCGGCGCGGGCGCGGCAAGACGCTCACCCCGGTGCAGAAGTTCGTGAACCAGGGCCGTGATTTTCTGGTCGGCGCCTCGATCCCCGAGCTCGCTGGAAAAATGAACCAGCTTACGGGTGAGCGGCTGATCGACGGACAGGCGCTGGAAGCCGAGGTCATCGCCCGCGACCGGGAGATCGACAACAAGTTTGGCAAGGATTCGCAGATCATGGCGATCCGCGCCGCACGCAAATACGTCGGCGACCGGCTGATCCGTGTGGCGAAGCCCCACAAGCTCCTCGATCCGGCGGCCGGTCCCCTGATTGCGGTGCGCCTGTGGATTCTCACGCGCAAGACGCTCGGCGGCCTCGAAACCGATCTCAGCGGCCGCGTGCTGCAGGCGGGCGGCACGCCGCTCTCCGGTTTGTACGCGGCAGGCGAGGTGGCGGGCTTCGGCGGCGGCGGAGTGCACGGTTACCGTGCGCTCGAAGGTACGTTTCTCGGCGGCTGCTTATTTTCCGGGCGGACCGCGGGGCGCGCCGCGGTCGCGGCGGTAGCCTGAAAAAAGCCTTGCGAGGCGGTGCGATTTCCGAGTCTTGACCGCGCCATAAAAATGCAGTCTGTTCCCGCCGCATTCTGATTTTGGCGACCCTCCTTGCGACCATGCTCCTGATTTTGGGCGCTGCGCTACCGAGAAAACCAAAAGTCGGATGTGAGAAGCCGGGCGATGGTCGCACGGTTGAGGAACGCACTTCGACGTGCGTCGAAAGGAAGACGAGATGGCTACTGGTACCGTGAAGTGGTTCAACGCGCAGAAGGGCTACGGCTTCATCCAGCCGAGCGACGGCGGCAAGGACGTGTTCGTCCACATCTCCGCCGTGGAGCGCGCGGGCATGTACACCCTCAATGAAGGCCAGAAAGTGAGCTTCGACATCACCTCGGAGCGCGGCAAGACCGCCGCCACCAATCTGCAGGCCGCCTGAGGCGAACTGCTTCGCACCCAAGAGAAAAGCCCGGCCTCGCGTCGGGCTTTTTGCTTTTTGCGGGTGCGCGCGTCCGGCATCAACGAAAAAGCGCCGGCGCGGTCCGCGCGGGATCGCTCGGAATGACGGGAAACGGCGCTAGTGCACGCTCGCGGGGGCCTCGTGCCGCAGGCGCTCGATCTCGTCCTTGAGCAGCAGCTTGCGGCGTTTCAATTCCTGCACTTTCAGGGTGTCGGCACCGGGATGGGCGAGCTCCGCCTCGATCTCGTGCTCGATGGTCTTCTTTTCCTCTTCCAGCTTGGCCAACGACTCGATGTCCATGGGTGCAAATCTCCCTTGATCCAACGCGCGACCGAATCCGATTCTGCCACCGTTTTGGCCGGCCGTCGACCGCACCCATCTGTTGTATCGCCGAAATTCACCGCCCGGCGCTTTTCCTTGCGGCGCATGGGGTCGGGGGCGATACTTAGGCCGGTCGGTGCCACGGCCGATGCGGCGGGGGCTGATGAGCCCAGACGAGAAACGGCAGCTCGAAGCGGAGCTCGAGCGCTGCAAGCAGGAACACCGGGACCTCGACGCGGCGATCGATGCGCTCGTCGGCGCTCCCGGCTACGACCGGCTGCAGGTGCAGCGGCTGAAGAAGCGCAAGCTCGTGCTGCGCGACCAGATCCAGCGTATCGAGGACCAGTTGTTTCCCGACATCATCGCCTGAGCGGCAAGCGCTCAAAGCGACTTCATCATGTTTTCGGCGGTGGTGATTTCGGCCTTGCCGGGCTGCTCCTCGATGTTGAGCACCTTCACCACGCCGTCGTCGACCAGCATCGCATAGCGCTTGGAGCGCAGGCCGCCGAGGCCGCCGGTGGCGTCGAACTCCATGCCGATGGCCTTGGCGAACTCGGCGTTGTTGTCGGCGAGGAACTGGATGTGGCCGTGGCCGCCCGCGGCCTTGCTCCAGTGGTGCATAACCCAGTGGTCGTTGACGGTGGTGACGACAATCTCGTCCACGCCCTTGGCCTTGATGTTGCCGGCGTGGGTGACGAAGCCGGGCAGGTGGTTCTTGTTGCAGGTGGGCGTGAAGGCGCCCGGCATGCCGATCAGCACCACGCGCTTGCCGGCGAACACCTCGCTGGCCTTGCGCGGTTTGACGCCGTCGTCGGTGACCACGCGGAACGTCGCCTCGGGAAGCCGGTCGCCGACCTTGATCATCGTCTGCTCCATGATGTTCGGACCGGCCATTCCGGCGCGGCGCATCTTAGTGCAAGCCGCGCGTCAGTCGAGCGGGGCCACGACCTCGATTGCGTCCTGGCCCGCAACGAGCGTGAGGCGGAGGCTCGCCGGAATAGGATCGGCGCCGGGCGGCGCGCCTTCCAGCGGCAGCATCAGGCGGGCGCGGTGGCCCTCGGCGGTTACCCGCTCGGGCACGGGGAGCGCCCAGGATTCGTCCGGCCCTTCGACGAAGAGATCGAAGCTGCCGGCTGGCACCGCCACGTCGATGACCGCCCGCGGAGCGGCGCCGCGCTCGAGTTTGACGGCGAGCACGGCGAGGCCGCCGCCTTCGCCCACCCGGGCGCGGCGCGGCACGCGGGCTTCAGCGCCGGCGAGGGCGGGCATGTTCTCCTTCGCGGTCGGGACGACGGCCGAAAGCGTCACGTCGGCGGGGACGCAGATTTTCTCGCACACGGCGAAGTCGAGCTTGAGCGCGAGCTTCACCGGCTCTCTCGGGTCGCGCGCGTGCACGCGCAGGGGAAACACGACGCCGTCGCGATAGCCGATGGAGGTGCCGCCTTCCTCGGTGAGGCGCTCCGGCGCCGGCCAGAGGACTTCGACGCTTGCGAGATTGTCGGAGCCGCTCCAGTCGAAGCGCGGCGGAATGCCGGCATCGCCGGGATAGCGCCAGTAGGTCTTCCAGCCGCGGGCGAGGCGGATTTCGACGCCTGCGTTACCTGCTCCAGCGGCGAGAAGCCGCACGCGGGCGGGACCCGCTTCGACCCAGGCCGTCTCCAGCGCCGGCGCCGATGCGGCGAGCATGGTGACAACTACGAGGGCGGGAACAAAGGCGCGAAGCATGGAGTTTCCTAGCGCAGCCGCCGCCGGCAGACACGCACGTTCGCGTGAAGGCGAGAGGGCTCGGCTGAAAG
Organism: Xanthobacteraceae bacterium; assembly: GCA_035601815.1. Classification (GTDB taxonomy): domain Bacteria; phylum Pseudomonadota; class Alphaproteobacteria; order Rhizobiales; family Xanthobacteraceae; genus DATNNN01. The sequence goes on along the minus strand of DATNNN010000193.1, from coordinate 12,291 downwards.
GATTGCAATGGCCCTTCGTCACGTTAGAATCCGCTGATGCGCATCGGGCTGCCGAATCGCGACGAAAACCGGGATGGCGGATATCTCGACGGCCGCGTTCTGGTGGCGACACCGACGATCCGCGACGAACGCTTCGCCCGCGCGGTGATCTACATGTGCGCCCATTCGTCCGAGGGCGCCATGGGCATCGTCATCAACCAGCCGGCGCCGCACATCAACTTCTCCGACCTCTTGGTGCAGCTGCAGGTTATTCCGGCCGCGAACCCCATCGAGTTCACGCCGAAGGCCGACGCCATCCGCGTGCTCAAGGGCGGGCCGGTGCAGACCGAGCGCGGCTTCGTGCTGCACACCGACGATTTCTTCCTCAAGGATTCGACGCTGCCCATCGACGCCGGCATCTGCCTGACGGCGACGCTCGACATCCTCAAGGCGATCGCGCGCGGGCAGGGGCCGAAGAGCGCCGTGCTCGCGCTCGGCTACGCCGGCTGGAGCCAGGGGCAGCTCGAAAGTGAAATGGAAGCCAACGGCTGGCTGCACTGCGACGCCGACGCCGAGCTGATCTTCGGCGCCAACGCCGACCGCAAATATCCGCTGGCGCTGCGCAAGATCGGCATCGATCCTTCGATGCTGTCGTCGCTGTCGTCCGACGCCGGCCACGCCTAGCTCGCGCGCGCCCGCTTTTCGACGGGCGCCGCCGGCACCACCAGCTTCGTCGCCTCCTCCGCGGTCATCGGCTCGCCGAAGGTATAGCCCTGGGCGTATTGGCAGCCGAGCTGGAACAGCTCGACGGCGTCGGAATCGGTCTCGGCGCCCTCCGCCACCACTTCCATGCCGAGGTCGTGGGCGAGCGTGATGATCGAGCGCAGGATGATGGGCCGCGCGCCGCGCGCCGAACCGCGCACGAACTGCTGGTCGATCTTGATGGTGTCGAAGGGAAAGCGCTGCAGATAGGCGAGCGACGAGTAGCCGGTGCCGAAATCGTCGAGCGCCAAGCCGGCGCCGATCTCGCGGATGCGGGCGAGCATCTGGGCGGCGAGTTCCGGATTTTCCATCACCAGCGACTCAGTGATCTCGATCTTGAACGAGCCGGCGGCCAGCACGTTGCGGGCGAGCACGCCCTTGATGTCCTGGATCAGGTCGTGGCGGAGCAGCTGGCGCGAGGAGACGTTGACGCTTGCGAACAGCGGTCGCGGCATCACCGGCGCGTTGCGCTGCCATTCGGCAAGCTGGCGGGCGGCGCGCTCGAGCACGAAATGGCCGAGGTCGACGATGAGGCCGGTTTCCTCGGCAACGGGAATGAACTCGGCGGGGCCGATGCGGCCGAGGCGCGGGTGGTTCCAGCGCATCAGCGCCTCGAAGCCGGCGATCGACCGGTCCTCGAGGCGGATGATGGGCTGGTAGAGGATCGTCACTTCCTCGCGCTCGAGCGCCCGGCGCAGATCCGACTCCAGCGTAAGCCGGTCGATCTTCTGCGAGCGCATGGCCGGCTTGAACACCTCGATGCGGTCGGCGCCGTGGCTTTTCGCGTGGTGCATGGCGAGCTCGGCGTCTTTCAGCACCTCGTCGCGCTGCTTGGTCTGGCCGTCCACCAGGACGAGGCCGATCGAGGCGGTAAGGAAGATCTGCCGCGCGCCGAAGCCGATGGGCGCGCGCAGCGAGCGGCGGATGGTGTCGGCAAACGCGGTGATGCGCTCGGATTCGCGCTCCGACAACAGGATCATGCCGAACTGGTCGCCGGCGATGCGGGCTAGCGTGTCCTGGGGCTTGAGCAGCCGGCTCAGGCGCCGCGCAATGGTGAGCAGGATTGAATCGCCCACTGCCATGCCGACCGAGGTGTTGACCTGCTTGAAGCGGTCGAGATCGATGACGATCACCGTCGGCCGCATGTTCTCGTCGGCCCGCGCCAGCGCGATCGCGGCCTCGAGGCGATCGAGGAACAGCTCGCGGTTGGGCAGCCCCGTGAGGTTGTCGTGCACTGCGTCGTGCAGCAGGCGCTCCTCGGCGATCTTGAGGTCGGTGATGTCGGTGAGCGTGCCGACCACGCGCAAGACTTCGCCGTCGGTACCGACCACCGGGCGGGCGCGCAGGTTGAACCAGCGATACTGGCCGTCCTCGGTCCTGAGCCGCAGCTCCTGTTGGATGCGGCCGCGGCGGTGCTCGAGGATGCCGTCGAGCGCCATGCGGAAGCGGTCGCGGTCGGCCTGATGGAGATGGTCGAGCCAGCCGGCGGCGGCGGTCTCCAGCGTCCCGCGCTTGAGGCCGAGCAGCTGATCGACCTCCGGGCTCACGTAGATGAGATCGCGATCCACGTCCCAGTCCCAGATCACGTCGCCGGCGCCGGTGACGGCGAGTGCGCGGCGCTCGAGGTCGGTGACGATGCCCTCGGCGCCGGAGCCGGCGAAGGCGTGCTGCATCACGGTGAAGCCGATGAGCATGACGATGAGCTCGAGGCCGCCGAGCAGCGCCGGCGCCACGAGGTCGTTGGTGAGGAGCCCGGCGACCGCAAGCCCGGTGGCGAGCACCCAAATGGTGAGCAGGAACCAGGTGGGAACCAAGAGCACGGCGCGGTCGAAGCCGTGGGTCGACAGGTAAAGCACGAGCCCGAACCCAATGAGCGCCACAGCGAGGAGCGACAGGCGGGCGATGCCGGCGGCGATCGCCGGATCGAACAGCGCGAGCGCGACCAGCGCCGCAAGGAACACGAGCCAGCCGGCGGCGACGTGGGAGTAGCGCACGTTCCAGCGGCCGAGGTTGAGGTAGGCGAAGAGGAAGACGATGAGGGTCGCGGCGAGGACCGCCTCGCCGGCCGCGCGCCAGAACTGTCCCGCCGCCGGCGACAGCGAGAACACCTTGGTCCAGAATCCGAAATCGAATCCGATGTAGGCCAGCACCGCCCAAGCCAGCGCCGCGGCGGCGGGAAACATGATCGAGCCCTTCACCACGAACAGGATGGTGAGGAAGAGGGCGAGCAGGCCGGAGACGCCGATGACGATGCCGTTATAGAGGGTGAAGGAGTTGACCTTGCCCTTGAACGCTTCGGGCTCCCACAAATAGAGCTGCGGCAGGTTCTGCGACGACAGCTCGGCGACGAAGGTGATGGTGGTGCCGGGATCGAGCGTCACGAGATAGACGTCGGAGTCGCTCGACGTCTGGCGCTCGGGGCGGAAGCCCTGGCTCGGGGTGATGTTGACGAGGCGCACCGAGCCGAGGTCCGGCCAGAACAGCCCGGAGCCCACCATCGTGTAGTGCGGCGCCACGATCAGCCGGTCGACCTGCTCGTCGGTGTTGTTGGCGAGCGCGAACACGACCCAGTTGGTGGCGCCCTGCGGCTCGCGCGCGCGCACCTCGATGCGGCGCACGATGCCGTCGGCGGCGGGGGCGGTGGAGACGAGCAGCCGGTCGCCGTCGGTGGTGTAGCGCTCAGCGCCGGGCGAGAGGTCGATCGCCGGCGTGCCGAGGCGGATCTGCACCGCCTCGACGGCGAGCGCCCGGCCGGCGCCGAGACCGGCGAACGCAAGCAGCAGGAACGCGAGAAGCCGACCGAACCGCAAGCGCGGACCCCCGTTACGGCCCGTAAGTGGCTGGCCGAACGTGACAAGTATCGTCCGCTTGCGGCGGCGGCAAGGCAATGGTCAGGGCACCTCGAGCACGATCTTGCCGACGTGGGCGCTCGAATCCATGCGGGCATGGGCTTCCGACGCCTTCACCAGGGGCTGGACGGAATCGATGACCGGCTTGATCTTGCCGGCGCTGAGCAGCGGCCAGACCTTCTCCTCGAGCGCCCGCGCGATCGCGGCCTTGTCGGCCACCGGCCGCGGCCGCAGCGTCGAACCGGTGTGGGTGAGGCGCTTTTGCATGATCTTGAGGACGTTGATCTTGACCTGCGAGCCCTGCTGGGTCGCGATCTGCACGATGCGGCCATCGACCGCGGCGGCGTCGTAGTTGCGGTCCACGTAATCGCCGCCCACCATGTCGAGGATGACATCGGCGCCGCGGCCGCCGGTCGCCTCCTTGGTCTTCGCCACGAAGTCCTCGGTCTTGTAGTTGATGGCGACGTCGGCGCCGAGCCTCTTGCACGCCGCGCATTTTTCCGGCGAGCCGGCGGTGACGATCACCGTGGCGCCGAAGGCCTTCGCCAGCATGATGGCGGTGGTGCCGATGCCGCTCGAGCCGCCATGCACGAGTACGGTCTCGCCGGATTTCAGGCGGCCGCGCTCCATCATGTTGTGCCATACGGTGAAGAAGGTCTCGGGCAGCGCCGCCGCCTCGATGAAGGAAAATCCCTTGGGCACCGGCAGCGCGTTCGTCTCGTCGGCGAGGGCATACTCGGCGTAGCCGCCGCCGACCACGAGCGCGGTGACGGCGTCGCCGATCTTCCAGCGCTTTACCTTGGCGCCGGCCGCGGCGACCTCGCCCGCGATCTCGAGGCCGGGGATGTCGGGAGCGCCGGACGGCGGCGGATACTTGCCTTGGCGCTGCATGACGTCGGGACGGTTCACGCCGGCGGCGCGCACGCGCACGAGAATCTCACTCGGTCCCGGCGCCGGCACCAGGCGCTCCTCGGGCACCAGCGCTTCTGGTCCGCCGGGGGTCTTGATGGCGATCGCGGTCATGCGCTGCGGCAGCTTGGACATGCGGAACTCCGGGAAACCGACCGTCTGTACGATCCTTGGTCACCGATGACAACGGCGCGCGCCCTCGGCTAGTCTTGCGGCAGGGAGCGCTCGATGGACGAAGAACCGGTCCGCAAGCCGCCGAAAGTGCATGAGCTCGGTGCGGATCTCACGTTGCTGTCGGTGGAGGAGCTGAGGGAGCGCGTCGCCGCGCTGCAGGCGGAGATCGCCCGGCTCGATGGCGCGATCCGCACCAAAGAGGCGAGCCGGTCCAGCGCCGACACGTTCTTCAAGCGCTGAGCATCGCGAATTAACCATTAGTTAAGGTTTCAGGAGGATTATCAGCCCGTCCAGCTTCTGGACGTTGAGTGGCTCCTGTCCACTCTGTTTGACGCCTCCCTGTGAACACCTTGAGCCGCCTCCGGGCGGCTCTTTTTTGTCCCGAACCGGCACGGGACCAAGCGGCGCAGGGCTTGCAACGGCATTGGCCGAGGTCGCGCCGTGCTCTGGACGAAAGAGGCGGCAGGCGCTTCAATAGCCGGAGCATCCATGTCCGATCCAGTACGCAGTACCCCAGAGCCCGTCGTCCTGTCGCAGCGGATGGCGGCCGGCGAATCCTTCACCGCGCTGTTCAAGGAAGGCATGGCGCTGGTGGAAGCCACCGCCGCCTACCTCGACGGTCCGGGCCGCCAGGAGGCCAAGCGCCTCACGCGCGCGGCAGCGCTCACCTATGCGACGGAATCCATGCGGCTCACCACGCGGCTGATGCAGCTTGCGTCGTGGCTGCTTCTGCAGCGCGCGGTCAACGAGGGCGAGCTCAGCCCCGACCAGGCGCGCACGGAGAAGACCAAGGTCAAGCTCACCCGCTTCGATCCGCCGCCCGCCGATGCACAGGCGGCGCTGCCCAAACGCCTCGCCGCGCTCATCGACCACGCGCGGAATCTGCATGAGCAGGTCACGCGGCTCGACGCGCTAATCTATCGCAAGGCCGCCGCCGAACCCGCCGCCAACCCCATCGAGCTGCAGATGGGCTTGCTGCGCGCGGCTTTCGAAGCGGTGCAGCAGCGGCGCTAGAAAAGCAAAACCCCCGCGCCGGAGCGCGGGGGCTGAAAAGCGTCGCCGGCCGAGAGCCCGCGTCAGCTCTTGATGAAGCCCGCGAATTTCTTCTGGAAGCGCGACAGACGGCCGCCGCGGTCGAGCAGCTGCTGCTGGCCGCCAGTCCAGGCCGGATGCGTCTTGGGGTCGATGTCGAGATGCAGCACGTCGCCCTCCTTGCCCCAGGTCGAGCGCGTCGTGTATTCGGTGCCGTCCGTCATCGCCACCTTGATGAGGTGATATTCAGGGTGGATACCGGGCTTCATGGCTGGTCCTCGGATCTCGTGGGGGCGGAACCCAGCCGCGTTCGGCCGCTTCCGCAGAAATGTCGCGGCTTCATACTAGAGAGCGGAACTTGACTCAAGCCACACCGGCAACCCGTTCGCTCACGCCGCTTCTGGCGCTGCTGCCGCATGTCATGCGCTATCGCGGGCGCATCCTGGCGGCGCTGGTCGCGCTCGCGGTCGCCGCCACTGCCACGCTGGTGGTGCCGGTGGCGGTGCGGCGCATGATCGACTTCGGCTTCGCGCCGGAGAACGCGGGCTTCATCGACCGCTACTTCGCTGTCATGGTAGGGGTCGCCGCCGTGCTCGCCGCGGCCACGGCCGCCCGTTACTACCTGGTGATCACGCTCGGCGAGCGCGTGGTGGCCGACCTGCGCGCGGCCCTGTTCAGCCACCTCGTCGGCCTTTCGGCGGCCTTTTACGATCAAGCGCGGACCGGCGAGCTCGTGTCGCGGCTCACCGCCGACACTACGCAGATCAAATCGGCGGTGGGGGCGTCGGCCTCGATCGCGCTGCGCAACGTCGTGCTCGTCATCGGCTCGATCGCGCTCATGGTGTGGACGAGCCCACGCCTCGCCGGCCTCGTCCTGCTTGCCATCCCGCTCGTCGTGCTGCCGCTCGTCGCCTTCGGGCGAACCGTGCGCGGGCGCTCGCGCCTTGCCCAAGACACGCTCGCCGACGCCTCGGCGGTGGCGGCCGAGGCGATCGGCGCCGTGCGCACGATCCAGGCCTTCACCGGCGAGGAGCCGCTGCGACGGCGCTTCGCCACCGAGGTCGAGCGCGCGTTCCACGCCGCACGGCTGTCGACCAGCGCGCGGGCGCTGCTCACCGCGTCCGTGATTTTCCTCGTGTTCGCGAGCGTGGTGTGGGTGCTGTGGACCGGTGCGCAGGACGTGCTGGCTGGGCGCATGACCCCCGGCCTGCTCAGCCAGTTCGTGATTTACGCGGTGCTCGCCGCGGGCTCGCTCGGCGCGCTCACGGAAGTGTGGGGCGAGATGGTGCAGGCCGCGGGTGCCGCCGGGCGCATCGCCGAGTTGCTTTCGGTGCAGCCCGACGTACGCGTACCGGCGAATCCGGTGCCGCTGCCTTCGCCGGTGCGCGGCGCCATCCGCTTCGACCAGTTGAGCTTCGCCTATCCGACCCGGCCGGAGGCCCTCGTCTTGAAGGGCGTGAGCTTCAAGGTCGATCCCGGCGAGCGCCTCGCGGTGGTGGGACCCTCTGGCGCGGGCAAGAGCACGCTCTTTCATCTGCTGCTGCGCTTCTACGACCCCAAGGCCGGGCGCATTCTCCTCGACGGGATCGACATCGCGCTCGCCGATCCGCGGGCGGTGCGCGAGGCGACGGCGCTCGTGGCCCAGGACGTGGCGATCTTCGCCGCCACCGTGCGCGAGAACATCCGCCTTGGCCGGCCGAGTGCCACCCGCGGCGAGGTCGAGCGCGCAGGCGCGCTCGCACTTGTCGACGAATTCGTGCGCGACCTGCCGCAGGGCTACGATACGCAGATTGGCGAGCGGGGCGTCACGCTTTCCGGCGGCCAGCGCCAGCGCATCGCCATCGCCCGGGCGGTGCTGCGCGACGCGCCGGTGATGCTCCTGGACGAGGCGACCTCGTCGCTCGACGCGGAGAGCGAGACCCTGGTGCAGAAGGCGCTGGAGCAATCCATGCACGGCCGCACCTCGATCGTGATCGCGCATCGGCTGGCGACCGTGCTCGGGGCCGACCGCATCGTCGTCCTGGAACGCGGCAAGATCGTCGAGGAAGGCACCCACGCGAGCCTCGTCGCCGAGGGCGGGCTTTACGCGCGCCTCGCGCAGCTGCAGTTCGGCTCGGCCGCCTGATCAGCGATCGGTGAGCTTGAGCTCGATCCGCCGGTTGCGGCGGTACGCTTCTTCGGTGGTGCCCGGATCGATCGGTTGATACTCGCCGAAGCCCGCAGGCAGGATGTGCTGCGGCGACATGCCCTTGCCGATCAGGTATTGCGCCACGGAGATGGCGCGGGCGGCGGACAGCGCCCAGTTCGACGGGAATACCGCGGTTGCGATCGGCCGGACGTCGGTATGGCCGTCGATGCGGATCACCCAGGGGATGTCGGCCGGAATCTTGCCCTCCAGTTCCACGAGAAGCGCGGCGAGCTTGTCGAGCTCGGGCCGCGCCTCGGGCTTGAGCGCCGCCTGGCCCACATCGAACAGCACCTCCGACTGGAACACGAAACGGTCGCCGACGATGCGGATATCGGGCCGGTTGCCGAGGATCTCGCGCAGGCGGCCGAAGAACTCGGAGCGGTAGCGTTGCAGCTCCTGCACGCGTTGCGCCAGCGCGAGGTTGAGGCGCTGGCCGAGGTCGCTGATCTTGGTCTGGCTCTCGCGGTTGCGTTTCTCCGAGGCGTCGAGCGCTTCCTCGATTGCCGCGAGCTGGCGCCGGAGCGCCGAGAGCTGCTGGTTCAGGAGCGCGATCTGCGACACCTGGCGCTCGCTCAATTGCCGCTCGGCTTCGAGCTCGCTGGTGAGCGCCTTCACATCAGTACCGCCGCCTTCGCCGCGCAGCCGGTCGCGCTCGGTCTCGGCGGCCCGCAGGCTCGCGCGCAGCGAGGCGAGCTGGTCTTCCAGCGAACCGGAGTTGGCGCGCTCCAGCGCCAGGATCTCCGAAAGCTGCCTCAGTTGCGCGGTGAGGCGGTTGAGGATGTTCTCCTTGCCGGTGATCTCCTGCGACAGGAAGAACTGCGTCAGCATGAACACCGACAGCAGGAAAATGAAGACGAGGAGGAGCGTCGACAGGGCGTCGACGAACCCCGGCCAGTAGTCGACGGTGCGCTCGCGCCCGCGCGCGCGGCCGAGCGCCACTTACCGCCTCCCGCCGACGGGCTCGACGCGGGAGAGCCGCTCCAGTAGCCGGCGGATCTCGTGCTGCTGCTCTGCGTTGGCCTCGACCCAGTCGCGCAGCATCTGTTGCTCGGTGCGCATGTGCTGGACCACGGTCTGCAGGCTGTCGGCGAGCTGGACCATGGCCTTGCTCGCGCGCTGCGATCCGGATTCCGCCACCACCTCTTCCAGGCGGCGGATCGCCTGGGTCACCGCCTCGACCGGGAAGGCGGCGACGGCAATCACCGGTTTCACCGCGTGCTCGAGGCGCTGGATCGCAACCGCGAGCTCGTCCACCTGGATGGAGGGGAAGCCGGCGCCCGACTTCGTCACCTTCTCGAGGCGAGCTACCGCGCTGCTGAAGTCCTCCACCATCTTGGTGCTGGGCGCGCCGCTGCCGCCCTCGGTTCCGACGCCGAGATCGCGCACGGTGGTGGAGAGCCAATCTTCCAGGTCCGTATAGAAGCGGTTCTGCGCCTGACCCGCCTGCAGATCGAGGAAGCCGAGCACCAGCGAGCCGGAGAGGCCGAATAGCGACGAGGAGAATGCGATGCCCATGCCGCCGAGGGGTGCCGCAATGCCGCTTTTCAAGTCCTCGAAGATCGCGCCCGCGTCGGCACCGACCTGGAGCGACGAGATCACCTTGCCGATCGAGCCCACGGTCTCGAGCAGGCCCCAGAAGGTGCCGAGCAGGCCGAGGAAGACCAGAAGGCCGGTGAGATAGCGCCCCACGTCGCGCGCCTCGTCGAGGCGGGTGCCGATTGAGTCGAGAATGCCCCGCATGGTGGTCTGCGACATGGCCATGCGGCCGATGCGGTCGCCGAGCAGCGCCGCCATGGGCGCGAGCAAGACGGGCGGCTCGTTCACCGCGAGGCCCGGGTCGGCGAGACGAAAGCCGTTCACCCACTCGATCTCGGGGAACAGGCGCAGCACCTGGCGCAGCGCCAGCAGGATGCCGATCAGAAGGGTGCCGAGGATGATGCCGTTCAGGCCCGGATTGGCGAGAAAGGCGGTCCAGATTGGCCGGTAGAGCAATACGCAGACGAGCGCCGCCAGCACGAGAAAAACCGCCATCCGGACGAGAAAAATCCGGGGCGAGGAAACCTTGCCGTAGGGGTCGATTTCCTTTTTGGCAGCCATGCGAGCCGATTCCGTCCGCAACTATGGCACAGGCGGGTGGAAAGGGAATGCCGGGCGCTCTGGGCGAAAACGAGGCGGATCAGGCGGCCTGCAGCACTTTGCGCAGGGCTGCATGCACGTGCTCATTGCCGGCGACGATGGTGTCCTTGTCGAGCACCTCTTCGGCACCGTTGAGATCGGTGGCGAAACCGCCCGCCTCGCGCAGGATCACGAGCCCGGCGGCGATGTCCCACGGCGACAGACCGCGCTCCCAGAAGCCGTCGTAGCGCCCGGCGGCGACCCAGGCGAGGTCGAGCGCTGCGGCCCCGGTGCGCCGCACGCCGGCGACCTGGTCCTGCACTGCGCCGAGCTCGGCGCGGAAGCGGGCGGTGTCGCCGCGCCCGCGGTGGGGAATGCCGCAGCAGATGACGCATTCGGCGAGATCGCGGCGGGCGGCCACGCGCAAGCGGCGGTCGTTGACATACGCGCCGCGGCCGCGCTCGGCCATGAACAGTTCGTCGCTGGTCGGGTGAAAAACGATGCCGGCGAACGGCACGCCCTCGCGCACGAGCGCGATGGAGATCGCGAACAACGGGATGCCGTGCATGAAGTTGGTGGTGCCGTCGAGGGGGTCGACGATCCATGTGTTCTTGTCGTCGCTGCCGGCGATGCGGCCGCGCTCTTCCATGAGGAAGCCGTAGGCGGGACGCGCCTTGGACAGCTCGCGGTGGATGATTTCTTCGGCGCGCCGGTCGGCGTTGGTGACGAAGTTGGCGGGACCCTTGAGCGAAACCTGGAGGTTCTCCACCTCGCCGAAGTCGCGCAACAGTGCGCGCGACGCCTTGCGGGCCGCCGCGACCATCACGTTGATGAGGGCGGAGCGGAGCATCACTCCGCGCGGCGGATGTAGGTGAGCTCGTTGGTATCGACGACGACCTTCTCGCCGGTCACGATGAAGGGCGGCACCATGACCTTGACGCCGTTCTCGAGCTTGGCGGGCTTGTAGGATGAGGCCGCGGTCTGGCCGCGCACCACCGCGTCGGCCTCCACCACCTCGAGCGTCACCTGGTCCGGCAGCTTGATGCCGATGGCGCGCTCGTCGTGCATCTCGAGCGTGACCTTCATGCCGTCCTGCAGGAACGCCGAGCGCTCGCCGACGAATTCCTCGGGCAACTCGATCTGGTCGTATGTGTCGAGGTCCATGAACACGAGGGCGTCGCCCTGCTTGTAGAGAAACTGGAAATCCTTCTGCTCCAGGCGCACGCGCTCGACCCGCTCGTCGGAGCCGAAGCGGTTGTTGAGCTTGCGGCCGTCGATGAGGTTCTTGAGCTCGACCTGGTTGTAGGCGGGGCCCTTGCCCGGCTTCACCGCCATGGCCTTCACCGCGGCCCACAGCGAGCCGTCGTGCTCGATGACCATGCCTGGCCGGATCTCGTTGCCGTTGATCTTCATGATTGTCCTCGGAGTGGCGCTTCTGGTGCCAGTCCGGGCATGAGGCCGTCAAGTGTGGGGCGGAAGCTTGCCGCCGACCCGCGCGGCGGCGCGCTTCTCGGCGGCGGCCTGGTCGTCCTTGCTGAGTTTGGCGAGAAACTCGTCGAGCAGGGGATCGGCGACTCCTTGCGCGCGCGCGAGCAGGTGCCAGGCGGCGCCCTCCACCGGATCGACGGGCAAGCCGCGGCCGGTGAACAGGATGCGGGCGAGGCGGTTTTGCGCCACCGCGTTGCCGGCAAGTGCCGCGCGGCGGAACAGGCGGGCGGCGCCGGCTTCGTCCTTGGCGACGCCGTTGCCGTTGAACAGCGCGATCGCGTACTCGACCATCGCCGGAATCTGGCCGAGTGCCGCGGCGCGCCCGAGCCAGCGAACGGCCTCTTCCTGGCTCTTCGCGACGCCGGTTCCTTCCTGGTACAGCCCGGCGAGCGCGTATTGGGCGTCGGCAAGATCCTGGTCGGCCGCGGCGCGGAACCACTTGACGGCGGCAGCGATGTCCTTCGGCACCACCTGCCCCTCAACGTAGAACAGCGCGAGGTTATAGGCGGCGGGCGCGTAGCCCCCCTCGGCCGCGGCCTGGAAGTGGCGGGCGGCCTCGGCGCGGTCGCGGGCGACGCCGCGGCCGGTCAGGTAGAGGAGCCCGAGGCCGAACTGCGCCTCGCGGTCCCCACGGTCGGCGGCGAGGCGATACCACTCGGCGGCTTTCTTCTCGTCCTGCTTCACGCCGTTGCCGTTGAGATAAATCTCGGCGATCAGCGTCATCGACTTCGGGTCCTGCGTGGCCTCGGCGCGCTTGGTGGCCTCGGCGAGCGCGGTGAGATAGAGGCCGCGCTG